>CAZSVU010000203.1:0-15767 GCA_964610275.1 uncultured Polyangiaceae bacterium | reverse complement strand
CGCGGGGGGCCCGGCGCGCGGGAACCCTGCGGGGCGGGGTCTTGCGAAGACCCCGGAAGAACAACTGGAATCTGTCTCGAGCACAATCGCGGCCCTCTGAGGTTTCGCGAGCCCTCACCCTGTTGGGGGCTCGCGAAACCGTGATCAGGATCGCGCTCGCTGATCTCGGGCCGGCGGATGGTTGCCCAGTGGAAGTCTGGCATCTGGCGTCGTGTTGCTTCCGTTGGGTGGGGTACGGTTTCCGCCCGCAGCGAAATCAGCGACCACCGCCATCGAGGCTTCTGGAACGTTGGCATCCCCGGGCTGGGCGCAGTACCTTCGTCGTATGGTGTACGCTCGCGTGCTGGTTTGTTGGATTGGTTTTGCAGCCGCCTTGGCAACGGGCTGCGGCCCACGAACGGCGAACGCGCCCGAATCGTCCGCGGCCGCACCGGGGTCGGAAAGCGAGGATCTGCTGGCGGATCCGCCGGACTGGTGGAAGGAGCCGAAGCCGTGTCCCGACGGCGCCAAGCTCGAGGGCGCGGCGCCGCCCAAAGGCAACGAGATCGCCTGCACCAACGCCGACGGTGCGTTCCATGGTGCGCGGACCTTGTGGAACGCGAACGGCAAGAAATCCGAGGAAGCGTTCTACCGCAACGGCAGCTTCGACGGGGCGTACACGGCCTGGTACGAGAACGGCAACCTCAAGGAGGAATGCCGCTACATCGCCGGGGTGCGAGAAGGCCCCCGCGTCCTCTACTACGACAACGGACAGGAGAAGTTGACCGGCGAGTTTCGCAAGGGGCAAGAGAGCGGACCGTTCACCGCCTTCACTCCCGACGGTGTCAAGGAATACGTCGCCGAGTTCCAGCTCGGCAAGCAGCACGGCATGACCGTTCAGTATCACCCCGACGGTTCCCGGAAGGTGGAAACCGAATATCGCGGTGGCAAGAAGCACGGGCGCCACGTCGAGTACTTCCCGGGAGGCAGGAAGAAGTCTCTGGAAGGACTTTGGGCAGAGGACCAGCGGTCCGGGCTCTGGACCACGTACTATGAGAACGGCAAGAAGCAGTCCGATCAGGAGTATTCCGAGGACCAGCCGAACGGTGTCTACCAAGAGTGGTACGAGAACGGCATCAAGAAGGTGGAAGGGGCGTTCAAGCAGGGGAAGAAGAACGGAACTTGGAGCTACTACGAAGAGGAAGAGGCACAGCTCACCAAGACCGAGAAGTATGCGAACGGAATGCTGATGTCCCGCAAGCTCGAGAAGCCCAAGCCGAAGAAGTAGGCCCTACGGTGCTTCCGGCCGGTCGATGATCACTTCGTTCTTGTCGGGCCTGTTGGCAGCCTGGGCGGTGGCGCAGGTGGCCCTGGGTGCGTTCTTCTGCTTGGCGTTCGCCTTCGGGCGCCGGGAGGTGGAGTACCTGCTGTTCGGGCTCACCACGTTGGCGCTGGCCGTGGCAACTGCGGGGACGTCTTGGGAATATGCGGCACTCGACGTTCCAGAATATCACTTGGCCGCGGCGATGTCGGCTCTGGGATTGATGGCCGCGGTGCCCGTACACCTTCACTTTCTTCTCTTCTATGTGCGCCATCGCCACACCCGTCGAATCGCCGTGGGTGCGTATTTGGTGGCATCCGTGTTTGTCGCGTTGCGCCTTTCCGGCTACTGGTTCGAGCCCGCGAGCGCGAAGACCGCCGTGGCGCATATCCTCGACTTCGAAGTCGTGTACTTCTCCGTGGGCCTGAGGCCGCACGCTCTGGCGTTCTTCGTGCTGACGGGCGTCACGCTGGTGGTGGGCTCGGTGCTCTTGTTCCGAGTGTTCCGGGCGGGCCGACGCGAGGCGCTGTTTGCGTTTCTGGGGAGTGTGGTCCTTCTCCTGGCCACCGTGAACGACGTGGCACTAGTGGCAGGGGTCACGCACAACAGCCTTTACCTTTGGCCGCACGCATTCCTCGTGTATGCCTCGGCTCTGGCCAGCACCCTGCTGTACCGCTATCGCAGCGCTGCGGGACAACTCGAGGAAACGGCGTTGAGCCTGCGAGAGCGGATCGCCGAGTTGCAGCACTCGTATTACGAGCTCAGTGTCATGGAAGCCGAGCTGATCAAGCAGCAACAGCTGGCCGTTGTGGGCGAGTTGGCGGCTTCCATTGCGCACGAGGTGCGCAACCCGCTGGCGGTCATCGTCAACGCCGCTGCGGGCCTGCGTCGTCGTGGGCTGCCCGCGCAGGACGAGAGCACGTTGCTCGAGATGGTGGATGAGGAAGTGGCACGTCTCAATCGGTTCGTGGGCGATCTGTTGCGGTTTGCCCGACCCATGAGCGTGACCTCGTCACCGGTGGACTTGCGGGAGTTGGCCGAACACGCGGGCGCCAACGTCGGCAGCCAGCACGAGGTGGTCGTGGACGTCGGTGACGACCGGGAAGTCTCGACAGCCTGGGTCGACCCCGCACAACTCCGGTTGGCCCTGGAGAATCTGATTGAGAATGCCTGCCAGGCGATGCCCAACGGCGGACGCATCGAAATCTCTGCGCGTCAGACCATGCTGGACGACGTTCCCGGCATCGAGTTGGTGGTTCGCGACCATGGCGACGGGATGAAGCCGGACGTGTGTCGGCGCGCGCTCGATCCCTTCTACACGACTCGTTCGACCGGTACGGGCCTCGGGCTGCCCATCGTCCGTCGCATCCTGCAAGCGCACGAGGGCGACATTCGCATCGAAAGCGAACCGGGGAGCGGCACCAGCGTGTCACTGATCATTCCGCGCATCGAGCCCGCCCCGGATTCGCTCGACCGCCCCTCTCGGCGCCTGCGTCGCCGCCTGTCGACGTCCTGAGTCGACTCAGCGGCTGCCCTGCGGCAGGTAGTCGATCTCGACTCGGCCGATCTGATGGCGCCGCAGGAGGCGGACGCGGACGTACGCTGTCTCCGCCGTGACCTGTCCCACCACCAGTCGCACCGGGTGGAACGCCTCGTACTGGTCGGCACCGCCGTGATAGTCCGTGGCCTGGACTGTGAGCGCCCGGTACCTGCGACCGTCCCGGGACCCCTCGAGCAACGGGACTTCGGCGGGATCGGGGAGAAACGCATCCGCCACCACTCGTGTCACCCGACCCGGCACTCGGTACACCAGAGCAGCTGGACCCGTGGCTCGAGCCCGACTGCGGTCCTGTTTGGCCTCGCGTGGATCATCCCCGGTGAGATCCAGGTGGCCCTCTCGTGCATGGGTCAGGGACCAATCGTCGAGCTCGTCGATGATGGCTAGGTGCTCGGTTCGGACCGGTCCCTCCACCGCGGAAGCCTCGGACGCTCCAGCCGAGTTGCGCGCGCGAATCCGGTAGAAGTACTCGCGGCCCACCACCGCCGTGTGGTCGGCATAGAGGGGACGATAGGGCCACCGTGCGTCGCTGACCTCGGTTGCGATCACCCTCCACTCGCCGTCAGGTTGGTCGGAGCGCTCGACTTGGTAGGAGCGCGCGCCCACCGAACCCTGCCACGCCAGTGTGAACGGGCTCGTCACCGGCAGGAGCGTGGGGGGGGCGGGGGGCGTCGGAGCCGATGGTTCCTGGCCCCGAATCTCGTGCGCCTTGCGGCGCATCAGAGCCAGCAGGCTGCTTTCGTCGAGGTGCGCGCCGGAATCGAAGCCCGGCCAGTGGTACGCCTCGAATCCGCGTTTTTCGGCGTGCCAATAGAAGCCGCCGTCTCGATTGTGAAACCTGAGGCTCCAGAGCAGTGCGCCCATCGCTCCATCTTGGATCACTCGATCCAGCGCTCGCTGCACGTCGGCGGTGGGAATGAACCCGAACTCGCCGACGAAGTAGGGTTTCTTGCCTGCCGCTTCGCGGATGTTCCGCTCGATCTCCCCGACCATGACCTCGGGTGGCGTGTAGTGGTGGGTGGAGACGATGTCGATGTTCGGATCCGACAGCGCCTCCGGCCTGAGCTCATTCTGGTGGATGCCATCGATGACAGGCGTGTCCGGGTCGAGACGCTTGATGGTGGCTGCAATCCTGCGGACCCACGAGTAGGGGTTCTCCAACTCGTTGCCCGTCTCCCACGCAAACACGGCAGGCTCATCCCGATAGGCCCGCCCCGTCAGGGTGTTGCGACGAGCGAGGACGTATTCGATGGTCTGCTCGAAGTCGGCGATGAGCTGGGGATCGGTCCAGAATTCGGGGCTCGGTCGGTGGCGGAAGGCGGCATATTCGGACACTCCGCCCCACCACTTCCAGTTGTCGACGAACGGAATGATGAGGCCCACGCCCAACTCGTCAGCGACTGCGAGCGCACGGTCGAGCCCCACGAAGACGGCATCGTCGAACTGCCCCGGCCCCGTCACGTGCCGAGGTGTGCCCGGGGGATCGGTCGTCTTGCGAACGCTCAGCGTATAGATCCGCACGACGTCGGCTCCCAACTGCTGAACCGAGAGCAGGGCGTCTCGAATCTCGAACTCGGTGGGGATCCGGTAGCGCGACTGCGACTCGAAACGCCAGTCGTCCTCGACGTAGTGCAGATTGGGAATGTTGAAGGAGATGAACCGGGTCTTTTGCCACTTCGCTTCGAGCTGGCCCGAGGAAGGCGCGGCAGGGGTGGTGTTCGCGGGGGGCGCCGGCGCCTCGGTGTCGGTCAGCGATGGTCCGCAGGCACCGGTTACCCGCCCCCCCCCCCCCCACGGCAGCGCCGGGTGGCGCCCCCCCCCGCGCCGAGAAGGTTGGCGCGCCCAATGGGGCCCCAGCCCCGCCCACCCGCAGAGCAGCGCGGCTTGCCGCCACCGCCGCGACGACTCAGTAGGCCGCGCCATCTGGGCAGCAGACGATCACGTCGACACCATTCGCAGCTTCGCACCCACTGGGGACCGAAACGCCGGGGTAGGGTTCGTAGCAGCCCCAGGGCTGAAGTGCGCTGGGGTTCTGGCACCGCCACCCGTACGTGGCCAGACTGATTGGGGCGCAGGGGTTTGGACAGCAGTACGTGCCGAATTCGTCCACGCAACCCGGCGTGGGCATCACGTCGCACTCCCATGCATAGGGAGCACCCGAATCGGGGTTGCAGTACATGGCCGGATCGCCAACCTGGGAACAGTTGGCGTCACCCGTTGCACCGCCGCTTCCCTCGGCGCCGCCCAGGCCGACGTCGCCACCGCTGCCGACCGCACCGCCGCTCCCCACCACACCGCCGATGCCCACTGCACCGCCGCTGTCCGCAGCACCGCCGCTGGCCGGCGCACCACCGCTCGCGGCCCCACCGGTGCTGGTCGCCTGGCCGCCGGATGGGGTCGCGCCGCTACCTCCGGGTATGTCACCACCTGAACCAGTGGATGGCGCGCCCGCGCTGCCCCCAACCCCAGTCTCGCCGCCTGTCCCTTCGGCGGCTGCGCCCCCGCTGGCCGGGGCCGTGCCGCCGACGCCAACCGAGGTGCCTCCGCTGCCATGGGTCCCACCGCTGGGCGGCGTGCAGTCGGCGGTGTAGCAGGCACCCGCGTAGGAGATCTCGTCGGCAGGCTCAGTGGGATCCTGCGCAGCGACGCAGGAGCAGAACAGCAGGCCGACAAACGCCAACCTCATCCTATGGAGCCTACGTCGGGCCGCGGCCGTCGTCACGTCGTTCGAGCGCTTTTGTTGCGGCTGCGGTGGCAACCGACCCCGGAGGGGGTCTGGACGCTTGGCCGACGGCCTAATCGAGTCTCGCCGCCAGCTTCTCGACGATGAGCCTGCCGACGTTGAGCGAAGCGGTGGCAGCCGGCGATGGCGCATTGCAGACGCTGAGCACCCACTCGTGCTCCACGATCATGAAGTCGTCGATCAAGGCGCCGTCAGGTGCCACGGCTTGGGCCCGGATCCCCGCGGGCGCTGGCTCCAGATGCTCGGCGCGGATCTCCGGCACCAAGCGTCCGAGCGCCTTCACGAAGGCGCGCTTGCTCAGGGACCGCCAGACTTCTCCGGCGCCGATGCGCCAGTGGCGCGCTGCCAGTCTCAGGAATCCCGGGTAGGTGAGGGACTCGAACAGGTCCCGGAGATCGACGTCGAGCTTGCCGTAGGCTTCGCGTCCGAGCGCCAGTACGGCATTGGGGCCGCATTCGTACGATCCGTCGATCATGCGCGTGAAGTGAACCCCCAGGAACGGATAGGCCGGGTCCGGCACGGGGTAGATCAGGTGCCGGACCAGTCGGTGGGCGCTCGGCACCAGTTGGTAGTACTCGCCGCGAAACGGGACGATCTTGAGAGGTGGTTTCTGTCCGGCCTGCCGCGCCACTCGGTCGGATTGCAGTCCGGCGCAATTGACCACCTGCCTCACCTCGAGCTCTCCCGCGCGCGTGTGCAAGACCGCTCTGGGGCCACGGGTCTCGATGCGCTCGACCCCAGCGGAGTAGACGACGGAGTGATCTCCGGCTTCCAGCGTGCGCTCTGCCAATCGCGCGCAGACCTTCCGGTAGTCGACGATGCCCGCATCCGGGACGTGGATCGCCTGGAGTCCGGCCGCGTGCGGTTCCAGTTGTCGCAGGCGCTCGGGGCCAATGAGCTCGCACCGGACCCCGTTCTGCTGACCTCGCTCGTGGATCCGCTGCAGGCTCGGCAGCTCCGACTCGCTCACCGCCACGATCACTTTGCCGCAGATCTCGTGCGGGACGCCTTCGGCAGTGCAGAACTCCACCATCGCCTGTCGTCCGGCGCGGCAGTTCTCGGCCTTGAGGGAGCCGGGCCGGTAGTAGATGCCCGAGTGCAGGACCCCCGAGTTGTGACCGGTCTGGTGCGCGCCCGGTCCGTCCTCCTTCTCGAGCACGACGACCCGGAGTTGGGGGAGGCGTCGAGTGAGCTGGTAGGCCGTGGCCAACCCGACCACTCCGGCACCGATGATGGCGACGTCTGCTTGGCGCATGTGGTGTGGTTTGGATTCCAGTCGGACCGAACGGGGCAGCGCAGTGCTAACACATTCCGCGTGGGACGCGCCGGCGATGCGTCCCATCGTGACGACCTCCCTCGAGGACCGGAGCAAATACGGAGGAGCTCTGTTCTTCACATTGGGCCGGCGGTCGGCGGGTAGCTAATCCAGAGGAAACCCGGCAGAATGCCCGACTGTTGGGGAGCGTGTGCCCGGAAGGACTGCGTCATGAAGAGACTTGGCTCGAGTATCGCCATTGCCGCGGCCGGACTGTTGGGCGCCGGGGTGGCCGGCGCAGAGGGGACCGCACAGCTGGGCGCGAACCAGGATGTCCGTGAGGGGACCGTCATCGAGGTGGACATCCTGGCGGCAGGAGAGGTGATCAACATAACCGTCGGAAACAACAGCGACAGCAGTCCGCCCGATCCCACGCCGGTCACAGTGACGGTCTACGACCCGAGCAACACGGAAGTGCTCGGGTCGCCCTTCACCGTGGGTCCCGGAGACCCCGGATGGATCGACCGGGTAGACGCGCTGCTCACCGCGGCCGACACCACTGCTCCGCTTCAGGTCATCGCCGCCCAAGCGGGCGTCTACACGGTCGAGTTCGACAACCCGCTGGTCGGGGCCGACAACATTCCCGTCGTCGACCCGCTCGACATCACCGTCACCCCGGACACGAGCACCAGCGTGGATCCTGGCGCCCCCCCTGGGGGCTACGGACGGGTACACTCGACCCGGTGGCTCATCAACGCGCATTCTTTTGCGCAGATTGCTGCCACCAACGCCGAGTTTTACGTGCTGGTGCCCATCACCGGCACCCAGCAGGACTACACCTGGCTGCTTCGGTTCGATGGGCTCGCTGGCAACGTCTACGAAGTGGCCGGAAACGACGTCGGGCTGCCTCCCCCTCACTCAGGCTCCTCCGAAGACCGGTTGACTGCCTCGGCGCCACAGCCCCGGTACGACATCTACCTGAACGTTCCCGAAGTGGCGCGCGGCGGTGGGGACATCGTGCCGGCGGTGTCGGGCTTCGAGTTCGAAGGTCCCAGCTCGTTGTGCGCTTGTGCACTGGCCGGGCAGGAGTCGACGTTCCGCTTTGAATCGGACGTGGACGGCGTCTACGAGATCGTCATCGATGTCGACGGGGATGATGCGTACGACCCGAGCAGCGGCGACGTGTTGCTCAAGGGGACGGCCGTGGCCGGCCCCAACGCGGTCAGCTGGGATGGAACCCAAGCGGACGGCTCGGCCCTTGGCGGCGGCGAATACCGCGCCGAGATCAGCGTTCGTCTGGGCGAATTTCATTTCGTGGGAGCCGACATCGAGACCTCCTATCCCGGGGTCAGGATGTTCGGTGTGGAGCCGCCCGAGCCGAGCACCGTCCCCTTGCCGACGCTCATGTTCTGGGATGATACTCGTATCAACAGTGCGCTTTCTGCCGAGAACACCACCGACCCGGGCGGGCCCGTCCCGGACGAACAGCGCAGTGATCCCATCACGACCAAGCCCAATGGCCTGAGCAGTGGGGACTACGCTGACTCCACCGACTGCGGTCGGGACGCGACCTCGGTGCAGGCGAACGCGCACTGCTGGGGCAACTTCGAGAACGCGGCGGATCCGCGCAGTCCGGGCAACTACCGCTACATCGACACCTACACGTTCTTCGAGCAATCGGAAGCGGTGCGAGTTCCGCTCTGCACCTGGGACGCGGCTGCCGACGAAGACGACGACGGGGTGAGCAATCTGGAAGAATGCACCAGCTCGAGCCCCATGGACCCGCGGGACGCCGACACCGACAGTGACGGCATCAGTGATGGGGACGAGCTCGGTGGCAACGTGCAGACCGACCCCACCATTGCGGACAGCGACGGGGACTGTGTGCCTGACGGCGTGGAAGACGCCGACCAGGACGGGTCGCTGGATGCGGGTGAGCTGGACCCCACGGATGTCGATTCGGACCTGGACGGCATTCCGGACGGCGTGGAGCTCGGCTTGGATCCGAACAGCTTGGATCCGAACGGCGACTGCGGCGCCATCGACGGTGCCAGCCTGACCGACCCCCTGAGTGACGACAGCGACGGCGACGGCATCGCCGACGGAGTCGAGGACCGAAACCTCGACGGGCTGGTGGATGCCGGTGAGACCAACCCGGCCGCTGCGGATACCGACGGCGACGGGATCCCGGACGGGGTCGAGGATGGCAACCAAAACGGCAGCATCGACACCGGCGAGACCGATCCGCGAGCTGCCGACACCGATGGTGACGGGCTCTCGGACGGGATCGAAGACGCCAACCAAGACGGCACTCGGGACCCCGACGAGACCGACCCACTGGCCCCCGACACCGACGAGGACGGACTCGTCGACGGGCTGGAGGATCGAGACCGGGACGGTCGCGTCGACGACGGGGAAACCGACCCGCGCTCGGCCGACACGGACGCCGATGGGCTACCGGACGGAGTCGAAGACGCCGATCAGAATGGCGAGCGTGATGCGGGCGAGACCGATCCCACCCTGCCGGACAGCGACGGAGACGGCCTCAGCGACGGGGTGGAGGACGCGAATCAAGATGGCACCCTGGACGCCGGAGAAACCGATCCGAACAACCCTGATTCGGACGGCGATCGCATCGACGACGGGATCGAGGACCGGAACCAGAACGGCCGCCCCGACGTCGGCGAGACCGACCCGCTGGATGCCGACAGCGACGACGATGGCCTCGAAGACGGCGAGGAGGATGCCGACCAGGACGCCAGGCTCGACTCGGGTGAGACCGATCCGCTCGATCCCGACACGGACAGCGACCGCCAACCCGATGGCGTGGAGCTGGGGGTCGCCGCGGACGGCAGCACCATCCAAGGTGCGACGCTGACCAATCCACTCGCTGCCGACACCGATCGAGACGGACTCTCGGACGGTGAAGAGGACATCAACCACAACGGCGTGTTCGATGTCGACGACGGGGGTACCGAGACGGATCCGACCGATGAGGACTCGGATGACGATGGGTTGCTCGACTCGGTGGAGCGTGGCTTCAACGTCGACGGCTCCCGCATCACCAACTTGAACGTCCGCCAGACAAACCCGCTGAACGAGGACTCTGACGGCGACGGCATTCCGGATGGAATCGAGGATGCGAGTCGTGACGGCGTGTTCGATCCGAATGGCGATCCGGCGGAAACCGATCCCTTGAGCAACGACACGGACGGTGACGGGCTCCGGGACGGGCAGGAGGATGCCGATCACGACGGGATCGTGGATCGGGGAGAAACGGATCCGCGGGACCCGGACACCGACGACGGTGGCGAGCCGGACGGTTCCGAGGTCAACCTGACCGGGCACGACCCTCTGCAGCCGGAAGACGATCGCCCGCCCACCTTCGCCCTGTACGGTGGTGGTTGCTCCTGTGAGGTCGGGCGAGCAGCGCCATCGGCACCGGCCGGCGTGGCTGCGTTCTGCTGGGGTCTGCTGCTTCTCATGCGACGTCGCCGGCGGCGCGGCTCGAGGTCGGCGTGTGCTACGGGAGCAGGCTCATGAGGCGTGCTGTTCGTTGGCTCTCTGCTGCCGTTTGGGCTGCCGCGCTCACCTGCGTGCACGAAACAGCTCGGGCACAGGCCGAGCTCCAGCCGATCCAGTTCCCGGTGGGCAACTTCAGGCCGGCGGCGAGCACCATGGCGTACTGGGTGACCGAAGAGGCCAAACCTCGCGGTCACCTCACGCTCGACGGGCAGGTGTTGTTCAACTACGAGTCTCGGCCGCTCGTGTTGGTCGACACCGCCGACGACACCCGCCAGGCCGACATCATCAAGTCGCGGCTCAACGCCGACCTGCTCTTCGCCGTTGGCTTCTGGGACCGATTGGAGCTCGGACTGGCGTTGCCGGTCACGTTCCTGCAAGAGGAGGAGGAGCTTCAATACCTCGACCGCGAGCAGGGGGGCGACTTGTCCGGCGGGCTCGGAGATCTCCGCTTCGTTCCCAAGGTGCTCCTGGCCACGTCCGAGAACGAGACCACGCGGTTCTCCCTGGCCGTGCCGGTCACGTTCCCGACCGGAAACGAGGAGGCCATGCTCGGCGACGCGAACTTCACCGCATCACCCATGTTCCTGATTTCGTTCAATACCGACGTGATCGACATCGGGGTCAACCTGGGGGTCCGCATTCGTGAGAAGCAGGGCTTTGCGTTTACGGACACTCAAGACAACGTGGCCGTCGGATCGGAGCTCATCGGATCCATCGGCCCCAAGATCCACGTTCTCAAAGATCGACTCGATTTGGTCGCCGACCTCTGGGGGTCGACCGCGTTCGAGGAGCAGGACGAGGAGGAGTTCCCACTCGAAGCGTTGGGTGGGCTCCGTTTCTACTTCGCGGATGGCATCGTGGCGAATGCCGGTGCCGGCGGCGGGCTGACCCGTGGCATTGGTGCGCCTGCGTTTCGGATCGTGGCGGGTATCGGCTACGAGTTCAAGGAGGACCCAGATCCGGATAAGGACGGGATCCTCGGCGACGACGACATGTGTCCGCTGCGTCCCGAAGACCAGGACGGCTTCGAGGATGCGAATGGCTGTCCGGATCCTGACAACGACCAAGACGCCATCCAGGACGTCAAGGACAAGTGCCCGCTCGTGCCAGAAGACCACGATGGCTTCGAGGACGAGGACGGCTGTCCCGACCAGGACAACGACCGCGACCGCATTCTGGACGTCGATGACAAGTGCCCGGACGATCCGGAGGACGTCGACAAGTTCGAGGACGGCGACGGCTGCCCCGACCAGGACAATGACCAGGACGGCGTGCTCGACCCCGACGACAAGTGCCCCGTCGAGCCCGAGGACCGGGACACCTATCAGGACGACGACGGCTGTCCGGATCCCGACAATGATCAGGACCGGATTTTGGACCAGGACGACAAGTGCCCATTGGAGCCCGAGGACCAGGACAACTTCGAGGACACGGATGGATGCCCGGATCCGGACAACGACCAGGACGGCATTCTCGACGCGAGGGACAACTGTCCGCTCGAGCCGGAGCTGTTCAACGGCTACCAGGACGACGACGGTTGCCCCGACACGCCCAAGAAGAAGGGGCCCGTGGAAATCGAACGCGGCAAGATCGTCGCCCCACCGGTCTTCTTCGCCACTAACGACGACGTGATTCTGGAGAAGAGCTTCCCGACTCTGGAGCTGGTGGCTCAGACCTTCAAGGACAACCCGTGGGTCAAGAAGGTTCGGGTGGAGGGACACACCGACAGCCGCGGCTCGGACGAACACAACCTCGATCTCTCCAAGCGACGTGCGGCGAGCGTGATGAAATTCCTCATTCAGGCCGGTGTGGCACCGGAGCGACTCGAGTCACAGGGTTACGGTGAAGAGCACCCCATTGCCTCGAACGACACCGCGCTCGGCCGGGCCAAGAACCGTCGCGTCGAATTCATCATCATTGAACCCCCGATGAAACAGCACGAAACCAGGGGTGGCGACGCGGCGCCGTAGGCGTGCCGCCCGCGCGTTGGAAGCGGATCGCTGGGCAGCAGTCGTGGGGACGGCTGGGAATGGACGGAGAGTGGAGGAGAGGTGCGCCTGAGTCGGCGTGCCTCCACGCGTTGGAAGCGGATCGCTGGGCAGCAGCCGCGGGAACGGCACTGAGTATGGGACTGCTCGGGCTGCGCCCGAGCAGTCCTGCTACTCGCAGTCGCGCACGGTCCAGGTCCAGCGCCCCGCGACGCAGTGCACGGTGACTGCGTCACCGAGACTGCAGTTGCCGTACGATTTCCACGTACCGAACCTGGCTGGCAACGACGCCCTCTACCTATTATGGGACGGAACGCAGGCGCAGTCGCTCACCGCGATCACGGACGTCGACGCCATGAACGCGAACGGGCTGGTGCCCATCATCACCTCGGGCAACCTCGACGCCGACCCGAGCCTGGATGCCACCTTCCACTTGCAGGCCGGCTCGGTGCTCATCGACAACGGCACGGCTCTGGAGGCTCCGCCCAACGACTTCGACGGCGATGCGCGCCCGCTGGGTGCCGAGGTGGACATCGGTCCTGATGAGTACGTGGCTCCAGTGCCGACTCCCTAGTGCCGTGTCCGGTAAGTAACGACCGTATGTTGCGCGCCACCGCGTATCCAGCGTTCTGACGGTCGCTCTGGAGGACACCGCACACGGCACCGAAGGTGCCCCAGAAGATTGGGTGTTCTGGCCACACCGCAGCGGAGCTGTCCTCTGCCGGGCCGCCACCTCCGCGTTCGGCCCGGCAGAGGACATCGATGGCGACTGGTCGGACAGAGCAGCAGTGAAGTCGGCGCCGGTGCGTCCGAGGGGCTATCTCGAGCCGAGATGGCTCCAGGCTCGGCGCCACCTGCCAGCAGAGTGATCGCTTCCGGCAACCCGGGATCCGGGGTCCGGGCGAGGCGTCAGGTTGCGGTAGAGACCCATTCCCGCCCCCGGTGACGGCGATCTCGCTTGGCCTGAGCCCGGGTTGGCTGCTAAACGGGGCGCTCGATGACCGCTGGGGGCAAGGACACTGACAGCGCCAGTCCTCCCGCCGCGGAAGGATCAGCACTCCCGACCGAGGCGAAGGGTAGCGGAAGTGTTTCCGCCGCTCCCGATGTCGCAGCGGCCACGCCCGCAGCGGACGACACTACACCCGGCGACGCTCCTCCCGAGTGCGATCAGGCGGGACCGAACCCCGTCACCGAATCAGTCGACTCGGCGGCAGCGTCCGAGGCGCCCGACGATCCGGTGCCCGTGAGCAAGTCAACCGATTCGACGGCAGCATCCGAGGCCGACGGCGACTTGGCTTCTGCGGCGACGGAAGCTGCGGCCGCAACGGACGTGCCGACGGAGGCGGAGGGTACGGAGCCGCGACCCGCGGAGGAGTCCGTCGCTCCCGCTCCACTCGCCGTGGTAGTGCGCACGCTGGTGCTCGCGGCACTCATTGGCGCCGCGTTGGTTTCCACCGTCCAGCTCTTCGCGGCGGGCGATTGGCTCGCGCGCTTCCTGCGAGAGAACGCGGCGGATGCGAGCGAACGCGACTCGCTGCTCCAGGGTGCCCTCATCGGCGCTGCCTTGGCCGTGCTCATGGCAGGTGGGGGGGTCGCATGGGCGGCGCGACGAGGGTGGCCTCTGACGCGGGTGGAGCGGTTGGTGTGGTTCGCTTTCCCCTTGGCGCTGTTGCCCGCGGTCCCGCTCTTCATGGAGCATCGCGCGTGGAAGTCGAAGCACAATCACTTGTTGCCGCTGGTTCTGATCTCGGCCCTAGTGCTCGAAGTGCTCGTGGCGCGCTCACTCGACCGTGTGCCAAGTGGCCTGCGTCGTGGGACGGAGTGGCTGCGGGAGCACCTGCCCCGCTTCTGGTGCCGACACGGTCCCCTGATGGTCGTGCTGTCTGGTGCCGTCTTCTACGCCGTGTTCATGAGCTTCTTCGCGTTGCGTTGGCACTTCAAGCTCCAGACTCACATCTTCGACCTCGCCATCAACAACAACCTTCTCTACGGCGGGCTCGATGGCGTGTTCATGCAGAGCCCGGTGGTGTTCCCCAACGATCCCGGCAGGTACCTGGCCGCTCACGCCAAGTTTGGCTGCTACTTGTTCCTCCCGATCTACGCTCTGTACCCTCGGGCGGAGACCTTGATTGTGCTGCAGGCGACGCTCCTCGGCTTTGGCGCGTTGCCGCTCTTCGGGTTTGCGCGAAAGCACATCTCGCCATGGCTCGCGGCCGTCCTGGCGCTCGGCTACCTGTGCTACTACCCCATGCACTCGGCCAATTTCTACGAGGTGAAGTGGGTGCCGGTGGCCAGCTTCTTCCTGCTCTCGGTGATCTGGGCGGCTGATGCGAAGCGGTGGGTACTGTGCGTGATCGCTTTCATTTGGGCCCTGTTGATGCGCGAAGACCTGCCGATCCCCCTGGCCGTGATCGGTGGATTCTTGCTGCTGACCGGCCACCGCCCGCGGGCGGGGCTCGTCATGATGCTGGTGGCGATCGCCTGGTTCGTGTTCATCCGCTTCTTCGTGATGCAGCAAGCGGGTTCCTGGTGGTTTCCGAAGATGTACAAAGACCTTTGGGCGCCGGGCGACACCGGGTTCCGAAGCGTGATCAAGACACTCCTGACGAATCCGCCCTACGTGCTCGACGCAGTGTTGGTGAAGCGGAAAGTCTTCTACCTGCTGCATCTGCTGGTCCCGATCGTATTTCTGCCCGCGCGCCGCTGGTATCTCTGGGCAGCGTTTATACCCGGCTTCCTCCTCACGCTCCTAGCGACCGACTACAAGCCGCCGACCATGTTCTCTTTCCAGTACGTCATGTACTGGACGCCCTTCGTATTCGTCGGCGCTGCACTGGCGTTGCGCGCCTTGGCTTCAACTGACGGCGGTGGGGTGAAGGCTCGGGCCGCCATGGTGGCGATCCTCTTCTCGTCGGCGGTGCTGACCTACAACTACGGCGCTTTCAGTGCACGAACCGGCAGCCTCAAGGGCGGCTACGGGGACATCAATTTCGAGTTCAGCGATGCGGAACGCGAGCGGTACGCGAACCTACGAGAGCTCATGAAGCTGATTCCTCCGGAGGCCGTCGTGGCCGCCACCGAGCGAGTGGGAGCCCACCTGTCCTCTCGACCGGTGATGTATTCCATGCGCCATGGTCCACACGGGGCCGACTACGTCGTGGTCTGGCGCAAGCAGCTCAATCTCGGATCGGCGCAGTCTGCCCTGAAGTCAGCGCTACGGAGTGGCGAGTACGGTGTCCTGGAGCGGCTGGGCGACCTCGCCTTGCTGCAGCGCGGCCATGACACGGGCGGCAACGCTGACCTGCTGCGAGATTGGCGCTTGTAGCTGAAATTCCGCTCCAAACACCCTTGCTCGAAGTTCGGGCCGGTCAGTGTGAAGAAGATGGAGCAACGTCGCT
>CAZSVU010000202.1:0-15790 GCA_964610275.1 uncultured Polyangiaceae bacterium | reverse complement strand
GGGTGGTGGGGCCCACCTGGCCACCGGTCATGCCGTAGATGAAGTTGTTCACGCAAATGACCGTGAGGTTCACGTTGCGCCGGGCGGCGTGGATGAGGTGGTTGCCACCGATGGCGGACATGTCACCGTCGCCGCTGTACACCACCACGTTCAGCTCGGGGTTGCCGAGGGCCAACCCCGTCGCAAACGGTATGGCCCGCCCGTGAGTGGTGTGGAACGAATCGAACCGCGTGTAGCCGGCAACCCGTCCGGTGCAGCCGATCCCCGAGACGACAACGAGCTTCTCGGTGGGGATCTTGGCTTTCTCGATGGCGGCGGCGAAGCAATTGACGCTGGTGCCGATCCCACATCCCGGACACCAGATGTGCGGCATCCGCTCGGTGCGCAGGAGCGGTGCGGCCAGATGTCGCGACTTGCCTTCGAACTTGTTCTGCTTGGTCGTCTTGGCTGCAGCTTCCATGGCTTCCTCGCTCACCCTCCCTGGCTTCCGGGTTTTGCTCCACCGTTGTCCGGCGCCGGCACCGCGTTCTCGTCGACGCAAAAGATCGAGAACTCGGGACAGATGAGCTCACAGACTTCGCAGTAGATGCAGTCCTCGTCGTTGACCACTGGGGTATGGTAGCCTTTCCGGTTGAACTCCGCGGAAAGTGACAGCGCATCGGTGGGGCAGAACTCGACGCAGAATGCGCAGCCCTTGCAGAGCTCCACGTCGATGACCAAACGCACGCCCTTGGGCTTGCGCTTGACCGATGGCTTCTTCTTCTTGGTGGCTGCTGGCGAATCTGCTGAAGGACTCATGGATCCTCGGATGCTCCCGGTAACCCGACGGCGCGCTGGAGCTGGCGCAACGCCGACCATCCGAACGTCGCCGACGCCGCACACCGACGTCGTGGGTTCGGCTCTGAATCGTCTAGGCTTTCCGCCATTCGTCGCTCATTCCGTAGGCGTAGCCCTTCTCGAAGGCGGTGAGATTGAGTCGCTCGGTCCCTGGTGGAACCGAATCTCGTATCGCCTTCTCCACCGCCCCCTTGCTGACGATTTTGGTGACCGCAGTGAAGAATCCGGTCATCACGATGTTCGACACGATCCGGCGCCCGAGCTCTTCGGCGATTCGTGTCGAGGGGATCCCGGCCTGCTTGGCGCCCTTGGCGCCATCCGCGAGATCCACGAGCTCGCTCTCGTAGACGAGCATCCCGTCGGGGAGCAGCGCGGGAGAGAATTTCTGGTACGCCTCCTGCGACATGACCACGAGAATGCCGGGCTGGCGAACGTACGGATAGAGGATCGGATCGCTCGACACGATCACCTGCGAGCTGCAGGCGCTGCCGCGCGCCTCCGGACCAAACGCCTGGGTCATGGCCGAGTACTTGTTGTCGAATAGGCCCGCTGCCTTTCCGATCACCTGGCCTGACAGGATGACGCCCTGCCCACCAAAACCCCCAATCTTCACTTCGATTGCTGACATGCTTGCGTCTCGAGCGAACGCGCGGCGACGGCAATTAGACCAAGCCGGTCGACCGCGCAGTGAGTGGCGCCGACGCTAATCGGGGGAGGGAGTCGGCTTGAATGTCGGCTCTGATCCCTCCCTCCGAGCCGCCTGGCGACAGCTGGAAGGAAACCGTGGCTCCGAAGGCCAGAACTGAGCAAGGCCACCGTGAAATTCAACGGTTAACGGCGCAGTGAAGTAGCACGCCTGCGTCACGCGAGCCACATCTTCCGTACGAAATACTTGGCGAACACGATTCGTTTGGCGCCAAGCGGGGCCCCGGTTGCACGGCCAGATCACCTCGATCGGTGGAAGGTGGCCAGCGGTGTCCCTGAGCGCCCCACAAAACTCGCGCAGCGGGCGTGTCTGGTGCGTACGCAAATACCCGCGCGAGCCTATCGGTCTGCGAGCGGGACAGTTGTAGCGGTGATTGCCATACCTCGGACAGCCGCCGCTCGTCGCACACCGCCGGCAGCCCAACCGGAGCGGCCCTCAGAATTTGCCATAGGCGATTTCCATTTCGGAGATGAGCTCCTCCATGTTTCGCCAGAGGTCGTCGACGGAGTTGCTCAAAATGAGCACGTCGTGCAGCTTCCCGTCCAGGTCCAGTGCGTGCTGCTTGAGGCGAGCCTCCTCCTTGAACCCCATGCGCTGGAACACCTTGAAGGCCCCGGTCTGGGAATCCAGGATCTCGGCCTTGAGCTTTCTCAGTCCGCGGGCGCTGGCATGCTCAATGAGCTCCCGCACCAATACGGTTGCCAGGCCCTCACGACGGTACTCCTCAGCGACCACACCGCGGACTTCGCCGATGTGGCGACGCCACCCGCGTGAAACGGTGTGAAGGGTCGCATCCGCAACGATTTTGCCTTCCGGACTCACCGCCACGATGGACCAGATCGAATCGGGATTGATGCGCTTCACGAAACTCCGAACCACTTCCGCATCGCGCACGTCGTGCTTCAGGAACTGCGTGGACCCACGGGGCAAGCCGGCAAAGAACTCGATGAGGCGTTCCTCGTCGTCCGGCTGCAGCATTCGCAACGTGAGGGATCGGCCATCACGAAGCTTGATCTCCTTGGGATATTCTTCCATGCCCACTCTCCGGCCTCAGGGGACCCGCATGGTACGCGACGGCAGGGGTCGAGGGAAGCACGCGAGAACCGTTCAGTCAGCGGCTCGAGCCGCCCGATCTCCCGCCCCTTCCTGGCCGAGGAGGCGCGCCCGGTCGCTGGCCCCACCCGGGAGGGGGAGCCTGACCCGAACCGCGCGCTTGGCCAGAAGAGCCGGGCTGGCCGGGACGCGGTGGCGCCTGGTGGCGGGGCGGCGGAGGCGGTCGGTGAGCTGGGCCACCCCGTCCGCCGCCCGTGAACAGCCTCGGCAGCAGCCGCCAAGCCTCAGACCCATCGAGCGGAGGGATGGGCAGCAGATTGATGACGATGAGCCAGAGGTTGGTCGAGGTGAACACAGACGCGAGCTCCAGCTGCCAGGCCGCGGTGAGGCGACCCAGCTGTGCCAGAGCCACCCACGTCGCAGCGAGCAGGATCCCCTGCGCCGTCACGCCCCCCCAGGCGATGGCACTGCGGTGCAGCGGTGTGGGGTTGCCTCGCCAGCGGCACATCCCGCCAAAGCCCGTGATGTCGATGGCAACGACGCGGTGGCGCAGACTCCACACCACCAGGGCGTGGCCCAGCTCGTGAATCAGCACGACCAGGAAGAAGCCCAACCAGAAGAAGGGCAGAATGCGACCTCGGCTGAATGCCAGCGCACCCAACGGGAGGGTCCAGTGAAGCCTGACGGCGGTGCCGCCGATGGTTGCGATCCTGAGGTAGCCGCCTTCGATCATGTGCAACTCGGCTGAGCAGTCGGGAGTCGTCGGGACTCGGGCTCAGCGTCGCCTCTCAGGCTGACACGTCCCAGCACGGTTGAGAACCGATACCGCACATCGGAT
Source organism: uncultured Polyangiaceae bacterium (assembly GCA_964610275.1). GTDB lineage: Bacteria > Myxococcota_A > Polyangia > Polyangiales > Polyangiaceae > JAFGBI01. The sequence goes on along the minus strand of CAZSVU010000202.1, from coordinate 12,356 downwards.
CGGCTTGCGCAGCGCCCTGTGGTGCCCCAGACACACACAACGGGCACAACTGGGACACGACGATCATGGGATCACTTTCCCCTGGCTCACGGCCGCGGGTTTTCTGCTGCATCACGGTAGGTGGAAGCTGGCACGCGCTTTGCTCTGGAAATTGGACATGAGTCTTCCGCTCCGTGCCCTGCTCTGGGCAGCAGTTCTGGTCGCCCCTGGGGGGTTGGCCGTACTGCCCCTGCTGGTAGCGGACGCAGCCAAGCGGTACCGAAAGGAACGTCGCGGGCGAGCACTGCCCGCCGAGGTACTTTCGACGGAGCTTCCCGCGCCGGTCGACCCTGAGCGGACGACGCGTGAAGCCGCCTGAGAGCTGATCGCAAGAGCGCAGCTGGGTTGCGCCAGTGGCAAGCGCACGCGGCCTCTGGGGAGTCCGCCAGCGAGCGGGCTGGGTGCAACTGGAGCGGCGCCTGTCGAAAGCGCTACCCGTACGGGCGCCCGAGACCGGGGCGGCGCCAGCCAAAGAACCGACGCCGACAGTCGAGGCAGCGGTAGGCGCGGATGCGCAGCGCCACCTTGGCAAAACGCTCGATGATCGTGCGGGTTCTGGATCGGGCAATGTCGTCACCGCCGCATTCCGGGCACACGAGAGCGCTGCGCGCCTCGCGCGGGGCCAGGGAAGCAGAATGGCTATGAAGGGCAGTGGGGATCTCGGATGCCTGCATGGGTTCGACCGGGGCTCAAATGCGAAGGGTAGCCGGGGCTGCGCCCGGCGGCCCAGAACGGTGCACTATGGGGATCCAGCGGCCGGTCTGGCGCGCGAATAAGCCAAGACTCGAAGAAACCAGCCAAGGTCACGGCCCGCCGGCGCTTTTTGTCCGGCGCACGGCCTGGCAGCAGCGGAAACCCGTCTGCATGCCCGCATACACCTCGCCGTGATTGTCCGTGGCGGCTCGGCAGCGATTGCGCCCGATCAGCCACCAGCCGCCGCGCAGGACGGCACGGCCTGGGGGCTCCGCCCCCTGGCGGGTGGTCCACTCGTCCACATTGCCCACCAGGTTGTACACGCCGAAGGGGCTCGCGCACTCGGACAGCGCATCTGCGCGCACCCGGCGGTCCACGAAATCACCGGAAGGCGTCACCAACTGGGCCTCGGGAAAGTCGTGATTGCACCGCCGAGCGTCACGCACGTAGCCGTAGGGATAGGGCAAGGAGCTTTCGCCTTCGCAGGCGAACTCCCATTCGTTCTCGAAGCAGAGGCGCTTGCCCATGGCGTCGCAGAGTAGCTCGGCCTCGGTCCAGTTCACGTGGGTGATCGGGTAGGCGTAGCCCGGTGGAGTGAACTCGTAGCGGTCGATGCAGAACTCCATCTGGGTGTGCGGTCCGCGACATTCGCTCGGCTGCTTGAACTCCGCACAGGCTATTTTCTGCCCGGCACTACGGCGGGGGAGCCACTTCAGGCAACGCTGGATGGCGGCGGCGCAGCGAGTCCCTTTCACGTGCACCATGTCCACCGGGCAAGCGGCGTCGACGGACGCATAGTCCGGCGGAGTGAGCTTGGGCAGCGTGCCCCGCGGGTCCAGGAAGCTGCGCATGCCCGCCGGATCCCGGGCCCCGGGCGGCAGCGCGGCCGCAGACGGCGAAGGCGCCGGCGCTACCGCGGGCTGCGCCGCGGCAGGAGTCGCCACTGGCTGCTGCGGCTTGCAGCAGCGAAAGCCGGTGGAAAAGTCATGGTACTCGGGTCCGTGACCGTCGGTCACGTAGAGGCAACCCGCGCCGTGCGTCTTGCCGTCGAGATAGTAGCCACCCATCAGCACGGGCTGGTCGCCGCGGGTCCACTCCAGAAGGTTTCCGTGCAGGTCCGCGACGCCGTCGGGGGTCACGCAGGCGTTGAATATCCCGGTCGGGGCCACGGTGTGCCTCTGCTGGTTGAGGCGAGGGTCGTTCAAGCCCACCGCGTCCTCACGCCTCTGGCCGTGGACCAGGCTGCTCGGATGAATGGGCTGTTCGGTGTTGCAGGCGCCGGGCACGAGCTTGGCGCCATACGGATAGGTCCGCTTGACCTTCTCCGTTCCTGCGCACGCGTCGACCCATTGCTGCGTGGTGCACAGGCGCTTGGCAGCGCGCTCGCAGGCGGCGTCGGCCTCGGTAGCCGCAATGTAGCCTTGGGGGATCGTGCCCGGTCGACTCGCGGCCTTGACCTTCTTCCAGGCGACGGAGTGGTACGGCGAGTGCGGCTTGCCGTCCGGCAGCTCGGTGGAGGCTTCCCATCGGTCGATGCAGAACTCGCTGCCCACCGGAGCCATGTCGGCCGGGCACGGCGACGGGCGCGACGCGGACGCGACGGGTGGCGGCACAGAGTCGCTTGCCGCGGCAGACGCGCGCTGGGCTGCGACCGATGGCGAGGCTTCGGGCGCAGCCTCTGCCACGGGTTGCTCGCGCGGCCGGCAGCCGAGTGCTGCGGCCAGCAGCGCCAGAAGCGGGAGCGCTCGATTCGGGCCCATCACAGTCCGGACTGTGTCATTCCCTCGGAGATGAGCCCAGTTCTCGGGACCTGGCGTGAAGAGTGCCCAGGAAGCTCGCCTCAACCACGCCGTCTGGCGGCCAGCTCGGTGGTCTTGCTCCGACGCTGAAGCGTCGCGTCAACGCGCCGTGGGCCCGGCGACACCGGGTGCGGCAGCAGGCCCACGTGCGGCGGACGCCGGCAGGACGCCGCACGCGTGGCCTGCAGTCCACCGCTCGTGGGTGCCCGTACACCGCGTCCGATCGCGAACGCAGAGGCGCTCGTTTTCAGCCGCTACGGCGCATCCAGTTGCACTGCATCGAGCGCCACGCGTGTCAGCTCTCTAACGGTCAAACGCGGCACGTCGGTTGCTCATTCCAGCTTCGTCGGCGCTCGGGCCGACGGGGAGTGAGGAAAGATGTTCTGCGGTGGTTTTTGGGCTCGGTGGCAGAAGCTGGTGGTGAGCATGTTGGTCGCGTCTTCGCTGTCCTGCTCGGCAGCAACCGGAGCACCGAAGCTCAGCGGCTCATCCAACGTGCCCTCGCCCAGAGCGGCGGCAGCGCTCATTGCGCAGCCCTACGCAGAACGGGTGGCCCGCTCGGTGGACGTGGTGAAGCAAACCTCCATGTCCCACACCGACGCCAACCCTGCGACACCCGACGCGGACTCGCCCGAGGTCGACGAGAGCGCCACTCCCGAGGTCGTCACCCTGCGCCGCCTGCGCGCCCGCGAGCTCAACCGCGCCCTGGTCCGGCAGGCGCGCGCCATCATCCTGGAGCACAACCGGAAGCCGTTCGGCACCGAGATCCCGTTCGAGGTGGACGGCAAGAGCTACGTCGGCCGGATCGAAAAGCACTTCCACCCGGTGGGCGGCCCCGCCAAGCCCTGGGGCTGGCACCCGGGGTGCTCGCTGTTTGCGGTGGAGAGCAGGTAGGCGCCCGCTAGGTGATCGGCCTCGCTCGGGTCTCGCACCGGGCGTGCGCACGTCGCGAGTACTCATCTCGCCGTTTGCGGCCCGCGCGGGATGTGGGTCTGCGCCGCTGGCCCATTGGTGTCCGACGCCGCGCACCGCGGTAGGCAGACGCATGGTGGGTGTGGGGTGGCGGGCGCGCGCAGGACCGGCGGCGGCGCGGTGGGTCGCGCTGGGCGTCTTGGCGAGGCTCGCGTGCGCGGCGAGTGCCCGGTGGTGGGGAGCGACTAGCCGACGGCTGGTATCGCGAGCGCTGCTGGCCAGTAGCTCCTGCACGGGGTGGTGCGAGGTGCGGGGACACACCTTGTTCATCGCTCATCTGCCGCCGAACGGCGTCAGCCCGCCCGGCCACCGGCCAAACTCGGAAAAATGTCCGGAAACCCGGACATCTTGGGCAGTTTGGTCACCCAAGCCCACTGACATGTCCGGTATTCCGGACATTTTGCGGCGTTTGGTCGAAGCGCAACACATTCCACTACCCCGACGCCCTCAGCCCGCCGGGGGAAGCCTGGCCGCCAACAGCCAGGCACCCCAACGGCGGGCGGCGTCCCCGCTCAACTTCGCCCCCACCTCGAGCTGGCCTCTCGGCACCCGCTCGGGCTGGGCGCAGGTCCAGTCTGTGGCTACGGAACAGCGATCACCTCGCGAGCCGACCGGTTGCGGGGAACGTTCGAGCCGCAGACCTCGTATTCCGGTTCGAGCGTGACGTCGACGACGGTAGCGCCGTCTCTGGTGAGCGTGACCACCACCGGGCTCGGGTGCTCGCCTGCAAGCTCGATAAATTGCTGGCGCATGTAGATCCAACCCGAAGGCGGCACGCTGAAGGAACACGAGTCCGCCGGCGCACGGCCGTCAACTACCTCAAGACCCGCTGCCCCCGCAGCACTCGTACCGCGACCGGCCGCGCCGGCTGCGCCGGCTGCGCCGAGCGCCCCTCCAGTGCTCGGTGCCACTCGAGCGCCGTTGGCTCCTCCGGCGCCCGGATCCCACAGCAGTCCGAGGTCGCACGCATACGAGCTTCCGTCGGCCTCGACGGTCAGCACGTACGCGCCAGGGATCTCTTGCTCCCAGTCCAGCGCTACGAAGAGGCCATCGAGGCAGGTTGGGCCACCCGTACCGCTGTCGCTGCACCCGGCCGCCAGCACCACCCCGGAAGTGAGGATCAGCGCAAGCGCCGCCCGCACGCGCTGTCCGAACTGCTCCGTCCCCGACACCACATCCAAGATGGTCCACTCCTCAGACTGGTGCAACGCCCCGGACCAACTGAGTCGCCTGCCGCGTCCTGCCCCGAGGAGATCGGTGAGCCGCTTCTCGGCGTGGGACCAACGCAGCAACGGAGCATTGTCCGTCGAGGCCCCCAAGCCCGCGCGGGGTTTGAAGGCCCCGCCCGGGCCTGGGGGCACGGATAAATCGCGCCCGAGCCAAACGGCTCGGGCGCTTCCAAATCCACTGCCGTCCCCCCCTGCTGCTGCACAAACACACGCGGCACACGGCGCTTCCTCGCCGCGCCCTACCCGTCCGCGCTTCCCCCCGACGCTCTCAGCCCGCCACGGACAGGCCAGGCCCCAACAGCCTGGCCTGTCCAAGGGCGGGCGGCGTGCTTTCTCGTCCGCTCCTCGGTCACTCCGTCTTCACCCCGAGAAGCGGCACGGTGCGCTTCGGCGGGTGGCTCGTGGGAGCGCGTTGGAGCAGATCCCGCCTTGAATCCCGTTGAGCCGCGGGTTGGGGGTGCAGCAGCAGGGGGGGACGGGGGGGGTTTGGAAGCCCGGGAGCTTGGCTCCCGGGCGGGTTGTCTGGGCGGCCCGCGAGCTGCGCTCGCGGGCGTCCTCACGGCCTCCGATCCGGCTCCGGCAGATCCATGCCCTTGCGCACCGCGAGGAGGATCACGCGGTTGAGCTCTTTGGTGGCTTTGACGCACGGGGGCTCGTTGCGGCGGAAGCGGCCACCCTTGCACGCGTCGCGGTATTGCTTCTCCGCGGCCTTGATGGGCTTCTTGGTCTCGAGCGCTCGCTGGATCGCGCGGCCGAGATACTTCCAACGAACGGTCGCGTTCTTGGGCAGCCCGGGCTGATACTCGACCAGCTCGTCGGTGCTCACGGTGGCGCAGGTGCCGTCCCACCGCAGTACGTGGAAGCCACCCATCCCGCTCACCTGCATGCCGCCACTGCCGCTGCCCTTCTCCCGCAGAATCAGCACTTCCTCGGCGAACTGCAGCCGCTCCTCCCCGTTGGGACCTCCGATGGTGTTCGACGCGTCCACGCCTTGCTGCACCTTGACGTACATGTGCTTCCACGGCGCCCGCTTGTTGAACATGGCGATGGCCACGCCGGGGAACTTGCCGGCGCACAGGCGGTCGACGAAGTCACTGGGCGGCGTACAGAGCTTGCCTTTGCCCGCGCACTCCCGCGGGAGCGGAGGCGCCTCGGCCGGCGGCTCTGGGGCGTCTGCTTCCGGCTCAGCCTGTGGCTCGGGCTTCTGCTTCGCCACTGGCTCGGAACCTGGCGCCGGCTCGTCCGGAAGGGGCCCGGCATTCAGGTCCGGAGGGGATTCTGCCGAGGGTGGCGCAGAGGCGCAGGCCACGCCCCAGCAGAGAGTCGTCAGCGCGGCCGCGAGTCGACAAAGGGGCATCCTCCCAAGAGACCCGGCCGAGCCCGGGGTGTCAAGCCGCACTCGGCTGGATGAGGGTGGGCGAATGGCGGCCACCGACTGGACCTGCGCAGCGCGCGTGCCGTTTGGGGTGGGGCCCCGCTCGCGGGGCGGGGTCTTGCGAAGACCCCGAAAAGGCAACAGGTATCTGCTTCGAGCACACTCGCGGCCCTCTGAGGTTTTGCGAGCCCTCACCCCGGCAGGGGCTCGCAAAACCGACCGAGGACCGAGCTCGCAGACTTACTTGCGCACCCAGCACTGCAGGCGCCGACTGATGAGATCCGCACCGGGCGCACCGTTCTGGATGTACACGGCCAGAAGCTCGCCGTCCTCGAGCCCCACCAGATACGACTCGTAGACGGTCTCGTCGGGGTCGGAGACGGTGTGTGCCGCACCCACAGGCGCGAGCTTCTCGTCCACCGGTACGATCCTGAGCACGCCCTTGCGCCAGTCGTCGGCGTGGAACGAAACCCAGCGCTTGTCGTCGGCTCGAGCCAGAGTGGGCTCCGCGAGTGACGAACCCTGCCCCTCGAACACCAGCTTCTGCAGCGCTTGGGGCAACTTGGGGTCGGTGCCCGAAACCGAAGCATACGCCAGCGCATATTCCTTGCCGGTCTTCTGCGACGTGAGCAGAAGCAGGCTCCCGTCATCGGGGATCATGCGGGGCAATGTCGGCCAGCCCCCGCGATGGACGCGAGGCTGACCACTGAGCTGCTTCACCGAGTCCAGCAGCCAAGTGGAGAGCGCGCCACGATAGCGCGCAGCCAGCAGGTACGAGTCGTTCTTCAGTCGCTGCGCGACCGGTGCCTCGAAGGTGTAGAGCGTCTTGGGCGGTTCGTCGAAGTCGACCTGGTGGATCTTCTGGGGAGGGCGGCCGTCCTGTGGATCCGCGATGAGTCGCATGCTCCACTTGCGCGTTCCGTTCGGTTGCTTCTCACCGCGCAGCTCGGTGCCGATGCCCCAGACTCCCCTGCCCCCGGGATCGACGAAAGTACGGCAGTCACGGAGCTCGATCAGTATCCCCTCCTCGGGAACGCCGGCATCGGCGCCCTGCGCAGCCGGCGCGAGCGGCTGCCCGTCTGCCAAGAGCGGCGTCCCGTCAAACACGAGCTTGGAGGTGTCCGTGCTGGCCGGCACGCAAGCGATCCGGCGGCGCTTGCTCTGGTACTTGTCGCGGTAGTCCACGTACGCGATCACGCTTCCGTCGGGAGCGAGCGCGGGCGTCACGCGCTGCAGGTCCCGACTACCCTCGTTGCGCGGGATCCGTTTGGACAGGTCCGATCCAGCCCGGACCGGAACCTGGCGCAGCTCGCCAGTGCCCAGGGGCGTGAACACTAACACGCGCGGGGTGTCTTCAACGGCCACGCCAAAGGCCACGCGGTCGTTGCCGAGCCGCGTCAAGGTCAGGCCAGTGCGTCGATTGGCCCATCGACTCCACACCTTCTCGTGCGTCACCTTGCACACGGGCGAGGTCGTGGCAGCGGCGTCGGCCGCGCTGACCGCAGCAGCAGGCGCGGGCGTGGGTGCCGCCGGTGCGGCACTGGGTTCGGTGTCTTGCGCCGTGGGCGCGGGTTTCTTGGAGCAGCCTGCGGCTGCCAACAGAGCGCTCGCCACACCGACCACGCAGGCCCGGTGCAGACAGATTCGTCCCCAGTCCATGAGACCGTCGACTCTAGCTGGGATCGATCCCCGCCTTCAACGCACCAGAAATCGGCAGAGCGCTCGGCGCCGAACCGAGGCCGGAGATGTGCTAGGCTCGGGGGCTAGACACCCGATAACTGTGCGGAAGAAGGAGCGGGTCGAGATGGCAGAGCGTACCCGGAGTCCTGAAGGGGGTGGTGTTTGCCACCCGGACGGCAGCGGCCGAACTTGCGCGGTGGTCGCCGTGCTGGCGCTGCTGGTCACGGCCTGCGGCGAGGACAAGTCGCACGACGAGGCGGACGGTCGCGACGCCGACTTCTCCGAGTCCGGTCTCGGGTTCAGCCACCTGCGCGGCTACTACGACGAACCGTTCGACCTGGAGATCACCCATCCGGACGCCGCCCAGGTCGCCTACACCCTCGATTGCTCCGACCCGCGGGATTCGGCTTCGGCGGTGGTGGCCGACCTGCCGCTCACCTTGCAGGTGGACCCGGACTCGACGAACGGGCGGTTCACTTCTCCCGCCTACATCGTGCGGGCGTTCCCGCTCGGTGACGACGATGGCCCCGGCCGGGTGAGCACCCACACCTACCTGTTTCCCGGCCGTGTGGCAGACCTCTCGCCGGACGGGGAGGCGCCCGGCCCGGAGTGGCCCGACCCTGGAGAAGGCCCGGGCAACCAGGAGTTCGACTACGGGATGGACCCGGACGTGACCGAGGCGCCGGAGTACGCGAGCCAGATCGAACCGGCATTGCGAGCGCTCCCCTCGGTCTCGCTCTGCGCAGACCTGGTCCACCTGTTCGACCCGGCCACCGGCATCTACGTCAACCCGCAAGAGCACGGCGGCGAGTGGGAGCGCCCCGCCTCCTTCGAGATTCTGCAACCGGACGCCAGCCGCGGCACCCAGGCCAATGCGGGAATGCGTATCCGGGGCGGCTACAGCCGCGATCCCGCCAATCCCAAGCACGCGTTCCGTCTCTTCTTCCGCTCCGACTACGGCCCGGGCAAGCTCGAATACGAGCTGTTCGGATGCGAGGGCACCAACGAGTTCGACAAGATCGATCTGCGCACGGCCCAGAACTACTCGTGGAGCTTCGACAACAGCCCGCACAACACCATGGTGCGCGAAGTCTTCTCCCGTGATCTGCAGCGCGAGCTCGGCCGCCCGTACACCCGCAGCCGCTACTACCACCTCTACCTCAGCGGCGTGTATTGGGGCTTGTTCCAGTCGCAGGAGCGGTCCGAAGCGAGATATGCCGAGAGCTACTTCGGGGGCGAGGTCGAAGACTACGACGTCGTGAAGGTGGACACGGATGCCGGCTACGAAATCGAAGCCACGGACGGCGACACGCTTTCGTGGGAAGAAGTCTGGCAGAGGTGCCAGGACGGCTTCGACACCGACGCGGCCTACTACGCGCTGGAAGGACGCAATCCGAGCGGCGAGCGGGACTCGAGCTTGCCGGTGTGGATCGATATCGACAACCTCATCGACTACATGTTGGTGATCTTCTACACCGGCAACTACGACGGACCGGTCAGCAAGTTCTACGACAACAGCGTTCCGAACAACTTCTACGCCATCTTCAATCGTGCGGACCCGAGCCAGGGGTTCATCTTCTTTGCTCACGACAACGAGCACAGCCTTCACTACGAGCCGGTGGCTGCCGGCGACGGCGTGGACGAGAACCGGGTGAACATCGGCGAGTCGGGTGTCCCGAACCGCATGGTGGTCAGCGAATTCATCCGCTTCCATCCGCAGTGGCTGCACTATCGCTTGAGCGCCAACGCCAACTACCGCGAGCGGTTCGCCACCCGTGCGCGACAGTTGCTGGAGGGCGGTGGGCCCATGAGCGGAGCTCCCGGGCAGGCCTGGTTCCGGGCTCGCGCCGAGGAAATCGAGGTGGCCATCATCGCCGAGTCGGCCCGCTGGGGCGACGCTCAGCGGGCCTCCCCGTTCACCAAGGACGACCACTGGACGCCGGAGATCGAGACCGTGCTCGAGGAGTGGTTCCCCGCGCGCACGGACATCGTGGCCGAGCAGCTGCGCGATCTGGATCTGTACCCGCAGTAGTCGGCGGTCACTCCACCGCCACCAGGGGGACCTCCAGCTCGACCACCCGGTCTTCACGAGCCACGCGCACCTTGACCTTCTGCCCCGGCTTCTTCCCGTCGAGGGCGTTGTACAGGTCGTCGTAGTCGGCGATGCGCTCGGTGCCGATGCCCACGATCACATCGCCGAGAACGAAGCCGCCGCGACTCTCTCGAATCCCCTGCAACCCGGCTTCGGCGGCGGGCGACCCGGGCAGGGTGGCGATCACCACCACACCTTTGATGCGCAGGCGTTGCTCGATGCGTCCCTGCGGGTCGATGCGAATGCCCAGCCCAACTTGCTCGACTCGTCCGGTGCGAATGATCTGACGGACCACTCGTCGGATGGTCTCGACGGGTACCGCAAATCCAATGCCGGCCCACGCTCCACTGCGGGAAAGAATGGTGGTGTTCATGCCAATCAGACGGGCCGAGCTGTCGAGCAACGGACCACCGGAATTGCCCGGGTTGATCGCTGCGTCGGTCTGGATCATTCCGCGAATGGTGACCCCACCTGCGCCCTGTACCTCGCGACCAACAGCGCTGATCACACCCGTGGTCAGGGTATGATCCAGGCCGAACGGGTTGCCGATGGCGATCGCCTTCTGGCCCACCTCCAGTCGAACTCCTTCGGGATGCAGCTGGACGGGCACCAACTCGCCTCGCGGCGCGGGGATGCTCAGCACGGCGATGTCTTTGCGGGGCGCGACGCCCACCACCCGAGCTTCGTACGTCTTCTGGTTGTGTAGCGTTACGGTGAGCCGCCGAGCATCGCGGACGACGTGCCAGTTGGTCACCACGTGGCCCTCGGCATCCCAGACGAAACCGGACCCCGATCCCGCGTCCACCTCCAGGGCCCGACCGGCGAAGTAGTCCATCACCACGCGCCGCTGGGTCACGAACACCGTGGACGACGCGACACGCCGAAAGACGGCGATGGTGTTTCCCTCGTCCTGGATCCGCGCTGAGGCGGGCAACGCAGGCAGGGGCGCGGCGCTCGCAGCCGGCGGCGCAGGCGCCGGGGGTGAGGGCGGTGCGCTGGCAGGACCCGAAGACGCCTGCGGCGACGGAGGCGCACCTCGACAACCCGAGCCCAGGAGGGCCGTTGCCAGCGCGAAGCAGACCGCGAACAATCGGTTGCAGCAGAGTCGATTCAGCATGGTCCCGGGATCCTCATCGTTCCGGGCGGGCGCGCAACCCCCCTCCGCGCCCGAGCCCCGCTTATCAGCGCCCGGGACCGGCTGCATCCCAATACCACTCCGCCCCTGAGCCCCGCTCGGCCCCCAGAAATAGGTGAAGGCGCATCCGGGTGAGGATGCGCCTTCCAAGCCGGCAACCGTCCGGCCCAGGTGGACTGTCGCCTACTCGGCTGCAGCGGAAACGGGGTGGGCCGTGCTGACGCCGACTTGAATCTCGTAGGAGTGCATCTCGTGCTCGGAAGCATCGAGGCCGTCTCGCTCCTCCTCGGCAGCGACTCGCAGCCCCATCGTCTTCTTCAGCGCATAGAAGATGACGAACGCACTGAGCGCGGCGAACCCGCCGTAGGCGCCCACGCCGATCAGCTGCTTGAGGAAGGTGTGCTCCGGGTTGGTCGAGAAGATCCCGACCGCCAGGGTGCCCCAAATCCCGCAGACCAGGTGCACCGAGGTGGCGCCGACGGGGTCGTCCAGCTTGGCGCGGTCGAACAGGATCACGGCCGCCACCACCAAAACGCCCGCAATGCCGCCAACGATCAGTGATGAGAGGGGCGTGGTGACGTCGGCGCCTGCGGTGATGCCGACCAGCCCCGCCAGGATCCCGTTCAGCGCCATCGACAGGTCAGGCTTCCGGGAGACGAAGCTGTAGGCAATCATGGCACCCAAGCCACCCGCGGCGCCGGCCAGGCAGGTGGTCACGAGCACCAGCGAGGTGGCGCCAGGATCCGCTGACAGGACCGACCCGCCGTTGAAGCCGAACCAGCCGAGCCAGAGCATGAAGACGCCGACGGTGGCCAGAGGCATGTTGCTGCCCGGAATGGGAGTGACTCTGCCGTTCTTCCCGTATTTGCCCAGACGCGGACCCAGCAGTGTCGCGCCGACCAGCGCGGCCCAGCCTCCCACCGAATGCACCAGAGTGGAACCGGCGAAATCGTAGAAGCCGAGTTGGTCGAGCCAACCTCCACCCCACTTCCACGCACCCGCGACGGGGTAGACGAGAGCCACGAAGATCGTCGCGAACACCATGAACGACGATAGCTTGATGCGCTCGGCAACCGCGCCGGAAACGATGGTGGCGCAAGTGGCCGCAAACATCCCCTGGAAGAGGAAGTCCGTGTAGTAGGTGTATCCGCCGCTCGCGTACTCCACGCCATTGCCGTTGGCGGGAACGGCAAGGCCAGCCCCGGCAAAGCCGAGGATCCCGTTGAACTCGCCGGGGTACATCAGCCCGAAGCCGATCACGAAGTAGGTGACCAGACCCACGCAGATGATGAACGTGTTCTTGAACAGGATGTTCACGGTGTTCTTGGCGCGAGTGAGACCG
>CAZSVU010000201.1:0-15854 GCA_964610275.1 uncultured Polyangiaceae bacterium | reverse complement strand
CGCGTTCGGCCCGGCGGAGGACAACGATTGCGACTTGTGAGACACAGCACTAGCCACGTCGAACCGCGGGAAACAGGGCGCGCTCCGAGCATGGTTCACCCTCCGGGAAGGATGATGCCACGCGGAGTAGCCAAGGCGCATGAAACCGCTCGGTCCCCACCCTGCAATGGCAACCCAACCGCCCCCCTTTTCGGCTGTACCTAGAAGAAGCCCGTCCGCGGTGGAATTCCGCGGGGCATCCCGGATGAGCCTCACCCCCCGGCGGGTTGCACCACTTCCAGCGGCGGTGCGCTCCGGCGCAGCGATTCGAAGAGCTTCCGGAACTTGGGGACGTACTCGTCTCGTCGCTTGGCTCCCACCTTTCCGAACGCCGCGAGCAGGGCATACGGTTCACTCAAAGCCACGCCGTACACCGCCAGTGCCCGGCCCTTGTCTTCTCCCAGCGTGACGACCTCGTTCGCCTGAGTTCCGTCCACCTCGAGCAGGGCCGTTTCGACCTGGCCGAAATCGGGATTGTAGGCCCTGAGCAAGCCGCTCAGTGCAGCGCCGGCCATGCGCTCGTTGGGATGCTCCACATCGGGCACTGGGACGATGGCAATGCTCAGCACGGCGGCTTCCGGCGGCACCGGCGTCGAGACCCCCTTTTCGAAGAACATGATGGGCGCCATCATCTTGGGCACGAGCTCCAGGCCCGCCATCTCACCGAGCGACAGACCGTGAGCCAGCAGCGGGTCGAAGGTCGCATCCGGGGCGATGTCTACCGATGCCACGATGCCTGCGACCACGTCTGCCGTCTCGGGTGAGTGAATCACGAGCACGACCGCAATCGTTCCACTCGCACTGACCGCGGCTGCGCTGGCGGAGAGACCTTCCCGACGACCTCGGAAGGTGAAGCCGGTAGCACCGCTGGCGTGCTCTACCGCGCTCTCACTGTCGATCTCGATCTTCTCCGTCAACCCGGCCCGCACGCCGCGCATCGTCTCCTTCACTTCGTCCGCGGCAACGTGGAGCTCGATCAGACTGGCAACGATGCCGAGCTCCTCGTGGACCAGTCGCGCGTCTCGCGCAGGTCGGTTGAACCCGTCCGGAAGCCGCATCCGAGTGCTCGTGCCCGGTATCGCGTAGAGGGCGTGGCGCGCGGAGGCATTCGAAACTGCCTCCGTGTCCCCGGCGGGAGAATCGGCTGGCCCCGATGCCGCACCTCCACAACTCAACGCAAGCGAGCAGAGCAGTGCAGCAGCGCATTCGCGAAAAACCCGGTGTTCCATGGCTCGACACTAGCACGTGACCGACCCGGCAAGTGCGGTTCCCCTGGAGAGCCGCCGTTCTACGCGCCGAGTGCCGCTCGTCTGAGCTCGTGCGGGAAGCCCATCTTCCCTCGTGGCGCGCAGTGGGTCGACCCAGTTCAAGGGACCAACACGGGTTGAAGCCTGACGCCGGCGACGCAGATCTCGACGTCGGCGGGGGGCCCGTCGAAGACGAGGTCGATCGCAGTGGGCGTGGCATTGAAACCCAGCGTGAAGTCTCCCACCAGCGCGGTCCAAGCCGAATCACTGGCACGCACTCTGGCGACGTTCAGGTACCGGAGCTCTTGGCCCTCTTCCTGCACGGTGAGCGCTGCGTTGACGCTGATGTCGGTCGCCCCCGCCAGACGGACCCAGGCCGACAGCGAGAACGTTCCGCCCGTCGAGAGCTGCTCCAAGAGGCCACTCTGCACCAAGCCGTCGGTTTCCACGGTTCGCCCGCTGACGCAGGCCGCGGACCCATCACGGTCAACCGCAGCGTCCACCGTGAGCGCGCCACCGACGGCAGCCCAGCTCTCGTCGGCGGCCGCAAAGTCCCCGTTGGCGACGAGGTTGTCCCCCAAAGTCGGGAGCTCTCCCACAAACCCGGCGAGCACCCCATCGTAGGCCGGCTTGGGAGCGTAGTCTCGGTCGAAGATCAGGGGGTCGTCAGGCTCCTCGGCGTCGTCGTTGATCCACGAGTACAGGTCGGTGAATCCCCAGAACGTAATCGCCTCGCAGCCTGGCTCGACCACGCAGGCTCCGACCACTTGCTGGAAGGCCAAGCGCTGCGACTCCCAGCGAATGGCCTGGTCGCCAGGCACCCAGAGGGTTCGGGCGTCGAGCTCACTGATGTTCACGCTCAGGCCCAGGTCGGCAAAGCGACGGATGTTCGCGCGCAGGTCGCTCTCGGGTGGATAGCGGTGCGTCGAGAGGTGAGACTGAAAGCCAATCCCGTCGATGGGCACACCGCGTGAAAGCAAGTCTCGCATGAGCTCGTAGGTGAAGTCGGACTTCCGGCCCAGCCGTTCGATGCCCACCTCGTTGTAGAACAGGTGCACGTCTGCATCGGCCTCTCGAGCCCAGCGAAACGCATCCTCGATGTAGCTCGGCCCGAGCTTCGTCCAGAAGAGGCTCTCGGTATAGCCAGACTCGGAGCTCGTATCGACGGCTTCATTGACGACATCCCAAGCGCGAATGCGCCCACGATAGCGGTCCAGTGTCGTCTCGATGTGACTTCGGATCGCTGCGCTCAGGTCCTCAGGGCTCATCGAAACCGTCACCCAGTTCGGCATCTGCCGGTGCCAAACGAAGGCGTGCCCCTTGACGGCCTGCGAGTGTTCCTCTGCAAACGCGACAATCGCATCCGCATCCTCCCAGCGATACCGGGTCGGCACCGGCTGCAATACTCCCCACTTGGTGGCGTTCTCGGGGGTGACATAGTCGAACTCACGCGCAAGCACCTCGGCGTAGGCGGGGTCATCGGCAAGCGCTTCGGCGCGTACTGCCGTGCCAATGAGCTTCCCTGCCTCGCGCGCTGCTCGCCGCAGTCCGACTAGCTGCATCCCAGCCGCCCCCCCTGCCGCGCCTCCTTCCCCACCCGCGCCGTGTCCGCCGGTGCCCGCCTCCGTGGCGTTGGAGACAACGCTGGGATGATCGGTGCAGCCGGCGTTTGCCACCAGCAACCCCATCGCCAGGCAACGCGGAAGGTCGCTCCAAACGAGCGTGCAGATGCGCGATTCGACCATGGTTATGACTTCGGCGCCGGGCATGACCTCTTTTCCCAAGGAAGGCAAGCGCATCGAGTCGAGATCCCCCCCCCGTGGCGCAGTCAGCAGATCACCCTCAGAGGCTCGGGAAGAAGAAGAAACTGCGGGCGGTCTCAGTCCTGAACCGAATGGTCGCACCGTCGATCGTGGTGCTCACGGAGTGGTAGCGCACGAGCTCGTTGACGCCGCACTCGCCGCGGTTCCAGTACTCGGGCTGGTACAGGGCGTCGAGAAAGGTGCCGACAATCGTCAGCGAGCCCGTGTCCGGCGCCTCGCACTCGACGTCGACCGGCGAGATGCCACCGTGACTGCCGATGCAGTTGGTCATGCGCAGGTACACTCGGGCGCCCGGGATTGGGTTGGTCCAGCGGAGGGTAACGTCTTCGCCTGGAGCCCGCGCCTCCAGCGCAGCGCTGAAGTCCCCTTCGGGTTCAACCGGAGACGGCGCACAGCTCGGGAGCACTTGCCCCTGGATGCTCAGTCGCGCCCAGTCCAGGCTCTCGCTCGTGTAGTCCTCGCTGTACCACTCGAGTCACCCGTATCGTCGTCGCTGCCGCCGCAGCTGGATACGCTGGCGACTGCCACCGCAGCTCCCAACACCGTCACACCGAGGCGGTTCACCGTCGTTTTTCCCGCCTGCGCTCCTCCACGCATGTGGGATTGTCTAGCACAGTTCTCCGCCCGGTGCCCCGGAGCGGACATGGAGGTCCCGGGCGCTCAGCGACGCTTGGGCTGGCCGCTCCGCGAGCGCGAGCTACTGCCCACGCGGTTGAGCGCGCGCAGGCCGAAGTGGGCTTCGCGGATGAGCCGCCGTTTCTCGGCAACGAGGCGCGGGATGCGCGCTTCAGCCTGGCTCTCGCGGTTGGTGACCGTCACGAGCCGATTCGCGAGATTCTCGTATGCGTCCGAGTCAGACTCCTTGAGGGCATCGAGGGTTTCCGTCAGGCGCATGCGTTCGCGGTGAGCGCGTCGGATCTGGCCCTGGACTCCCTCGAGCACCGTCTGGCGCGATTCCGCTTGTTCGAGCAGCATCACAGAGGTGCGTACGATCCGCCGCTGTGTCTTGCCGAGCTTGGGGCTCGCGGCGAATCGTCGGAGGGTCGCGCGCCTGAGCGCAGCAATCGGATGCGTCTGCTGAAACCCCTCCCAGGTCTGAAGAACCACCGTGCGCTTGGCTCTGGTTCCAACTTTGAATGCCGCGATCGCCCGCTGTCGCTCGGTGTCGTAGCTGAGCTCGTCCGCTCCCTCGACGCGAGCGTTGTCGATCAAGTCAAGGTCCAGAAATACGGTCCGCGGGCTGCCGCTGCGGTTTTCGATTTCGTAGGTCCGGCGGTGGTGACGCTCGAAGTGCTCGACCAGCTTTCCCTTCCGAGCTTCGAGCAGCACCGCCCGATCCGTGCGGCGCTCTCGCTTCAGGCGGAGCTTCACGTCGAGGTCGGCGCCAAACTCGACGATGCGTGACCGGCTGGGCTTGAGGCGATCGAGGGCAGACTCGCCGGCAAATCCACCGTCAGTGAAGATGGCCACGGTGCCGGGCGGAAGAGTCTGTTTGGTGGTGTTGGTCACGTGCACGGCGCTGCGCGCGTCGGCATCCGCATTTCGAAACCAGGCGATGCGCCGTGCGCCCACCTGCTCCTGCGCGAAGGGCACCAACGCTGAGCCGTGAGCGCGCAGATCGAGCGGTGCTGGCAGGGTGTATCGGAACAAGGCGCCGGCCTCGACACCCTGGGCTCCGGCCAGCGCAGCAAGGGTACCGACTGACACACGGGAGCTGGGCGTTCCGCTCGATCCGTACCCAGAACCGTGCCCAATCGTGCCGATCGACCCTAGGCCGATGCCTTCGCCTCGCCCGCCACCGCCCTCCCCGATACCGGCAAGTCCAATCCCTCCAACGCCGTCTTCTTCCCACATGTCGTCGACCACCCGGTCCAAGAGCTGAGGGACGGTCGACAGGGGGTCATCTGGAGTCACCAACTCGCGGCGGGCGTACCGGGGCGCCGCCATCGGGAACAGGAACGAATCCGGCCGACCGTTGACCAGATCGACCTGAACCTGTTTCCACACCTCGTCCGTGTCGTTGTGCACCAGCGCCCACCCCTGAAGCTCGGCGCGGTCGTCTGCTCCCAACACCAACCGGTAGTTGGAGCGCCACACCGGCGCCTCGGCAACGTAGCCCAGGGTGATCGCGCTGCCTCCCTGTGTGCGCACCGTCAGGCCACGTTGACTCCGAGAGGCTTTGCGCGACACGGCATCCAGGGCGCCGCCGAGACGAGCTTGCATGCCGGGATCCAACGGTCGAACACTACTCAGCTGCATGGCGGAAAACCGACGGATCTCCGCGTGCGAGGTGAGCAGCAAGACAGCCGTCTCCTTGCGCAGCCGGCACGCCTTTCCATCTTCCGACTTGCCACTGGACGACTTGCCGTCCTCAGCCGACGCGATGGGAAGGCAGACTTCGAGATTGCTGTGCTCCGGGTCCACGACGTCGACCAGGCGGCCCTGGACCTTCTTTCCCTGCGCAAGCACTTCGACCTCGGACCCCTTCAGACTGCGCAGCAATGCATTGAGGCTGAGTGGCTCAGAGCTGTCGGCCGGCAGCCCAGCCAACGCCCGCCCCATGCTCCGACTGACGCTGCTGCCAAAGTCGATTCCCGAGACAGTCGTCTTACCGTCGGCGTTGACCACGACCAACGTCTTCAGGGCGTCGTCCAGGTGTCCGACGGGCAGCGGGAGGGTCAGCGGAGATCCATTGCGCAGCTTGCCGGTGCGCTCGAAGTAGCCCACGCCCACCTCGTACAAGCGCACACGCTTCAGCGGCAAAGCCTGCGTGGCGTGCTTCTGTGCCAGCGCTACGCTGGACAGAAGTATCCCTGCGGCCGCTACCAGAGCGACCAGACCTGAACGCTGCATATCGGCTCCTCCTGAGTCAGTCAGGGCGTTACCTCTGCACTGACACCTGAGGAGAGCGAGAGTTCCGCCGCCTGCGAGGCGCTCGAATCAGGCGGGGGCCGGGCCGGCGTCCCCCAGTCCACCTATCGGGACATCGGCGCCAGTGGGGCTTCGACTCGGATCGGGGCTCGCAGCGTGCTGCCGATGAGGACGCCTCCGGCGTAGTAGGCGCCGGTGTCGGATGCGGGCAGGATGTCGTACGTGTGCGAGTACGTGTAGGGGACCAACTCTGCCGATACGACGCGGACACCGTCGAGCGTGTCGTTGGCGGTTAGATCCCCCAGCGTACGTCCGTCGGTGGTGGGGTGGGTCGCGCTGATCTGCAGCGTTGCCCCGGTTTCGAGTACGACCCGCATGACGTAGTGACTGCGTTGCGGCTTGGACCGCACTTGCAGCACTGGGACCGCCACGTGCTCGCCACGGTGAACGCTGTAGACCAGGTCTCCCGGCCTGAGCTCAGCCACGGGTCGCGAGCCGCTGGGCGTTGCAATCGGCGTGTCGGGCGCGTTGCAGTCGGGACACTCGAAGCCGCCAGCGCCCCAGATCCCCTCTGCGGAGCACACCGCGATGTCTGCGCAGGTGTAGCGGCACGAGGTGTCGGCAGGTAGGTCGCAGACCGACCCCAGGTTGGGATAGTAGGTCGGACAATCTGCGGGAGGAGACCAGCAACGCCAGGTGTAGTTGCCCATGGGACCGCAGGATGGGTCTTCGACGCTGCAGTCGGTGCAGGTGCAGCGGTCACCGGTCGGGTAGTCGCAAACGAGCCCGCCGGGCGTGCAGGTTGCGCCAATCGCGATATCGCCGGGTGCCGCGGGGCACTCGGCGCCAAGCAGTGGGTCGCTGCAGCTTGCAGGAGGATCGAACACGCTCCACGTGCCGTTCGAACAGCTGCCGTCGGTGCGACACGACGGCTCGGGGTGGCTGCCCCAGGTGCAGTACACGTCCTCCGAGCACGAGCTTCCGTCGGCGGGAGGCTGGTCCGGACAGGTGACGTACTCGTCGGGACAGCACACGCCATCGCCCGACCCGATGGGGAGGTAGATGACGCAAGCCGTCGACGGAAACACCGCGGGCGCCGTACAGAAGAAGGCCTGCGGCGGATACCCGTGCTCTCGACAAACCTCGTCGTCGTCTGTCGTCCGCATGCAGCCGCCGCTGCCGCCGCTGCCGGCCGCACCGCCGGTGACACCACCACCGATTCCGACGATACCGCCCGTCCCCGCCGTTCCGCCCGTTGCGCCGCCCGTACCACCACTGCCACCGCTGCCGGAGGTTCCACCCGTGGCGCCGCCAGCTCCGACGATACCGCCGCTGCCGGTTGTCCCTCCCGTTGCACCGCCGGTGCCGCCGGCCGCGCCACCCGTGCCAGCGTTGCCCCCCGTACCGCCCGCACCGCCCGTGGAGCCACCCGTGCCAACCACACCGCCCGTACCACCCGTGGAGCCACCCGCCCCCACGATGCCACCCGTGCCGCCGGTCAGGCCACCTGTGCCTCCGGCAGTGCTGCAATCGCAATCGCAGATCCCCGCTTGGCAGATCAGGATGCAGCCCGCATCGCAGCTGACGCCACCCGTGCCGCCGCTGCTCAGGGCCCCGGCGTCGCCAGTCACGCCGCCAGCGCCTGACTCGGTTCCCCCAGAGCTCGCGCCGGCCAGACCAGACATCATGCCACCCGAGGCGGTGGGTCCCCCTGCGTCACCACTTCCGGCATCGCCGTTCTGCAGGTGCACGTGTTCCGTGTCGCTGGAGCACGACAAGGGGGAGACCAGCACGATCCCCAGACACGCAGCCGAAGCCGCTGCAATGATCCTGTTCACTTCTCGAGTCGTCATGGTGGGTTAGTTGTCGAGCCAGTCCAGATTCGGTGCACGAGAAATCGAGTATGCCGCAGATCCTAGGGGCACGCCCCCTCGACGCGGCAGCAGGATGCCCTACGAGGCCAGAGACTGCGGGACGACGGGAGGCATTCGAACCCCGTAGTGTCCAGAAACCGATCGCGCCGATTCTTGCACGATTTCGGGTGCAAAGGCAGACTGGAAGAGGCGTCGAGGCACGGGCATTCTGGCCACGAACCGATGCTCCCGGTGACCCTCCGGTTCATCATCGCGATGATCGCGTGCGCGCTCAATGAGCGGATGGCGCGAAAGGCCAGGTACCTGCAGGAGGAGGCCCGGGTGTTCAAGGAGGCCCTCGCGACGGAGACCGGCAAGACGCGGATCGCGTTCACGCTGGAGCAGCGACGACGGCTGGCGCTCAAAGGCAAAGCGCTGACACCCGAGGAACGCAGGGCCTGCTGCCAGGTCGTTCGGCCGGAGACGATCCTGGCGCGGTTCCGTTCCTCCGAAGCCACTGGGAGACCCTCTACGCGTGCGACTTCTTCGCTGTCGAGACCCTGGGCGTGTTCGGGACGGTCCGCCACACGGTGTTCTTCGTCATGGAGGTGAAGTCCCGCGCCGTGCACATTGCTGGGGTGCGAATCGCTCCGGACGGCGCCTGGATGATGCAGATGGCCCGCAATCTGCTGGATCCGGACTGTGGATTCCTGCGTGATGCGACCCACCTGATTCACGATCGGGACCCGGTGTTCACGAAGGCCTGGACCGAGCTGCTCAAGTCCGGCGGGGTGAAGTGCTTCCCCATTCCGACGCACAGCCCGAACTGCAATCCGCACGCGTGGAGGTTCGTGAAGACGGTCAGGACCGAATGTCTCGACCAGTTCGTGATCTTCGGGGAGCGACACCTGCGCTACCTGGTCAAGCAGTTCGTCGAGCACTATCTGGCGGCGCGCTACCATCAAGGCCTCGACGGTCGGCTCGTCATGCCCAAGCCGTCGCCGACCAACGACAACGCGACGCTTGGTGCGGTCGGATGCCGGTCGCGTCTCGGCGGCTTGCTGGACTACTACTGCCGCGAGGCCGCATGAGGCGCCGCGACGGGTTTTCGGACACTTCCGGATCGTGCCCCCGCCTATTTTGCGGCGCGCTTGTTTTGTCTACGGCACCTGGCATCCTGAGGCCGATTCGGACCGGTGTTGATTGCTGACCCAGCGATGGACTATGCATCGCGATCAGTTGGTGGAGAGAGATCGAAGCGATGTTCGTCAAGAGCCGCAGCCAAGCCATGCTGTCCAACGCGCTCGCAATGGCAGCGGCCATCTTGCTGGTGGCGGCCTTCGAGACCGCGCGTGTGCCCGCCGCGGCCTACGTGACGCACCCGCTTCTCATCGCAGAAGTCTTCATGCAGGTCGTGTTGGGCGTCTGCGTCGCCGGCGGTGCTGTCCTGCTTCTGAGCGCAATCTGCACAGCCACAGAAATGCGAGCGCTTTCGACCCCGCGGCGGCGCGCCGCAGTGCTTGGCGTGGGTGCGATGGGAACGGCCGCGACGATGTGCGCCACGATACTGACCCATCCCAAATTGGCGAGCATCCGCTTGCTCCCGGTCTTCTTTGCCGGTCTGGGCTTGCTTGCGGGTGCAACGCTGATCCTGTCTTGGAGCGAGCGCCCGGGTCTGCGGCGCGCCGCAACAGTGGCGGCCGTGGGCTCATTCTGCGTCAGCATCGGCGTCGCGGTCGTCAATCCCCATGTCACCGCCCACTACGCGGCGTTGAACGTGGCGCTCCTGCAGGCGGAGTTGCTGCTGGGCTATGTCGGCCTGACGGTGGTGCTCCGCCGGTGGGGCCCGAAGTACCCGAGACTGCTGTATCGAGCAGCACTGGCTGCGATCATCGTGGTGCTCGCGGCCACGGTAGCGGGGTTGACCCTGGCGCGACCGTTCGCGCGGTCCCACTATCTCGCACACACCGTCCCCGGACTGACCGCGCGCGTGTTTGCGCCGAGCCTGGCGGCAAAAGCGCCCCACGGGCCGGTCGACCCGAGTTGGCTCGACCCGACCGGATCGGAAGCGCACTTCAGGCGCGCGAGCGGATTTCCTCGGGTGCCCCCCAATTTTGCTCTGAATGACTTCAACGTACTGCTGATCACGGCCGAGGCGACACGGTTCGACGTTACCTCATTTGGCGATCCACGAGCAGATCTGACTCCGAACCTGCGAAGGCTGGTCGAGCGGGGAGCGTTCTGGTTCTCGCGCGCGTATTCGCCGTCCAACGGAACGTTCCACTCCATGGCGGCCATTCTCGCGGCTGGGATTCCGGCCACTCTCAATCTGGAGACCTGGCGTACCTCATGGAACGGTCGCCTGCAGGCACAAGAGGCACGCGTGGCAGAAGCGTTCAGCCGCGCGGGCTACCAGACCTGGTGGTTGGGCCACAACTACGGCCACGGATTCGACGACCGGATTCTGGGTTTCCGCCAGGGCTTCCAGGACGTCGAGCTCATACCGGCCACCCTTGCATCGGTGGATACCGATCCACGACTAGTGGACGCGCTGGCGGTGAAGTTCCGCCAGGCGTCTGGCACCAAGCGGCGGTTCTTCGGGTGGACGTTCTTCGTCAGTCCGCATGCCGACTACATCGCCCACTTCGAGGACATGCCAGCGAACACTGCCTTCGATCGCTACCGCCAGGAAGTTCGGTACTTGGACCAGCAGATGGGTCGGGTCATCGATGCGCTGCGGGCCAGCCAGCAGCTGAACCGGACCATCCTGGTGTTCACCGCCGACCACGGCGAGGAGTTCGGTGAGCACGGAGGCACCCACCACAAGCGGACCTTGTTTGACGAGACCGTGCGCGTGCCGCTCGTTCTCTGGATCCCCGGCGTGGACGGCGCGCAGATCGACCGCCCCACGTCAGTTGCCTACGCGCTACCGTGGCTCATGCTATCCGGCCGTGGACCGGTGCGCAGCATGGCCCGGGATCGGATCGACAAGATCTTCGTCCCATACATGCGCGCCACCCAGGACGCGGTACCCGTCGAAGCCATTGGGCACGAGGCGATGAAGACTGGGCTCATCTGGTCCGACCGCAAGGTCGTCTACGATTTCTGCTCGGACCTCGTCGAGGTCTACGACCTTCGCACCGATCCCGGCGAACAAGTGGATCTGGCGCTGACCAACCCCGACGTGCGCCAGCGCGGTCGAGCGGAAGTCGCGAGCTATTCGGCCATCCGCGCCCACCTGCAGCGATTCACGCTCGCTCCCTGAGTCAGACCCCGTCAGGCAGCCGCATCGCCCCGGCGATCTCGGTGCAAGCCGCCTGGCAGCCTAGACCGGCGAGGACTTCAATCTGGACTGAGCTGATCGCCGCGTCGTGCCCAATCCACACTGGTCGGACGCAGCCCACGTGCCGACGAACGCACCGAACGGGAGGGGAGTGGCGACTAGGAAGCACACCGAGCGATCCATTTCGGCCCATCACGCAACAGTAGCCACCAATGGATGCATGCTGCGACCACGCATTCCGTCGACGGGGGAGATTTCTGGTCGAACCACATCCGACTGGGTTCGTCGCGGCGATGTTCGTGCTGCTCGTAGTGGCGGGCTGTTCAGCCGAAGACAGCGAGCCAGATGGGTCGTCCGCCACCGCAACCGGTGGAAGTGCGGGCGCGAGCACGTCCCTTGCCACGGGCGGAACCAACGTCGCAATGGGGGGCTCGGTCGTTGGCGGTGCTCCCGCTTCCACTGGGGGGAGTCAGAATGGCACTGGCGGCGCGCCGGTTGGGGTTGGGGGCATTCCAGCTGGCACCGGCGGCGCGCAGAGTGGTGCCGGCGGTGCTCAGAACGGCATCGGCGGCGACCAGCTCGGAACGGGGGGAACCCCAGCCGGCAGCGGTGGCGCTCAAAGTGGCGTCGGTGGGACCCCGCTCGGTAGTGGCGGCACGCAACTTGGCTCGGGCGGCACGCAGAGCGGCACAGGCGGGGCTCAAATCGGCAGCGGGGGGACGCCGGTCGGCAGTGGCGGCATTCAGCTTGGTTCGGGGGGGACGCCAATCGGTTCGGGCGGGGCGCAGGTCGGCTCGGGTGGAGCAGAGACTGGCGCCGGTGGCGCGCCAACCGACAGCGGCGGCAGTGGCGGGGCTCCGATCCTTCAAAGCTCGGATCGCGATCCGACGTACGCCATCTCCGGACCGTGGCACGGCTACATCTGGCCCGCGGTCGATTGGCAGGGCGTGGCCACCATCAGCCCGACCGCCGCAGAAGGGTTCCGCGACGGTGGCCCACCCTTCTGCGTCGAGGGGCACGTACCTGCCTCGAGCAATTCGACTGCAGTGGCCATGGTTGGGATGAACACCAACCAGGAGCAGGGGAATGGTCCGGTCGCTGCGCAGTGGATGCCGACTGGCGACGGGATCCTCGTCAACGTCCCCAACCCGGGTGGCTCACCACTGCGGCTTCAAATCCAGACCGACGAGACCGGCGCCGTCGCAGAGATCTGGTGCGCCATGATCACCGAGTTCGATCAGAACGTCCTGGTCACATGGGCCGAGCTCAACACTCAGTGCTGGAGCAATGCCGGCACCTGGTACAGCGACAGCATGGCAGGGATTGCCACCGTGATGGTGCTGGTACCGGGCACTGCCGAGGCCGGCGGCTACGACTTCGACTTCTGCGTGAACGAGCTGACGCCGGTGTGAACGCGAGCTCGTGCTGGACGCACCTCGTGAGCTTCGCCCACCGCGGCTGCGGAGCGCACCGGCCGCCAAGAGTCAGGCCGCCATGGGGATTCTACCGATCGATAGGGTTTGTCGGCCCTGGAATGCGTCCTCGGCAGAAGGCACCGGCGCGTTGACCGAACGCGAGGGTCAATTTGCGCGCTTCGCCCTCGCGTTGCACGCTCCAGCCGGCCAAACCGCGCCCGCAAGAGCTGTGACTGCCCAGACCGACCGCTCCGGAGTAGGCTCAGGCCCTCCGACGCATGAGTGATTCCGACGGCAGCAGCCCCACGGACGACCCTCGGCCCGACGGCGACGGTGTCAGTGGCGACGATCCCGGTCCGGGCCAAGAGCCCGAGGACACCGATTCCACGGGCGAGCGCTCCGCGCGGTTGCCGGCGGAAACGCCAATGGACAACCTCCCCGTCGTCCCCAGCTCCAAGCCCCCGGCGGCAAGCTTGGAGGCGGTTCGAGACGAGCGCCAGATCCTTCCTCCGAAGCACGAGCCCGCGCCCACGGACTTGTCCGAGCATCCCCACCGCCCGTCCGTGTTCGACGCACTGCGACAGAGCCGCACGACGCTGGTCGAGGTGGGCCAGGTAGCGCAACGTCTGTCCTCTTTCGCGCCAGGGTTGGCCGATGCGAGAAAGGTCGTTCGCCACGCGGTGTTCTCGTTCGCTGCGGGACTCACCCTGGCGTTGATGGTCACCCTGGTGTTCGCCGGGGGCACATTGCGCCTCGCGCTCGGGGTCCTGGCCGGAACCTGCGCCACGGCGCTGGCCGTGTTCGGAGCGCTTCGGTTGGTGTCCAAATTCGCTGAACGCCAGGGGGCTCGCGCGCTGCCTGGACCGTCCTGGTTGTGGGTCGGTGCGGTCGTAACGGTCGCGGCTACCGCCACGGCCGGTTTCACATTCAGCGTCTGGGAAGTCACCAAGCCAGCAACTGCGCGTCGCACCCAGGAACCATTCGAGCCCGATGCGAGCAACTCCGCGGCGCCGCTCGCATCGTCATCTGCCGGGCGGGCGGACGCCAAGATGAAACGAGGGGTGCACATCGGCTTGGAACGGGGCGTACTCTATGCGCCACCAGCCTTCGAATCTCTCGACGGTCAGTTCGACCTCGTGATCCACTTTCACGGCAACGTCCAGCTCATCGAGCAAAGCGTCGCCGCCGCGAAGCTCAACGCCTTGGTCGCCGTCTACAACTTCGGCGACGGCGCGGGGCAGTACTCGAAGCCATTGCGCGGTCCCTACGTGTTCGACCGGATGCTGGCAACGATCGAAGCCCGCGCCAAGTCGCGGCTGGGACTGCGTAATGCACAGGTGCGGCGCATTGCGCTCTCGGCGTGGAGCGCCGGCTTTGCGTCCCTGAGCCGCATTCTGAGCAGTCGGAGCCGCCTCGCGCTCGTCGACGCAGTCCTGCTGATGGACGGGCCACACGCAACTTTTGCTCCTATGAGTGAGACCGAGGTCTATCCCCCCTCGCTCGAGAACTTTGCGGCATTCGCCCGCCGCGCGATGTCCGGTCACAAGCTGATGGTCGTTACGCACTCTGCGATCGAGACAGAGGGCTACCCGAGCACCACGCAGACGGTGGACGCGCTATTGAAGCAACTCGGGATCGCACGACAACCCGTCGACCCCAACGCTGCTTCGCCGCCCCCGGTCGATCTCAAAGTTGCGAAGATGGCCTTCCCCTCCGGCGAACGCAACTGGCTCCGCTACGTTACCAAGGCGCAGAAGAAGGACCTGATCATCTACGGCTGCGCCGGCAACGGCAAGGGAGACCACATCGCTCACCTGGCACAGATGTCGGTCACGGTGCTGCCGCTCTTGCGTGAGCGCTGGAAGGAATGAGACCCGGCGAGCAGTCCTGCCGAAATCGACGACGCCGGCAGTCCGCTACCTCACGTGCTGCATGCGGAAGCTGTTCCGCTCCTGCCAGTGCAAGGGCTCCGGCGACGGAATCGTCGCGTCGTCCTCCACGTTGGTCTCGTGAAAGGTGTACTGGTTCCAGATGGTTCGGGTCCCCGCCCAGGCCTCCCCGACGCTGCCAAACGAACACACCGCCGGCTGCTGCTGCTCCTCGTAGCCGTCGTTCGAGATCACGAGGACCTCGGCCTGCCCATCTGCGTCAACGTCGACGACCAGCGGGAAGTCCATCTGCGTGACACTCAGACTTGACGACCAGGAAAGCCCCGCACCGGCCCCGCCCAACTATACGTCCTACTCATACTGCCATGCCTCCGCGCGCTCAAGGTCGGCGGCCGCGGACGATTGAGTCTGGTTGCCAGCACTGGGCTCCAACATCGCAAGACGAGGCTGCGGCTGCGCCGCAGCAAACCTTCGCAGCTGCTAGGGGACAAGATTGCCCGCCGGATCCACGAGGCAGTCCCCCCCCCGCGATTTCCTCCTGGAGGTAGTCCGGACCCACCTGCTTCGCCCGCTCACACCCTGCCCTCGACCCGGCCAGTGCCCACCCCCTAGGTCTCGTCCCGGCCGATCCCCGCCACCTCGATTCGCTGTTCGGTCGCAAGCACACGCGTCCGTCTGCACCTCGCCTCCCGAAAGACGTCACCCAGCCGTCCGCCGGTTGCACTTTGTGATCACACGCTTGCGCGGCTCGCTCCACGAACGAGTCCGCGAGCGATTCCGTCTTTGCACGGGAACGTAGCTGGGATACCTGCAGGGTGCAGGAGCCGACATGACGGAAATTTCACCCACTCGGACGGAGCGCACATGACGGCGTGGCTGACCAGCCTGCATCCGATCGTGCAGGCGCTCGTGGCGACGCTGTTCACCTGGGGCGTCACGGCCCTGGGCGCGGCAGTCGTCTTCTTGTTCAAGGAGATCAACCGGAAGGTGCTCGACACCATGCTCGGGTTCGCCGCGGGGGTGATGATGGCGGCGAGCTACTGGTCGCTTTTGGCGCCTGCGATCGAGATGGCTGCCGAGTCGGGGGGGCCGTCGTGGGTTCCGGCTGTCGTAGGGTTCATCGTCGGCGCGCTCTTCCTGTGGGGGATCGACAAGGTGCTGCCGCATCTGCACCTCGGGTTGCCGATGTCCGAGGCTGAAGGGATCTCCACCACCTGGCGCCGCAGCATCCTGCTAGTCCTGGCCATCACACTCCACAATCTACCCGAGGGTTTGGCGGTGGGAGTCGGCTTTGGCTCGGGGGACATCGCCAATGCCGTCGCCCTGATGTTGGCCATCGGCATTCAAAACGTCCCCGAGGGCCTGGCCGTATCGCTCTCCGCTCTCAGTGCCGGGATGGGGTCAACCTTCTATGCGAGTTTTGTGGGCTTGAGG
>CAZSVU010000200.1:0-15928 GCA_964610275.1 uncultured Polyangiaceae bacterium | reverse complement strand
GAAGTTGCCGGGCCTTTGTGGGGCCCGGCAACCGGGCGGGCTATGCCCGACCAAGTAGCAGCAAACGGTTGCACCAATCGCGGGCACCCATGCCCTCGACCTCGACCTTGCCCATACCCTCGCCCTCGACCGCGCCCGTCTCCTTCACCCCTTTTCAACGCGCTGACGCACGCTTCTCCCGCGTATCTGCCCCGACCACCCCGAACAACCAACCCCCTCCAGCCGCGGATTCTCGTTTGTATCCGCGCGCTTGTGCGTTCTGATCCGACAACTAGGCTACTTCGCGTGTCCCTGCCGGCCCGGTTCCTTCGCAGGCGGCATCGCCCGCGTGGCTACGGAATGGGTGGGTCTGGGCGATGCGCAGTCGTCAGCGCTGACCAACACCACCGAGGCAAATTTCGTGGTGGACGCGTAACCGATGCGGATCGTGCTCCACTGTGAGGACGTTCCGACAGCCGATCAGGTGATTGGGCTCGCCGACTTCTCTCGGCCCGAGTCGTTGTTGCTGATGCCCAGCGAGACCTGTGCCCTGCCCGGTGAGTTCGCCGACGTGGAAGCAGGCGAGGAGGTGTGTGGAGCCGCCGAGTGTGTGCTTGGGCCGATTCGTAGTCGCTCGATCACTCGGGCGGACTAGAACCGGCGTCGCGGCTGAGCAGCTTTTCGTGCAGAGCATCCGGAGCAAGGTCGGCGCCGTTGGGCCAGCAAGGCGCCCCGAACTCGTCGAGCTTCACCTGCCGAAACAGATCCTCATCCTGCAGGGGTTCGAAAACCGGTCCGAAGAGGCGCTCGCTGAGATCGATCTCGCCACTGACTCCATCAGAGAACTCGACGTAGATCCTGTGGCCCGGTCGGGCCTCGATGTGGGTGGTGGTGAGCATCGCCCAAAATCCTAATCCAGGGGTGCAATCGGAACGAGCGGTTCGTGCCGCCGGGCCCGACTCCAATTCTGTCGCAGATCGTGCCGCCGAGCAAATGCCCACTCTATCACGAGCGCCAAGGCTCTACGTGGGAGGCCGCCATCGATCACGCCCAGCGAATCAATGGCGATGCGGACCGCGGCGCCACCGTAGTATGCGTGGAAGTGCGGTGGCTCATGGTCGTCGAAGTACATACGCACGTCCACGCCGAAGAACGTGCTCACTGTGGGCATTGAGCTGCCCCGCTGTTGGCTCCGCCGATGGCCATCGAGGTCGTATCGGCCGGCGCGAGCAGGGAGTTGCGCAGAAGCGACGGGCAACATTCAATCCGCGCCTGGTCTCGTCGGTCCGGTGCAACTGCTCGAGAATGCATCGGGTGCCTCGGAATGCAGCAGTATCGGTCCACTGCACGGCTACTCCGGGGCTGCTCCGACCCGTGATACACTCGGGTCGGGTCTCCGATAGTGGGCATTGAGACGAGGAGGACCAGATGTCAGGGTTTGGTCGCGCGGTGGGGGTGGTGGGTATCGTGGTCGTGGCGGTGATCAGCTGCTCGGACGAAGGCAGTGATCCATGGGACGACGACGATGACGATGCAGCCGCCGTCGGCGGCGGCGGGAACGACGCAGCGGGCGGTGCCGACGGAGTCGGCGGTGCGCTCGAACCTGCTCTGCCCGGGTGCTATCAGCCGTGCCTGTGGGAGCTCGTGGCTCGCTGTCGGCCCGTGAGCAGGTGCACCATCGAAGCGCGAGGCGATGTCGAGGTGAGCTGCGACCCGGACTCGCAGTGGCGAAACGAGACGAACACGAGCACGTATGAGATCACCGTGACCAGCCAGACCGGCGTTCCGTGCTATTCCGCGACGGGCATCGACGGCACTTGGACCTACTTCGACGGAGCGGGCACCTACGTGGCCACCGTGCGCTACGCCGATGCCGACAGCCGCGGTTTCTACCCGGTCGAGTGCGCGGACGGAACCACCGGCTCGAGCAACCACGCTGCGCCCGGCTGCGAGGTGTACGCAGGTCCAGAGTGCACCCCGGGCGTCTGTCCGTGACGGGCGGCATCACCTGTGCAGTCCGCCGAGCACCCGCCGTGCGAGCATCGCTCCCAGTGCACCGCCCCCAAAACCCAAGACGACCGCCAGCATGAGACCACTCAGAACCGCGTCGAGTGCGTCGCTGGTTTCCAGTCGCGTCGGGAGAACGTAGCCCAGTACCGCGACCAGTCCGATCGCTCCCGCGAACACCGGAAAACGATTGCGGGGCCGGACGGCCACCTCGATCAGCAGGGCCAAACCCAGCAGAGCGAGCAGGATGACACGGACGGCATGCTGCCCTCGCAGCGCGGGATGAATACTGACGTCGAGGGAGCGACCAATCGAGCCCCGCGTCTGGAGCAGCCGCAACTCGATCGGGCCGGAACCCGCCAGATCCAAAGGGACTTGATCGACGTCTTGCTCGGCGCGCTGGACTGCGGGTGCACGTTTGCGCCAGCGGGGCCGAAAACGGGAGAAGTGCAGGGACTTGATCTGATGGTGGTTTGCCTGTCGGACCTCCACAGAAGCGTCACCCTCCACGTTTCGCGCGCTTTGGTCCAGGTGCGCACGTGCGCGCAACGCCAAGTCCGTGGTGCCTGGTCGCACGTCGAGACGCACCAGTGGCCCGCCCCGTGCGAGCGTCGACGTTGCGAGGGGCTCGGCTGGCGCCAGACTCTGGAGCAACTGCGACTCCGCCGCGACCGCGCAGAGCGCTGCGACGCATACCATGGGGATCAGGCCCGGCGACTCCAAACGTCGCTCGCGAAGCAGCACGAGAACCATGACCAGTGCCGGAGCGGCCACCGCGAGGCCACTCCCTTCCCATCGTCGCAGCACACCGAACTGCGCAACCGCGAGCAGCGCGATGACGACGAAAATCACGAGCAGCGCCCGCGCCCATCGGGGGCTCAAGCGATCGGTCAGACCGAGTGAGGAAGACTTCGCCATGATGGTTGTGTGCTGGAAGCTGGTGGCCGTGGACAAACGCCACGCGTGGCGGAACGGGACGGACACTCCCTCGCCGGTTGGGGCGTCGAACGGCCAGGTCGGCCGACGCATCGACCCCAAACGGCGCGGGAGCTCGGGTCTTGCTCGGCTGTGCGCGCCGTGCCCCGAGCGCCGGGCTGCGAACCGGTCGTCTCGCGGCAGACTGAGTCTTGGCTTTCGATTCTTCAACGCTGGCCTCTGCATGCTGCGTGCCAGCACGATTCCAGCGAGCCTAGTGCTCGACCGGCCATCGCGGGAGGGACCAACGCAGTCGCCGGAGTCGGCTCAACTCGACGGTGCCGTCGCGCCGCCCGGCATGCCCGACACGACGACCAATCCGTACATGCAGCGCTGCAGGACTTTGCCGTTCTCGGTAACGGAGCGCACGCGAGGCTGAATCTCGACGTTGCCGATGGCCGCCATGGTGGCGAGGGCCCCGGCGAGCCCGCCTTCGAGGGAGCGGCACTTGCCCGCCCCCCACTCGTAGGTTGCGTCACCCTTCGCGCTGCTGATCACCACGGTACCTTGCTTGCCGCGGATCTTGATGTCGACCTTCTTGACGACGCCCGCGTCCTCCAAGGTGCTGGGGCCGAGCTTGGGACCGCTGTCGGCCTCCGGCGCAGCGCTGGCAGCTTGCACCCCGAACGCATCGCTCCAGGCCGTGTCCAGCTTGGACTTGACCACGATCATGTAGCGGCCCGGTGCCAGATTGTTGGGAAGTCGCCAACGGATCGCACCCGCTGCGGTGGTCCAGCTCGTGCGCGCGGACGCGCCTACCGTGATCTTCTGTACCTTCTTGTCGCGCAGGCCCGAGGCGGTCGCCGAATAGAGGGTGAGCTCGACGTCTTTGCCTGCCGTGCGCTTCTTCCAGCTGATCCACACAACTTCTCCGGGTTTGTACAGCCCGGCCTTGGGAGCCAGCACGGTGACGCGCGCGGAGCCGGAATCGACGGTCTCGGAATAGAGGTTGGGAGCGGCTTGAGCGCTGGGGAGCAGGATCGCCAGAGAGGCGAGACTGGCCCCGACGAGGACGATTCGGCAGGCAGTGAGGGTCATGGGGACGGGCTCCGTTACAGCGATGACCAACTGCGCCGATGGGCCTACTGGAAGCGGATGGCGCCGGTGGTCGGTGGTCTGACGTGGCTCACGTCGAAACTACGCCATCTCGTGGATGGGCCGGGATGCGCCAGGCGTCTTGCCGTCAGGCGTCGGGATCCGGGACGATGACGTCCGCGCCCAGCGGCTCTTCGCAGGTGACGCAGGTGCTTGGCAGGTGATCCTTGTGATACACCTGCGCGCAGTTCGGGCAGAGGCGCGCGTCGCCCTCGAAGGAGATGACCTCCTCGCTGGCAGCGCACTCTCGGCCGGTGATCTGATAGGCGGCCACTTTCTTGAGCTCGCCGTCGCGTGGCCTGGGCGCTGGCAAGGTGTCCACCACGCTCGGCTTGACGTCCATGGCGTCCGGTACGCGGCGAGTGCCTTCCGACAAGATCCAGGACGCGGCCTGCGGATGGGCGCCCAGGGGGATGCGGAACACCACGTCGTCGCTCTCAATCACCAACGTGCGCCGCTCCACGAAGATACGCTGGATGTCGCACCAGAGCAGGCGCACGATCT
The DNA here is from genome assembly GCA_964610275.1 of uncultured Polyangiaceae bacterium. GTDB lineage: Bacteria > Myxococcota_A > Polyangia > Polyangiales > Polyangiaceae > JAFGBI01. Next base: position 11,368 of record CAZSVU010000200.1, on the reverse strand, counting down.
CCGTACCTTTTTCGATGGCCACGCCAGCATCGCCCACTCGGACCGGGTGCGTGCCGACGTCTCCGAACCAGAGCGCTGCTGCCAGGGCAAGCGCGCCACCGGCCACCAGGTAGGGGGCGAACCCGTGTTCCTGATCACTCAGCCACTGGGCCCAAACGCCGGCGCCGAGCGCGGCAGCACCCAGCATACCCGCCCCGACCGAGACTGCCGACGTGTGGGTCTGGGACGGCTGGAAGCGGCGTTCGCGCTGCCTCCGATGGGCCGGTGCCTTGGGCTTCCTACTTTTCTGCTTGCGCTTCGACTTGGCCATGAGTTCTGTCGGGAGCGGGAGCCTACCAGCATACCGAGGGGCTAATCTAGCGTTCGTGGCCCGGATTGCACTGTACCTCGTCCCGGTCTTGACCGTCGCATTTGCGGCCTTTGCGCTGCTGGTCGTCGGTGGGGCGCGGCCGATCGTCGGGGCGAGCCTCTACGGCGGCCCGACCCAGGGGGCCAAGGTGCTCTCGTGGCGCCTGGAGGTGAGCCAGGAGCTCGGTGCCGTGCGATCGCCGCTGGGTCTGGGTGCGGTTGCGGTGGAGGTGGACCTGGGGGAGGGGAGACGGGCGAGCTGGCAGGGTCCGGTCGACGAGCGAGGAGATGCATTCGTTGCCATCCAGGTGCCGGGTGCGCCGGTCACTGGCCCGGTGGAGGTGACCGTCTCCACCCCGGCCTTCGCGCACGACCTGGCTCGCGGTCGCATCGAGCTCGAGAAGGACGATTGGATCGACCGGGCACAGTGGCGCGGGGGCTGGATCAAGGGCCGACAGACGGGGAGGCTCAGAGTCGACGTCGCAGCGGCGCGCGGGATGCTCGCGGTCCCGTTCGCCGATCCGCTGTTGGTGCAGGTGCGGGACGGAGGGACGGTCGTGCCAGAGGCGCGGCTCGAGCTTCAACCGGAAGGTCTCGAGGTCCTGCCACCTCGCCGAGGGAAGGAGCACCGCACCGGACACCAGGGACGAGCGATGGTGCGCGTGGCTCCGAACGAGCACGTGTGCGCACTGCGCGTGACGGCTCACGCCCGGGACGGTCGCAAGGGTGAGTGGTACTCGACCGTACCGGTGCTGCCGGGCGCGCTGCATGCGAGTTGGCGGAAGCCAGGGCTCGTGGTTCGCTCTCCGGTTCCGAGGGACCGCGCCTACTATGCTCTGGTCAATGAACGCCAGCGCTGGGCAGGCGGGAGTATCGCGCTCAGCCCCGATTCCGAGGGGGGCGCTACTGGGTTGGTCGACCTCGCGGCGCTGCCGGATCAACCGCTGTGGGCGATGGTGGGCGGGGACGCGGATCTGTTGCCGAACAGCGCTGTCGGCTGGCCCTTGGAGCCATGGACGGACCGAGCCGAGCCCCTGGCCGAGTCGGCACTCGCCCAACCGCTCCGATCACTGGTCGTGCCCGATCAGCAGCTGTTGGATGGGTTGGTGAACGCGCGCAAGCTGGACGAGCGGCGGCGTCGCCGCGCGCGCGGGCTGACTGCCGCGTACGTTGGGCTGGCGCTGGCGCTGGTGGCCCTGCTGATTGCGCGTCGCGCGCGCGAGTCGCAATCGCGGCTGGAGGAGCATCTGGCACGGAACGCCGACGGGATTGAGGGTGCCGAGCGGATTGCTTCCCCGCGCCAGGCCGCCTGGTGGACGCTGCTGGTGGCGCTGCTCTGTGTGGGACTCGGCTTTCTGATGATCATGGTTCTGGTGATGTACCGAGCCTATTGAGCGGGTGATTGTGCTTCACGCGCTCTCTCGGGTAGCCTCGGAGCGTGCGCTGGGCAACTCGATTCCCAAGACCTCTCACCTCGGTTCTGGCTTGCCTGATTTGGGCGTGCGGCGCGGGCCAAGCTCCGGCCGCGGCCCAGCCCCGTGCCGCCGCCCCGCAGGCGCTCAACCCGGCACCTGTGCTGGCCGCTCCCCGGAAGCCGGCTGCCATCGGGACGAAGAACGTGACGCGGGTCAGGAAACTCTGGGAAGTGGCAGCCGGTGGGTCTGGCCGAGCCGTCGCCATGAGTCGTGCACGAGGTCGCGTGGCGTTTTCCAGCGGTTCGCCTGTGCAGCTGTATGACATTTATACCGGCAAGGACGCCGGCAGTATCAATGTTTGCCCGGACGTGATTCGCGGAGGCTTGGCGTACGCGAAGGGGAAGTTGGTGGTCGTGTGCGAGAGCGGCGTGCGCCTGTACGAGGGGACCAAGCGCAGTCCAGCGAAGATCGACGCGAACTCGGCCAGGATCACGGCGGCCGCGTTCGCGTGGCCGTGGCTCGCGCTCGGTCACCACGACGGGGTGCTCCGCATCTACGGTTTGGACGGTTCCCCGACCCGAGAGATCCCCGTGCCCGGCCCACCCATCGACGTGAAGAGCATGGCGCTCACCCCGGACGGTTCGCGCATCGCGGTGTCATGGATCCAAGGGTCGATCTGGTGGTGGGACGTCGCGCAACCACAAGCGACGCACAAGCTGGTCCGGCGCGAAAACGAGAGCGACAGCGTGGCGTTCAGCGGCGACGGTAGGCTCTTCGCCGAAGAAGGCCGAACGTTCTTTACCACCGTGTGGGACTTCGGCGCAGCACCCGCCGAGCGCGCCGAGGTGCGCAACGGATCTTGGGTCAAGCGCATCCTGTTCAGTCGAGACTCGAGCTGGCTGATCCGTGGCGGCTCCGATGGCCTGGAGGTCGCCCAGATTGGCGGACCGCAACGGGTCGCGCTCGACACCCGCGGCGCCGTCGAGGATGTCGCGATGGACGAGTTTGGCGCGGCGCTGGCGGCCGTTGACCGAGATGGGCGCCTGACGATGTGGACGGTCAGGTAACCCCGCGAGCGGTGCTCGCGGGGCTCGGTACGACCAATCGCCCCGGAAGGAGAGCGGGGCCCCGGAAGCCCCGCTCTCCTTCCGGGGCTCCTTCTCAATCGACGTCCACAACTGCTGCTGCCCAACGACATGCGGTACAGCGAGTTACAACGGCGCTCACTGAAGCGGGTTGGGCCGCTTCTCGGGGTGGGGACGGCGCGGGGACGGCGTGGGGGTGAGGAAGCCCCCGACCGGGGTCGGGGGCTGGTTCTTTTTTCAACCGCCAGTCTACTGCTCTGAAGCGCATCCCTCGAACTACGTTCGAGGGGGGTGCCAATCCGTGTGGACCGACGTGTTCGGATCATCCACGCGCTGGTACCCGTGGCTGCCGAAGTAGTCGCGTTGCGCCTGAATGAGGGACGCGGTGCCGCGACCCGTGGTGAGGGTCTCCAGCCAGGCGAGCGACGTGGCGAAGCCCGGTACGGCGTAGCCTGCGGCGGCAGCGGCGGCGACCACCTTGCGCCAGGCTGGCCAGCGCTCGCGCAGTTGGGCGGCGAACGTAGGGGACAAGGCGAGGAGCTCAGGCCGGGGTTCCACTGAAAGGGCCCGGCTCACGCTTTCCAGAAGAGAAGCCCGAATGATGCAGCCTCCGGTCCAGATGCGCGCGATTTCCGGCAGGTTGATCCCATACTCCAGTGCGCGGCTCGCGGTCTCGAGCATGGCAAAGCCCTGCGTGTAGCTGGCCAGCTTGGCGGCGTAGAGTGCCGCGCCAACGTCATCCGCGGTGATCCCGCCGAGGGAGGCATGGCCCTCGCGCACCATGACCCGCTCCGCGCTCAGACGCACCGAACGCAGGGCACTCAGGTTGCGGGCGTCGACCGCGGCGGCAATGGTTGGAATTGCGACCCCCAGCTCGAGCGCTGCGATTACCGTCCACCGACCCGTCCCCTTCTGTCCCGCCTGGTCGAGCACGGCGTCGACCAGGAGTTGCCCGGGCGCTTGGGGGTCTTCGACGCGGAAAATCCGTCCCGTAATCTCGATCAGGTAGCTCGAAAGCTCACCCTGGTTCCAACGATCGAACGTGTCCGCCACCTCTGCGGTCGCGAGCCCCAGCCCCTCACGGAGCAGGAGCGCCGCTTCGCTGATGAGCTGCATGTCGCCGTACTCGATGCCGTTGTGCACCATCTTGACGAAATGTCCGGCCGACCCCGCCCCGCAGTAGGTGACGCAGGGCCCGTTGCTGCCGATGGCGGCGATCGCCTCCAGCACCGGCCGCATGCGAGTCCAAGCCTCCTGATCACCACCGGGCATGAGGGCCGGGCCTCGCAGCGCGCCCTCGGATCCGCCACTCACCCCCATGCCCATGAATCGCCAGGGCCGCAGCTCGGCGACCTTTCGCCTCCGGTCGGTGTCGGTGTAGAGGCTGTTGCCCGCGTCGACCACCACGTCGTCTTGCTCGAGCAGCGGGGCGAGAGCCTCGACCACGGCGTCGACCGGAGCGCCCGCGTTGACCAGGACCACGATCCGCCGCGGTCGCTCGAGGCTGGCCACGAGCGCGGGCAGGCTGTCGGCGACTTCGATCTGCGCTTCGGGCGCTACCGCCCGCAATTGGCGACCCGCGTCCGGGCTGCGGTCGTACCCCGCGACCGCGAGGCCCCGGCTCGCGAAATTGCGAGCCAGGTTGGCGCCCATTACCCCGAGACCAACGACGGCAACTGCATTCTCACGTGCTGACATGCTCTCTCATACTCCTTCGAGGTTTGGGGGTCACAGCGCCTGATCCGTGACGACCCTGAGGTGGGGAATTTTCGCGATTGGAGCGTGTGAGCTACCGGAGCGCAAGTGCATCAGTTGCGCGCGCTTGCCGGTTCCGGTGGCCAGCAGCACGGCCACGGCTGCCGTGCTCAAGCACGGAAGGGTCAAGGTGATCCGCTCCCTGGGTTCCTTCGGGCTGTCATCCACCAGCACGACCGGTGCGGTGGCGCGGAGCGCGTCGTGTCCCGGAAACAGCGAGGCCACGTGACCGTCCTCGCCCATCCCCAAGAGCAGCACGTCCAGCCGTCCCGAGAATGACTCCAGCAGGGAATGGGAAACGCGCTTCACGGCTCGCCGGGGCGTCTCTTCGTCGAGCCAGAGCGGCAGCTCCAGGCCCACGGGCGCGGCCGGACCCAGCCAGCCAGCTCGGTGAGCGGTGCCGCGGTTGGAATCCGGACTGGACTTCGGGACTCGGCGTTCGTCCACCCAGGTCACGCGCAGGGACCCCCAGAGCTCGGGATCGAGTCGCTGGCGCAATGGTGCCAAGACCGCTGCCGCCGACCCCCCGGCCACGGCCAGGCGCGCCCCGTGCCCCACGGCGTCGAGTTCCCGAGCGAGCTCGTCCGCTGCCACGTCCACGGGTCGCTCGCTGCTGCTCCAGCTCGTTGTGTCAGACGTGCCTGCCGTCACTCCAACCCCCTTCACAACCCAGGAAGAGCGCGTCGGTTTCGGGCGGGCCCCACGTGCCCGCGGGGTACTCCAGTATCGGCGAGCCGCCGCGCTGCCAGTGCTCCAGAACGCGGTCGGCGAACGCCCAGCTCGCCTCGACCTCGTCGGATCGCAAGAACAGAGTAGCGTCGCCCTGCAGCGCGTCGAGCAGTAGGCGCTCGTAGGCCGGGGTGGTGCTCGTGCCGAAGTGGTCTCGGTAATCGAAGCTCAGGCGTGCGGGAGCCATCACCATGCCGGCACCAGGAGTCTTGACCCCGAACGACAGCGAGATCGCTTCGCGCGGTTGGATACTGATGCTCAGGACGTTGGGGCGCAGCTGACACAGCGTTCCGTCCCGTACGGCTCGGCGGAACTCGTCGCCATTCAGCCCCGCCGGGCGGTTGAACAGCTGCAGCGGCGGCGTTCGGAACTGGACTTCCACCTCGGTGAACTTCTGGGGGAGCCGCTTGCCGTGGCGAAGCAGAATCGGAACTCCACTCCAGCGCCAGTTGTCGAGCTCCGCGCGGATGGCAGCGAAGGTTTCGGTCTGGGAGTTGGCGGGAACCCCCTCCTCTTCCAGGTAGCCCGGCACTCGGTTGCCGCGTATCTCCCCCGCGGCGTACCGGGCGCGCACCGTGCGTTCGGGGTCGGGCAGCCGCAGGCTCTTGAGTAGGCTCACCTTGAGCCCTCGGATTTCCTCCGCGTCAAATGAGGAGGGGGGTTCCATCGCGACGAGCGCGAGGATCTGCAGCATGTGGTTTTGGAGCATGTCGCGCACGGCGCCGGCAGTGTCGTAGTAGCCACCCCGACCGCTCTCCATTCCCAAGCTTTCGGCTACGGTGATCTGCACGAGCTCCACGTGGCGGCGATTCCACAGTGGCTCGAAGATGGCGTTGTGGAATCGGAGCCCCAGCAGGTTCTGGACGGTCTCCTTCCCGAGGTAGTGATCGATGCGGTAGATCTGTTCCTCGGCGAGCGTCTCGTGCAGCTCGTGATTGAGCGCGTGTGCGCTGTCGAAATCGTGCCCAAATGGCTTCTCGATGATGACCCGGCGCCAAGGCGTGTCGTCGTGTCGCGCCCGATCGATCAACCCCGCGCGGGCGAGCTCCGTGACGGCGGTCGCGAACAACGACGGCTTGAGCGACAAGTAGTACAGACGACCCGCCCGGAGACCGCCGGGCAGCGCGTCGAGATGCTGCCGGAGGCGCTGCAGGTCGGCGTCGACGCTCACATCCCCCGGTACGTAGTCGACTCGGGGCGCGAGTGCGTCAAAGGCGGCACGGTCCGGGTCGCCCAGGCTGGCGCGGATCTCGGCTCGGTACGATTCGCTGGTCTTCTGGCGCCGGGAGACCCCGACGATGTGGAACCCACCTGGAGGGCGCCCCTTGCTGGCCAGGCTGGTCAGTGCGGGGAGTAGCTTGTGCAGCGCCAGATCCCCGCTGGCGCCGAAGATCACGACTTGCCTCGGCTGGTCCATCATAGGCCCCGTTGCATGGTGGCGGATCCACCCCTTATTCAGCTTGGCGGCAGATGGAAGGGCCAACCGGCTCGCGTTCTCCGAGTTGGGCCTTCGGCCGAGCTGCATCCCGGGTCTGCTGGTTCACAGATCTCAGCGGCTCACCATCCGTACATCCAGAGTGTGGTTGTGGCCCTCGGAGGTGTGCCATGTGGTCGAAACTACTGATCTTCGTCATTCTGGTCGTGGCTGGGTGCGTGCTCCTGGGAACCCAGGCAGATGCGCAGACCGAGCCCCCGCAGTGTTGCGAGCGTCCGGTACCCAGACCGTCACCGAGCCACGCCGTGACCCTCGAGGATGCGAGTGGCCATTCGCTGCGCACGTTCAGCCATCACGGTCGCCGGTACGTGTTGGGTCAGGTCGGCGCTCGCTACGGCATTCGAGTGCACAATCACACCTCGCGTCGGATCGAGGCGGTAGTGAGTGTGGACGGCCGTGACGCCATCACCGGCCGCATTGCGGACTACGTCCATTCCCGCGGCTATGTCGTCCCCGCCCACGGTTCGACCGTGATCCGCGGGTTCCGACAAAGCCTGGATCGGGTAGCGTCTTTTCGCTTCACCGACCACTCGGACAGCTACTCGGCGCGACTTGGGACTCCTCAGAACGTGGGCGTGATTGGCGTCGCCTTCTTCGCGGAGCGACAGTGGCGGCAGCGGCAGTGGCGACGGATTGAGCCGGCAGAGCACGGCGCTCGAGAGGGCCGCTCGCCGCGCAAGTCCAAGCGGGCCCCCAGTGCGGACAGCGAGCTGGCTCCCGGAAGGGCCGGAGCCGGCCGTTCCGCTCCCTCACCGCTGCGTCCCCGACAGCGGCTCGGCACGCAATACGGAGAGAGCCGTCGCAGTCCGGTGAGCGAGACTCCGTTCGAACGCGCCCACCGTACCGTGCCGGATCGCATCGTGCGCCTGTACTACGACGACGCCGAAGGTCTCGAAGCTCGCGGCATCGAGGTCTATCCGCCGCCGCGATGGCCCGAGCACGTCTGGCCGGATCCGCAGCCATTCCCCCGGCGTTTCGCCCAACCACCGCCTTGATGCAGTCTACGGTGAGCCGAGCACCAGCCCCATCAGGCCGCCGAACACGGTGGCCACGTACGGGTTGGAGGTGAGCGGGCAGGCGCCAGTCTGGCAGCCCACGAACCGGGAGTAGAGGAAGCCTGCTACGGCTCCTCCGACGACGAACAGGCCAACACGAACCACGACGGACCTCTCCTCTGAGGAATGGGTATTCGGTGGTGAGAGCCAGTGGCGTCGCCAATGGATTCAGGAATATTTTCGTGGAGCTGTTGGATCGCCTCTTGCCAGGGCGAAGCCGCGCACATTCGCCCACATGGCGATTCAGACCCGGGCGTCGCCCACTGTGCAACAGTTGCGGACTCCGCTTCACACGCTGCCGGCTAACTGCCGGGAATATTTCGCCTGAGCCCCTGGTACAACGAATGCAGGCGACTGATCCATGGCCCGCACGAGCAACCACGGTGGCTGGCATTTTGAAGGGGAACGCCGAGCGCACTCGCGTGTGCCCTGGCGGGGCCCCGCGATGCTCGACTCGCAGGCCGCCTACCAGGCGGGTCGCTGCCGAGATCTGTCTGCCGGTGGGGTCTCCGTCGTGGTCGACGATCCCTTGGCGGTGGGAACCCGCGTCGAGGTCTACTTCGAGCTGCCGACCGGAGTGCCCGTTGAAGCCGTGGCCGAGGTGGTGCGAGCCGCCGGTCGACGCGTCGCGCTTCGATTCGTCGAGCTGGACCGCCGCGCCCGCACCGCGCTGGTTGCATTCTGCGAGCTCAGCGGAGTCCGGCGACTGGTGATCGAACAGCCATCCGCGCCGTAGCGTTCAGGCCTGTTTGCCTGGCCAGATCGCCTGCCACGCTTCCAGGATGCGATCGACGGTTTGGTCGTACGCCGTGTCGAGTGTTCGCCGTGAAGCCTCTGCGTCGTACCAGGCCAGGATCTCCTCGGCGCCTCGTGCAAACGGAATGGTGGCGGCAAAGTCGGGGACGAAGCGTTTGATCTTGGTGTTGTCGAAAATCATGCTGTGCGCCTTGTCGCCCAGCAGGCCCGCGCCCCAGTTCGGATCGAATGCGTTGATGACGTCGGAAGGTACGTGTACGAGCTTGGCCTCGGCCCCGGCCACATGGGCCAGGATTTCGTGGATCTGATTCCAGGAGAGCAACTCGTCGGACGTGATGTGGAAAGTCTCGCCCACGGCTGCCGGGTGCCCGAGGATCCCCACCAGTCCCTTGGCGAAGTCTCGGTGGTGGGTCATCACCCAGAGGGAGGTACCGTCGCCGTGCACGATGACCGGTTTGCCCGTGCGCATGCGGTGAATGTCGGTGTATCCGCCCTGCGTGGGGAGCAACGTGCGATCGTAGGTGTGCGACGGACGCACGATGGTGGTCGGAAATCCCTCTTCCCGGTAGGCACGAACGAGTCGTTCCTCACAAGCGATCTTGTTGCGGGAGTATTGCCACCACGGGTTGTGTAGGACCGTGGATTCCGTCACTGGCTGCCGCGCGGGTGGGGTCTGGTAGGCTGATGCGGAGCTGATGAAGATGTACTGACTCGTCCTCCCTCGGAACAGGTCGAGATCGGTTTCGATGTGGTCGGTGGTGAACGCGATCCAGTTCACCACGGCGTCGAACGACTCGCGGCCCAGGGCCTTCCGCACGGATTCGGGGTTTCGGATGTCGCCTTCGACGATTCGTGACTGCTCGGGTATGGGGCGCGATGACTGCTTTCGATTCAGCAACCAGAGCTCGATGCCTCGGTCGACGGCGAGCCGAGAGCAGGCCGAGCTGATGATGCCGGTACCGCCGATGAACAGGACTTTCATGAGAGCACTCCTTCGCCAAGCCCCCCGTGTTTACCAGACCAGGTCCTCGGCGTCGCGGGGCTGAAGACGCAGGCTCGCGCGTCCGGAGCCCAGTGGGGGCTCGACCTTGCCCGTCGACAGGGCTGCGGCCCAGCATGGGGCGGTCCGACCAAAGCGCATGGAGCAGCGCCGGCCCGACGGTGCTGGAAGCATGGTGCGGCCGCGTAGTTTTCGGGCGCCAGCCCGGGTGATTGCAGCAAGTGCTTGCGCGGGTTCCGGACCCGGCAGATGCTCCTCGGACCATGGAAGGCGATGCTTGTTCGATGTGCGGTGGCGAGGGTCGGATCGATGGGGCGTGGGGAAGGACCACGGTGTGCCCCGGATGCGGTGGCTCCGGGCGGCGGCGTGAGTACGAGGACCTGATCCGCAACGTGACCAAGCCCAACACCACCCGCGGTGCCCAAGCGGCGCGGGCACCAGCCGAGAAGCAGACCTGGCCCAGCACTGCCGGCGGCAAGCAACTCGCCACCGAGGTGCAGGAGTGCACCACCTGTCCGGAGGAAACCCGGGCCCGGCTGGTGCGGGAGATCATCGAGTACGAGGGGAGTCACGGCACGTGTACCAAGACCTTCACCAGGAAGGTCCGCAGGCAATTGCGCGCGACTGAGGGCAAGTAGGCGGGGCCGGCCAGCATTCTTCGAATGGCACGTCCCGCGGGCGGCGGGACGGTGGTGAGGCCCCGTCAGTTGGTCACGAACGCCACCGGTACCCGCAGCAGGTGACCTTCACCTGGCGCTGGGAACGGAAACTGCCGCGCGGCCTCCCGAACACAACGGTCGAACTCTTCGGAGATGGTCTCCTTGGTCTCGAGCTTCACCTGGCGGACCGTGCCTCCGGCGTGGAAGGAAACCACCAGGGTCCCCCTACTGACGGCCTGCGGGTCCCGCGCCAACGCTCGACCATAGCAGCGGCGCAGCGCGGGAAGCAGGCCGGCGTGCTCGGGTGGGAGGCTCACCATCAGGTGGGCATAGGTGGTGGCCGTGAACGTGCGCTTTACCGCTCCGGTGTGCTTGTCGATCTCGAGACCCCACGACGCGCTGACTCTGCCGTCCGTCGGCCGTACCGCGACGCGGGCCGTGTCGCGGCTGTCCTTCACGTCGAGGCGAAGACCCCAGCGCCGCGCAGTGACGAATCCGTCGTCGAAGTACTCGGCGCCCGCGCGCAGCAGCGCACCTTCGACCCACTCGAGTTGCTCCGGACGGAGTGCGGGGTTCTCGCGCGCAACCTCGGCGAACGCGGCGCGGGCCTCAGCAGATTCTTGGTGGTGCGCCCGCGCGAGCGCAATTAGCGCGTCAGCGCTCGCGCGAGGGGTCTCTGCGCTGCCGGCTGCGCTGGCAGAGCCCGCGACCAGTGCCGCCGAGTTGGACTGCGCGGGTTGCACCGGGTGCTCGATGGTGCGGTTCTCCACGACGACCAGCGCCACCAAGACCACCGCCGTGACGCCCAACGCGACCCGGAGCGGAGTGACCGAGGCGGATGGCTCGCTCGAGGCCATGGTTTCGCGACTACATCATCTGGGGTCGCAACGCGACACCGAAGCGATGACCCGCCGCGCCAGGCGCAGGATTGCCAGCTGAGCGGAAGCAATGGCCGTCACACAGGGGGCGCCTCGCGTGCCGATCCCCCCAGCCGCGCGGCGTCTCCCGCAGTGAGCGCTAGTTCGCGGATCAAAACGCGCAAGCGTGCGAACACAAACGGAAATCGGCAAG
>CAZSVU010000199.1:0-16021 GCA_964610275.1 uncultured Polyangiaceae bacterium | reverse complement strand
GAGCGGGACACGAGGTTCGAACTCGCGACCCCAAGCTTGGGAAGCTTGTGCTCTACCAGCTGAGCTAGTCCCGCAAGAGGGTCGCGATCCTAGCGCCCTTCCCGACTCCCGCAAAGCCAGATTGAGCGGGGCAGCTGTCCCGCCAGCCGGCGGTCGTTTTACCCCACCCCGCTGTCCAACGCCCGACGGATCGCCCCGACCAGACGATCGACGGAGTAGGGCTTGGCCAGATACCCGGTGACCTGCGCGTCTGCGATGAGCTCGGGCGGGACGTCTTCCTCCGCGTAGCCACTGGTCAGGATGACCGGCTGAACGTACCCGCGACTTCGCATCCGCTCCAGCACCTCGCCCGCTGTACCGTCTGGCAGATTCACGTCGAGCAAGATGACGTCGCACGCCGAAGCCCCGGACTCCAGCGCGGCCAGGGCCTCCTCACAGCTCGTCACCGTGACCGCCGCATAACCGTACTGGTCGAGCAGACCCGCTGTCAGCATCGCCAATCGTGCTTCGTCGTCGCACACGAGCACCGTCTCGCCGCCGCTGTTCTCTCCGGGCCTGCGCTCCCTGAACTCTGCCCCGGCCGTGTCGTCCTCTCCCGCGTGCGCGGGAAGGTAGACCTCGAAGCGCGACCCCTTGCCGTATTCGCTCTCCACGTCAACCCACCCTCCAGCCTGGCGCACCAACCCATACACCGTCGAGAGGCCCAGTCCCGCCCCTTGACCGGAGCGCTTGGTGGTGAAGAACGGCTCGAACATCCGCGCGCGCGTGGCGTTGTCCATGCCCACGCCGGTATCGGTCACGCTGATGACCACCCAGTCGCCCACTCGCTCCGGAGGCCACGCCGACTTCGCGTCGACGGTACGGTGGTCCGTCCGCACCTGAACCCAACCGCCGTCCCGAACGGCCTCTCGAGAATTCAGCAACAAGTTCAGCACGATTTGATTGAGTTGCGCCGCGGCCAGCCGGACTCTGCCCACCGACGGGTCCAGCTCGGTCTCGACCACGACCCGCCCGTCGGGCACGCGCTCCAGAGCGTCCACGACTTCAGCCACGACCGCATTCGGGTCGAGAACGCTGACGGGAGCGTCGGCGCCGCGGCTGAACGTCAACAGCTGCTGTGTCAAGTCCGCGGCCCGCTCAATCTCGCGCTGGACGGCGCTGAGCGCCGCGGCCAGGGCGTCCGGCTGACGCGACTGCAACCGCGCCATGGCCAGGTGCCCCTGAATCCCCGCCAGCAAGTTGTTCATGTCGTGCGCAACGGTGCCCGCGAAGCGACTGAGTGACTCGATCCGGTTGGCTCGGTCCAACTCCGACTGCTGGCGAGCGCGGGTGCTCACATCCCGGAAGAATACGAAGTCGGCTACACCGTCGTCGAGCGTGGCACGCGAGGCGCTGAGCTCCACCTGCACGGCTGTCCCATCCTGGCGCACGAACGTCTCTTCTCGGACCGGAGCGCTGCCCGCGTGCGCCAACTCGGCGATGTGAGAGCGCACCTTGTCGTGGTGGTTCGGATGAACGAAATCCATGATCGGCCGCCCGATGACTTCGTCCGCCGCCGAGTAGCCGAGCAGCCTCACGGCAGCCAGGTTCACGTATAGAAGAATGCCTCCCCGGTGAACGCCAATCCCGTCAGCAGCGGAGTCGACCAGAAGACGGAACCGACGCTCCGACGCCTTGAATGCCTCCGCCGTCAGCTTCTGCTCGGTGAGGTCCTGGAACGTCACCACGGCGGCGCACACCATGCTCCCGACTCGAAACGGCGAAAGGTGCAGCCGGTAGCGCCCCCGCCGACTGCCGACCAGCGGGACTTCGCTCACCTCGAGCGTGGTCTTCTCGCCCAACGAGACCTTGGCCAGGGCGGCGGCCACGACTCCGTCGTCCTTCGCCGCCAGGTTCCTCCCGACCAGCTGCCCAGCCAACCCCGAAGGTTGGGCCCACTCGTTCATCAGACCATTGACCCCCACACACTCGCCATCGAGTCGCACGATGGCGTACGGGTGCGGCGCCGCGTCCAGCGCCTGGCAGACCACTTTGGCGGCGTTGGCCAGTGCCGCCTCGCTGCCGAGCGGTTTCCCAGTTCCCTCCACGGCAGAGCCCCTCTCTTTCGCGTCTAGCGTACTCAATGCACCCCCCACGCGCTACGCCGCCGTTCACCGTCCATCGTCTTTGTCGGCCAGTACTCCACTATCTCCAAAGCTCTTCAGCCTCTCGGTATCAACCGGTAGACAATGAGTCCGATTCCCCCAAGTAGCAACGGCCCGGCAATCCACCCCGCACGAATGGGTCCGATCGAGATCACTTCCTCCGACACCGCGGCGTAGATCTGATCGCATCCGGTGATGGCCAGCGCTATGACGATCAACGCTGTTCCAGGCGCCAGACGCAACCCCAGCGGGGCGTCGTCGTCCCACATTTCGCGCGCATACTCCACGGCGCGTTCGTAGATTTCGGTCAACGACCGCTTGGCGGGAATCTCCGCTTGGGGCTCGTCTCCCTGCACACGAATCGTCGCCGCGTCGGTCTGGCCTGCCAGCCCGGACTCCCCGGGTGCGCCCGGCACGTCCGGGGAAGGCTGCCCGGCCGCCGCCTTTGGCTCGCCCGCGCTCGTCGAGCCGTCCGGCCTCGCTCGGAGTGGCTCTCCCTCGTCGAGGTCCAGGTCCAGCTGAACCTGTTCGCCCTCGACGCCGAATGCTTCCATGTCCATCACGGACATCTGCTCGTCCGACTTCTGCAACGTGGGTGCGGCGGCTGGAGCCACGTCCAGGTCAGGGATGAACGCCTCGCTCGCACCGGCCCCCTCCGCTCCCACCGCGTCGGGCTGCTCGATGGCACGAACCAGGGCGTTCCAGAAAGCCCCCGCATCCGCGAAGCGATCGCGGGGATCCACCGCGAGCGCCTTGGCAAACACTGCCTCCGCGGCGTCGCTCACCGCCACACCTTCCGCGCGCGGCGTGGGGCGCGAGCTCGGATCGATGGCCGTCCCCATCATCGCGGCGTGATCCCCATCCATCACGTGCCGCCCCGACAGGGTCTCGACCAGCGTCAGCGCCAAGCCCCAAACGTCAGTCCACGGGCCGGTCTGGCCGTAGCGATTCGGCAACCACTGTTCCGGGGCGCCATACGCCGGTGTGAAGGATGACGTCGCGCTGGGAGTCTGGCTCGCGCGCCCCGCGACTTGGCTCGCCACGCTCTTGGCTTTGCCGATCCCGAAGTCGAGGATCTTGACCACCTGCTCTCCGGCCACCTGGGCCACGAAGATGTTCTCCGGCTTGACGTCCCGGTGCACGATGGAGATCGGTCCGTTCGGCCCGACGAACTTGTGAGCCTTCTCTAGCGCCCTCGCCACGGGCGTCAGCAACGCAACGAGCGTTCGCAGGTCGAGGGGGCGACGCGCCGCACGATACTTGGCGGCAACGGACTCCAACGTCTCCCCTTCCAGCCACTCCATTGCCAAGAACGGCATGAAGCCCGCTTTCGGCGAACTCACCGCGTCGATGGTCAGCGGCCGCACCACCGTCGGTATGCTTGCCGACAGGCGAAAGAGCAGCTCCGCCTCCGCTCGAAACTGCTCCAAGAACTCCGCCTGGTGGGCTTCGCTGAACTGGTGCGGGACCTTCAGACACTTCAGCGCGACTGGGGCGCGGAAGCCGCTGTGGTACGCGCGGTAGACGACTCCAAATCCGCCCTCCGCCACTACTTCCTGTACCTGGTACGCGCCTGCGACGACGCTCCCGACGATTCCGAAGACATCTTCCGCCGCCATGTCGCTCTGCCTCTCTCCGTTCAGAGAAAGATACGGGCGAACCCGCCGAGACTTCACAGTATCAGAAACGGTTTCCGGCAGTGAAAGGCCCTCTGCGTGTCGGGCCGCCGCCCCGCGACTCGCTCGGCGCCCCGACCCGCTGGCCGCAAACCCCGAGCGCAACGATTCCGCCCGCAAAGCAAAGCCGCGACGCTGCGCCGGCGGCGACTGCTACGCTGCGTCCACCCCGGCCCGCCGCGAGTGCGGCCGCCCAGTGTCCCGCTGGAGAGCGCCCTGACAGGACCGCTGCACGAATCCCACGTTTCCGAACCGGAGCTCTCACCCGGCTTCTGGGCGGGTGCAGCGTCGGTCTTCCGCGGGATCGCGTTTCTCTGTCGGACGCCTGCGACCTGGCTCCCCGGCGTCGTGCCCGCCGCTTTGCTCGTGGCCCTCACCGCGCTCTTCGTGTGGCTGTCGGTCGGCCAGGTCGAACCGCTGGTCGCTTCCTGGCTCCCCCAGCCAGACGAATGGTACGCGAAGGTGGGCGTGGAGTTCCTGTCTTGGCTGGCGGCAGCCCTCACGGCACTGCTCGGCGTCGTGCTCGCACTGGCCGTGACCCCTCCGCTCAGCGCACCGGCGCTGGAGAAGATCGTCGGGCACCGTGAACGCGACCTAGGGGTGCCGGGGCGGCCGCCGCTGAGCTTCTTGGCCGAGGTCTGGTGTGGCCTGAAAGCTCAGGTCTGGGTGGCGCTGCTGGCCGGCCCCCTGCTCACGCTGCTCTGGTTGGTCGACCTGCTGTTGCCGCTCGCCGCGGTGGTCACCGTACCACTCCAGTGCGTCGTCGTTTCCGCAGCGTTGGCCTGGAACCTCTTCGACTATCCGCTCACGTTGCGGGGCGTACGCATGCGAGAGCGGCTCGCGTTGATGAACACGCATTGGCGCCCGACCCTGGGTTTCGGCCTCGCTTTCAGCGCTCTGTTCTGGATCCCCTGCTTCGGCGTCGTGCTCCTGCCAGTGGGAGTGGTCGCGGCCACCGAGCTGGTCTGGCGGATCTTGCGTTCGGACCCCCGGGCGGCGGCCAGGCTTCCTACCCTCGATCAGGGAGCGTAGTCCTCGAACCGTTGCGCGAGCCGAACTCGCTCCGCCGTCGCTCGCCTCGGAGGATCCGGATCGTTACTTCACTTCTGGTCGACGCTGATCCCGAGCTGCCGGCGCAGCCGGAAGTACCGCTCGCTGACCAGGAACGTGATGAGGTCTCGCGCAAGCTCGCCCAACTTGCCCTCTTCCGCCTCCAACCAGGACGCCGCCGTCACGATGTCGTTGCACAACACCAGCCCAGCTCGACACGCCGTCTTGTCAACGGACGCGCTCCATCTCTGGAGGTTGGTGCGACCGCCATCCTCGACAAACCTCAGGAAATGGCCCCGCAATGCGTCAATCTGCTGCGATTCGAGCACTGGCTCGATCGCCTGGGCAATCGGCGTCACGCGTCGCCTCACTTCCTCGGCAATGGGCAGCCCCGGGCTGCCGATGGTCAGCGCCGCCAGGAACAGGTCCTCCAGATCCGGCACGGCGCTGAACAACGTCTTGATGTAGTGCTCCTGTCGATACCAGGACAGGTGACGCCCCACCATGAAGGCCTGCTCGAGCTGGGTTCGTCCTGACAGAATCTGCTTGCCGATCACCGTCAACGGAGGCACCGCCGGGACGCTGAGCAGGGCGACGTCACGGTCCTTCTCCACGAAGAGCGGGGGGGGCGCCAAGCCCAGAATCGATGCGCCCCAGGCGACCGCGCGCACCGTGGTGATGGTCGCCTTGGCGGGTTCCTGTCGGGTTGCCGGATCGGGCTGGTAGAGCTTGCCGTCGCGTCGCAGCGCGGTGACCCGACCCAACAGCACCGCAGGAGCGACGATGCTGAAGATCTGCCCGGTGAGCACCTCTTCCTCGGGGTGGAACAGATTGTCGTACCAGGCAGTGGCAGAAACGCTGCTGCTCGGCGCGATCAGCATGGGCGAGTGGTGCTTCGAAAACAGTGCTTGCTCTGACTCATCTGCCGCCCCGAGCAACACCAACGCCTGACTGACGCACCACTGCTTGTCCGTTTCTTCGCGCGCCCCGTAAATCCGACGGAGCGCACGCAGGGCCTCCACGTTCGTAGGATCGCGGCGCACTCGCCGCCAGACGTCCTCGGGGTCCTCGGACGCTGCTTCGACGTCCGTCTCGAGGTCACTCAGATCCACTTCCACGTTGATGTTGGCCTGCGCCCGGGTGAGCTCGTCTTCCAGCTCCTTGACACGGCCCTCCAGGAACGAGAGGCGCGCGAGCAGGGCTTCTCGACTCATCTCGCCCATGGCGTCCGCGGCGATGGGCGCCAAGGAAGCGGTGGGCTGCTCGTACTCCGCCACGATGCGAACTTTGTGGTGGGCTTCGTACGCGACCATCATCGCCTGCTCGAGCTTGAGTAGACGATCACGGTCGAGGCCGAGATTGTCGGCGGCTCGATCGAGTTGCGCGCGTTCCTCGGCGGTGATGACTCCGTCCTCCAGGGCTTCCGCAAACAGTTCCTCGTACTGCGCCCCCATTGGACCCAGTCCCAATCCTCCCGACACTTCTCCCGCGGAGAAGCTCTCACCGAGGACGAACGCCAGCGTGTCTTTCTCCGAGTCGCTCATGGGATCCCTCCGCGCGGTTGGGAGCCCGACTTTCGCCCGCCTGGCGGTCGCGTTCAACACGTCGTCGCAGCGCGTGCCGGCAGACGCCTGGCCATCGCGAAACTTCCAGTCTCGGCCGACCGCGTGGTAGGCGGTTCGGGATGCGTCTGGGCCCCTTCCTCCTGCTCGGAAGCGTTGCGTTCGCCGGGAGCTCCTGCGCCTCTCGCCCCGAGCCAGCGGCCTCCGCCGCTTTCACGCCGCAGGGTTCGCCGGCCGGCAACTCGTCCTCCGCGACCGGGCCGGGGACCGTCGCGGCGAGCGCCGCCTCGGGCTCCTCTGATCCGTCCGCTCCTCCGGTCGCAGCGCCCCAGCACGGCAACCCTCCTGACGGGCTCTCACCCGACCCGGCAGCTTCCGGCGAAGCGGACGCATCCACGGCTGCCGACTCCCCCGCTCCTGCGCAACGGACCCCTGCGCACGAGCTGGTCGAGCTGCAGCTCGACAATCCATACAAGCTCTACCACCGGCCGCGTGCCGCCGGCGCGGTGCTCGCGGCAGTCCAGGACGAGCTGCTGGCACGCTGGAACGTCGGTGGCACCGGTGACCCCGACTTCATCTCCAACCAGCCCCACTATCACCCGGGAGCCCGGGTGGTGGTCGACACCAAGGTCTTGCTCGGCAACCTGCCCAAAGGCCGTGGGGGGAGCCGGCGCGGCGTTCTCACCCAAGCGGGAGTGTTGGCGCGTGCCCGCAAATACGGCTACTGGCCCATCCGTCTGTGCTTCGAGGCCGGCCTCCGCCAGAACCAGGCTCTTCACGGCAAGACGGTCGTCCGCCTCACCCTTTCCGGAAATGGCAAGGTGGCAGCCGCTCGCCTGGTCGATACCGACCTCGACGACCGCGCGGTCGCGGAGTGCCTCGCCGACGAAGTCCGCAACCTCGAGTTCCTCCCGCCGCCTCGTCGTAGAGTCGACATCGAGACGTCGATACGGCTCTGGCCCGGCCACGCCCCGGTGCCGTTGGTGGGTCCGCCAGAGGACGACTTCGAAGAACCACCCGGCGAACTGGACGTCGCTGCAACGCGAGCCGCACTCGAGCAGCACTCGGCGGCCCTACGCAGCTGCTACCGGCAGGGACTCGTCCGTGATCCCAGACTCTGGGGTCGTGTCCAGCTTCGGGTGGACCAAGATCCGAGCGGAGCGATTCTGAAAGTCGAACAGATCGAAAGCCGGTTCCCCGATCCAGCCGTGGCTCAATGCATCATCGCTGCGCTCGTTTCGCTCGAGCTTCCGAAGCCGAAGGGCGGACGCCTGAGCTTCGTCTGCGGCGTTCGCCTCGGACACCCGCCCGACTCCGAGTGACCGCGCTCGCGGCTCCACGTGCAGGCAGGCCCAGTCCGCTTCCGCGCCATAACGGTCGGCCGAAATTCCTCTTCGCTGCGCGCGAGGCGGACACTTTCCCCTGCGTCACTGCCAACCGACGAACCCACCCCCCGCGGTGGCAACACTCTTAACTTATGGATATCACAAAGCAATACACCACAATGGCGGCACCCTGAGCCGAAAGTGACCGCTGGGGCATCTGCTCGAAGCGGGAGGCGCTTGGCGTGACGGCGATGGTGTGGGAAGGTGCGTGCGGATGTGGGCGAAGGGCTGCCGCTGATAGGCTCTCCCGTCGTGTTTCGTGAATTCATGGAGGGTTCGGACATATGCGACTTACGCAACAAGTAAAGTGGACTGCTGCACTCGTGCTCTTGGCACTCGGTGCTGCGCCGGTGCTCGGCTGTCAAGCCGAAGCACAGTTTGGTGGAACGGTCGAGACACCTCCTCCCCCACCGCCCCCTCCGCCGCCGGATCAGGATGGCGATGGCATCCTCGATGCCGACGACAAGTGCCCTACTGAGAAGGAAGATGGCAAGCCGCCAGATCCCAACGACGGCTGCCCCAATCTCGACGAGGACGGCGACGGCATCCCGGTGCCGCAGGACAAGTGCCCCACTGAGCCGGAAACCGTGAACCAGTTCGAGGACGAGGATGGCTGCCCCGACGTCAAGCCACTGGTTCAGGTCGTTGGCTCCGAGGTGAAGATCAACCAGAAGATCCTGTTCGAGAAGGGCAAGGCCGCGATCACTGCCGACTCGATGAAGGTCGTCGAGGCAGTGGCCAAGGTCCTCAAGGAGCATCCCGAAATCGAGCTGGTCGAAGTCGGTGGACACGCCTCCAAAGAAGGCAACGAGTACTACAACAAGACGCTCTCCGCGAACCGCGTCAAGCAGGTCCGCAAAGAGCTCGTCACTCTCGGAGTGGAGAAGGAGCGGCTGGTATCCATCGGCTACGGCTACTACTGCCTGCTCGATACTGGCGAGACCGAAGAGGCGAACGAGAAGAATCGCCGCGTCGAGTTCAAGATCCTCTTCCGCAAGGGCGAGGCGACGGGCGTGACGCGAGGGTGTGAAGAGGCGGAGAAGAAGAACATCAAGCCCAAGACCCCCGAGAAGTCCCCGTGGACGCCACCGGCAGCGGAAGCAGCGGCTGCGACGCCCGCAGCGGCAGCTGCCAAGCCGGCGGGAGCTCCGAAGCCGAAGGAGGTTCCCAAGCCAGCGGCTGCGCAGTAGCTCCCCGCTCAGGGAGCGTGTCGATGCGGGCGTGACCTTCCGAGGTCGCGCCCGCATTCATTTGGGGACCGCGCACCGTTCGTCTCCCCGTCGCGTCGTTCGAGCGCTAGGCTGCTCCGGTGCGCTGGCTTCTGCTGCTCTTCGTGATCGTGCCGCTCGCAGAGCTGTACCTGCTGCTCTATCTCGGCTCGATTCTCGGCTTCTGGACCACGGTCGCCATCACGCTCGTAACCGGTGTTCTGGGCGGCGCACTGGCCAAACACGAGGGCCTCCGGGTCTGGCGTGCCTGGCAGCGCTCGTTGGACGAACTGCGGCCGCCCGAGGCAGGTGTCATCGACGGCGTCTTGGTGCTGCTCGGCGGTGCGCTGCTCATCACGCCCGGGGTCATGACGGACGCGGTCGGCTTGCTGCTCCTGCTCCCGTGGTCTCGCACCCGGATGGCACAGGTCATTCGCCAAGAGATCGACCGGCGCCTGTCCGTACGCCGAATGGACGTGCTGGGCGGTGTGCCCGGTGTCTCACCGAATCCGGACGTCCACGGTGAACCCGGGTTCGGCGTGGTCGATACTGTGGGAGAGGGCGTCGACTCGGAGCAGAGCTAGTTCTCAGCCTCCCGCGCCCCCGCCACCGGGTGCGCCAGGTGCACCGCCTCGCCCCCCTTGCCCGGCTGCCGCAGCACCGGACCCAGCCACGCCCCCAGCGCCTCCACCACCGGACACCGCCACGCCACCGGCTCGGCCGCCAGCGCCGCCGGGCAGGCTTGCACCGGTGCCGCCGCCAGCCACGCCGCCCGCACCGGACGACGCCGGTCCACCGCCACCCGCGCCTGCGCTCCCACCGGTGCCGGCGCACGGGATACCCGTCTCCTGTGCATCCGAGGGCAGTGCGCAATAGCCCACTCGGTGGAAGTAGCCCGCGTCGTCCAGAGACCACCGGACACAGACCAGGTTCGGATTTTGACACTCGTCGTTGCAGTCACAGAGCTGCCGACACCAACCCAGGTCGTAGAGCCCCGCATCCTCGCCGAACGGATTGCAGACGCCCTCCGCAGGGTCGCCCGGATCGTCCCAACCACAGCCATTTCCGACCGCGCAGAACTGCGTGCAGACGTCCGTGACGACCTCGCCCTCCGACGTGCCGTCGCCAAAGGGCAAGCACAGCCCGGCACAATCGTGCAGATCCGTAACCGGGTTGTAGTTGCACTCGGCTCCGGTGGGCAATCCCTCGACTTCATCAGCGGTGCAGAGGCCCGTCTCCGGATTGCAGAATCGCCCCGCACCACACTGACCATGACTCTGACAGAGCGGGAAGCAAAGCCCCGCGGGTCCCGCGTCCGCCCCCATGTCCACGCACACCACGCCAGGCCGACCACCACACTTGGGCGGGTCCGCATCGCCGCTCGCCCCAGGCACGCAAGCTGGAACGCAGTAGGTGGACAACCCCAGGTCGTCGAATTGGGCGCAGTAGCCCTCGCCGAAGTCTTGGCAGTCCTGGTCGACATCGCAGCGCGTGCTGCAGAAGCCGTACGGTGCACCCTCACCCGCCAGCTGATTGCCGTCAGACGTCAGGCACCCGAGCCCGCTCCCGCACTGGTCGTCCTCCTGGCAGGCAGCTCCGAGCTGGGTGTCGGCGGGAACATACACGTCACTCAGCCCCGCCCCCAATACGCCCGCGTTCTCGCCGGCACCCCCACCCCCCCCCACGTTATTCATTCTGTCACCCCACCCCGGGGAAACCATCAGGGCACCTGGCACCAAGAAACTCAAGCTCGTCCAGGCAATCGCGCGTCTCATGCTGTCCGCTCTCCCGCTGCATCCCACGCGCCGCCAAAGCGACACCGGGGGCCGAATACGAAGCCTTGCGTCTCGTCCCCACGAGCGCAAGGGGGAACGGGCTGGGGGCGGCAGCTCCGCCTCGCTCTACGGCGTGGGGACGGTGGCTCCGCCTCACTCTACTGATCTGTAAAGGCAACCCCGGTAGCCTTTGGCTACCGGGGTGGGGTGGGTCGACCGGGGCTCGAACCCGGGACCTACGGATTAAAAATCCGCAGCTCTGCCGACTGAGCTATCGACCCTCGAGGCGAATCGCCCGCTTCGGGCGGGCCCGTATCTACCTCGGAACCCGCCCTCGTGCCAGGCTCACTTGGGAGGTGAGGCTCCCGGTCGGGGTCATGCGTCCGGCCTGAGCTGCGTGAGGATCGGCCCAACGGTACGGTTGAGCTCCGCCTCCTTGCGCGAGCCGAGGGCAGCGCCGGCGCTGAACAGCGCAAAGCTCACATACTCGTGCAGCATTTGCCGCAGGATGTTCTCCGGGTTGGAGCCACAGGCGACCACCAGCACGTTCGCCGCCACGGCCTCCGGCTTGAGCGCGCCCAACTCGTCGGGACCCGCATTTCGAAACAGGATGTCGTAGACGCCCGCACCTACGGCAAAGGACGCCAAGTTCTCGCGCACGGCGCTCGCCTTGCCTTCAGCCTCGACCAGCTCGAAGACGGTCCGGAGGGCCGAGTTCGCCGTCATCACGATCGCCTCCGGTCCACCCACCTCGCGCGGCCCCGACATCTTCACATGCTTGGATTGGACCAGCTGGTAGATGGCCTTGGTGGTCTCGAATTCGCCCTTGCCCGTGAGCCGCCCCAGTTGCTCGACATCAACGGTCCCGTCAATCAGCTCGTAGAGCCCGGCGAACTCTTCTGCCGGGGGCGACTTTCCCTCGACCTTGACCGGAACGTAGTCCGCGGCCGGTATCTTCTCGCGGAAGTAGCGCATTTCGTCCAGCCGCGTCACGCCATCCATCAACAGCCCGTTCGCGCTGATGGTGAGATGCGTCGTCAGTCGTCCGGCGTCGAATCCATCCAAGAAGAAGAAGGTTCCGTCGCTGACGGTCAGGGTCGCAAAGACGACCTCTTCCACCTGTTTCTTGATGTACTCGAACAACTTCTCCTGACTCAGCAGGCCCAGCTCGACCGCCGCTTCCCCGACCCGCATCCCCGCGTCGACCAACTCGGAGAGCGCCTCGTGTTGGTCTTCGTTGATCGCCCCGTAGCGATAGAGGACAATACCCAACCGCTCGTCGCCGACACTGGTATGCGCGCCGACCACGAAGCCCCCTTCAAAGAAGATCGAGCGAGCCGACTCGCCGTCCAGTACCACGAGCTCGCCCCGCCATCCGGTCTGGCCAATCATGGCCAAAACGTCGCACATGGCTCCCGGATTGGTGATCTCCCCCGCCATTCGGACGACGGCGCCGTCTTCCGCATCGCGCCGCCCATCCTCGCCCGTGAAGCGCATGAACACGACGTGGCCGGGGGCCGGAAGCATCCGGTAGGCCCCCTCACGTGCCCGCATCCGCTGGCTCGCCACGGTACCTATGGGGTGGGCCTCACCCTTCGCGTCGATCCGAACCAGCTCGTCGCGCGGCTCTCTCATTGAGTTTCACGATACCCTTGCTGGGACGATTCTTCGACCCCTGGTTTTTCGATCCTGGCGTCCCTGCCCCGGTCCGCCACGCCCGGTAGCCTTCAGCACAGCTCGGCGACACTCTGCCCGAACACGCGCTCGAGCCCAGCCAGCATGGCGTCGTTGGGCCGAACCCGGGTACCAACCAGCGCCAATACGGCCTCTGAGCCGTCCTCCAGCGCCAGCACCACGTCCACCGGACACGGGCCCGGTGACTCGTCCAAGAGCTGTCTGAGCGCACGCAACTGGACGTCGCCGGCCCATCGCGCTTCGAGCCGGATCACCACCAGCCGGGTCTTCTCGAGCAGAGCGTCGGCCAGCGGCTCAATCGACTCCGCAAACAGCATGGGCTCCGCTTCTTCCTCGGAGTCTTCGCGGCTGCGGGAGCTGACCCGTCCACGGACGCAGACGGCCCCACCACTCTCCAACACCGCCGCGTAGGTGTCTATCGCATCCCCTCGGAGCTTGGCGCGCACCCTTCCCGCCAGGTCGTCCACCTCGAAGAACGCCGCTCGACCCCCGGCTCCGCCTCGAAAAAACTTCACTTCGTAGTTCTCCACGACTCCGGCAACGGCAACGGGGCTCCACTGCTCCTCGCGATCGAGCTGGGCGCTCGTGAGCACCCCGAGGTGGGCCAGTTTGCTGCCGTACCGATGCAGCGGATGACCGGACACATAGCACCCGAGCGCGTCCTTCTCGCGCTTGAGCAACTCCAGACGGTCCCATCCCTCCGCCGGCGGGTAGTCCTGACTGCTCGCCTCGCTATCGCCACCCGTACGAGCCACCTCGAACATCCCGAAGAGCGTCGTCTGTCCGGCCTCTCGATCACGGCTCGCGCTCCGCGCGCGTTCGAGTGCCCGATCCACCGCTCCCAGCGCTCGCGCCCGGTCGATCCCCAGCGGTTCGAGTACGGAATCGAACGCCCCGCACTGGACCAGCGCCTCCAGCACGCCTCGATTGAGGCGCGTTGCGTCCACGCGAGCAGCCAAGTCGAACAGGTCCCTGAACGGGCCCCCCGCCTCCCGCGCCTCCAGCAGGCTCTCTAGCGCGCTCTCTCCCACGCCGCGAACCGCTCCCAGGCCGAACCGGATCTGGGGCCCGAATCGATCCCGCAGGCGTCCGGGGCCCGCGGCCAGTCCCGCTCCATCCGGGTGAGCATAGACCACCGTGAAGTCGACCATGCTCGCGTTGATGTCGGGCGGAAGTACGTTGACCCCCCAGGCGCGGGCCTCGGCAATGGTGCGCACGACCTTCTCGATCTTGTCCTGATCCGCAGAGAGTTGCGCAGCAAAGAACTCCGCAGGAAAGTGCGCCTTCAGGTACGCGGTCTGAAACGTCAAGACGGCATACGTCGCTGAATGACTCTTGTTGAAGCCGTACTCCGCGAACCCCTCAACGGCCTCGAACACCTTGGCGGCCTCTTCCGGGGCGACTCCGTTGTCCACCGCCCCGGCCACGAAGACCTCCTTCTGCTTGGCCATTTCCGCTGGAATCTTCTTCCCCATCGCGCGGCGGAGCAGGTCGGCAGCGCCCAGCGAGTAACCCGCCAGACGCTGGGCAATATGCATGACCTGCTCCTGGTAGACGGGCACTCCGTAGGTGGCCTCGAGCACACTGGTGACTTGGGGGTGCAGCGTCCCCATGCGCTGCGTGCCGTGCTTCACCTTGATGTACTCGTTGTGGAAATCATTGCTCATCGGGCCCGGCCGATAGAGCGCCACCGCCGCAATGATGTCCTCGAAGCAGTCCGGCTTGAGGCGGCGCAGCATCTGCTGCATGCCCGTCGACTCCAGCTGGAAGACCCCGGTCGTGTCGCCGCTCGCAATCAGCGCATAGGTGTCACGGTCCTCGAGCCCCACCTGACCGAGCTGAAGCGGTCGTCCTGTCCGGTCCGGACGTACGTTCACCAGAGTCTGTGCGATGTCGATGACGGTCAGCGTCTTGAGCCCCAAGAAGTCGAACTTCACCAGCCCAGCGTCTTCGACGTCTTTCTTGTCGTACTGAGTGACGATGGCCTCGTCACTGGTGAAGCAAGGGACGTGGTCTTCCAGAGCGCCGTTGCTGATGACGACACCGGCCGCGTGCATGCCCGCGTGTCGCGTCAAGCCTTCCAGCTTTCGGGCCTGCTTGATCAACTCCGCGACGCGCGGGTCCTCCTCCATCCGCTCGCGCAGCTTCGGCTCCTTCTCCAACGCTTGTTCGATGGTCGCGGTCTTGCCTTGTCCGAGCGCCGGAATGAGGTTCGCGATGCGTTGTGCCTCGGGTGCCGCCATCCCCATCGTGCGGGCCACGTCCTTGATGACGCTGCGCGCCTTGAGGTTCTGGAAGGTGGCGATCTGTCCGACACACGCCTTGCCGTACTTGTCCGCGACGTAGGCGATCACCTCGTCGCGGCGCGACTTGCAGAAGTCGATGTCGAAATCTGGCAGGCTGACTCGTTCGGGGTTGAGGAACCGTTCAAACAAGAGTCCATACGGAATGGGGTCGAGCTCCGTGATGCCGAGGGCGTAGGCCACCAGCGACCCTGCGCCCGACCCGCGCCCAGGGCCCACGGGGATGCCCCGCGCTTTCGCCTCTCGGATGAAGTCCCACACGATCAGGAAGTAGCCAGGAAATCCCATGCGCACGATCATGTCGAGCTCGTGCTCGAGCCGCTCGCGATAGCTCGCCTCACTCACCTGCTTGCCGACCGAACGAAACTCTGCGAATCGCGACTCCAGACCTTCACGCGACAGCTCCCGCAGATACCCATCGGTGTCCTGGCCGTCGGGCACGGGGAAGCTCGGAAACACCGGGTTTGCCAACTCCAGCTTCAGCTCGGAGCACATCTCGGCGACCCGCAAGGTGTTGGCCACGGCCTCGGGGTGCTCCCAAAACACTCCCGCCATCTCTTCCGGGCTCTTCAGGTACATCTCCATGCTGCCGTGGTGGGCGGCGCGCTCATCCTCGATGGCGCTGCCCTTGCGGATGCACTCCAGGTAGAGCAACGCCTCCCCGTCGTCCTTGGCAACGCAGTGGACGTCGTTGGTCGCCACCAACGGGATACCCAGTGCACCGGCGGCCTCGGCAACCACGCCGTTGACGATGGGTTGCTCTGGCAGGCCGTGGTCCTGAAGCTCGGCGAATAGATGGCCAGGGGCGAAGACCTCCCCGAGTCGTCCCAGAGCGGTGGCGGCCGCCTCGTGTCCGAACTCGAGCAACTGCTGAGCCACCACGCCGTTGAGACAGCCCGTGAGCCCCACCAAACCGCCCGCGTGCTGGGCCACCTGGTCCAGGCTGACACTGGGAGCAACGTCACTGGCCGAGTGCGTGTGGCTCCGCGACACCAACTTGACGAGATTGCGATAGCCCTGCTGGTTTTGCGCCAGCACCACCAGATGGTCCACCGCGCCGCCCCCCTCGCCCCGCGCCACGTTCAGCTCGCATCCCAGCAGTGGGGTCAGGCCGGCCTGCCTGCCAAGGATTGGGCCGAGCCGCACGGACGTGGGCCTGCTGGCACAATTACCGTCAGCCATCCGAATTCAAAGCGGTCCCCCTTACCGGGCGGTCAAAGGAG
>CAZSVU010000198.1:0-16140 GCA_964610275.1 uncultured Polyangiaceae bacterium | reverse complement strand
AGTCGCGCTCCACCGGCGGTCACCGAACGGGCCGGTCATCTGCCGGGCAAGAACTCTACGCATGCCATGAACGTAGACGCAATCGACGGCCCTGGAAAGCTCGACTGGGGACGTAGACATCGCGGGCCATCAACTTCACGGGATGGTTCACCAGTGACCTCTCCGACTGCTTCAGCGACTTCGGGTATGGCCATCAGTGGTGGTCCACCGAGGTCGGTGACCATTCCTCGCCACCGCAGCGGCGCCCGGTTGATTCAATCGTCATCGATTGATACGCCCACCACCCCGTGGCCCCCGCCGGCGACTCCAGCGGTTCCACCAGCGCGATCGCCGCGCGCGCAGGCCGAGGATCGGTCCAAGGGCGTCGAGCGCGGCTCCGGCATCTGCGAAACGCTTCTCTGGTTGTCGGCACACGCACCGTGCAAACCAGGGGTCAATCGCGGATGGCAGGAGCTTTGCTACCCCCAACGCTTGGGCTCGCTCAGAGGCCGGCGCGATCGGGCGTCGCATCAGCTCGAGCGCCAGATCGGCCAGACCTCCGCCTTCGCGGGCGGCCAACCAGTACTGCGTGCCGGTGAGCAACCAGAACACCAGTAGGCCGAGCGCCCAGACGTCTGCGTTCGGTGCCGGACGATGGCCGGACTGGCCCTGCTCGGGAGCCGTCCAGGAGGGCGTTCCGAGTCCCGCCTGGGTGATGGCGCCAGTGGTCGACTGCAGCCACTTCGCTACCCCGAAGTCGAGCACCTTCACGCGGGGCGCAGCAGACTCGAGTCCCTGCACGACCATCACGTTCGCAGGTTTCAGGTCGCGATGCACCACACCGACGGAGTGCGCCACAGCCACTGCTCGGAGGAGTTGCTCGATGACACTTCGGATTGCAGGCGCCTCCCCCGCCTCGCTCGCGCGCCATTCGTGCAGTGATCGCCCTTCGACGTACTCCATGGCGATGAAGTGTCCGCCCCACTGTTCATCCAATCCCGATTCCAGAGCTTGAACGACACTGGAAGAGGGGATCCGTGTTCCCAGCTCACCTTCACGTTCGAACCTGCGGCGCATGCGCGGGTCGGCGAGCAGCCTGCCGTGCATGGTCTTGACGGCGATCTGCTTGCTCCCGTCGAGCGTGACAGCCTCGTACACCGCGCCCATGCTGCCCTCCCCGACCCAGCGAACCACACGGTACTTGCCCCCCACCACCGCGCCGGGAGCGAGGCGACAGCCGCGGAATCCGGAGGTCCCGACCATGCGGCAGCAATTATACTTCGCCGCAGAGCGGGGGGCAGCAGCAACGCACCAGGCGCGAAGAGATATTCGGTCGTGAACCTCTGTCCCCCGTCTCGCTTGGGGGTGGCGCATCCGCGGGAGACCCGTGGGGTGCTGGGGCCGCGGAGGGGGTCAGGGGGCGACCTGGGCGTGTACGCGAGAACCGTACAGGCGGAGAACGCCTATTCGTCGCAGGGCAGGATCCTCAGGACCTTCACGCTCGTGCTGGTGTCACCCTCGGCGGGGTAGGCGACGCTGCCATCGGGAAAGCCTCGGAAGTCCTGGTACGCATTGGCGGACACATCGACGGCCAGCGCATCGCCCACGGCTGCTCCCGTCGCCCGGTCGCGGACCTGGACGTAGAGCTCGCGCTCGCGGCCGTCGAGGTAGCGTGCGCTGCTGGAAGAAGTGCTGGACACGCTCCACGCCGCGACGAGCCCGTCGGTACCGTAGGGCGCCAGATACGGAGCCAGCTCGTTCACGTCGGATTGAGCGGCGATGTCCATGGTCTCCTCCAAGGTCGGTGTGTCCCCGCTCACGCTGAAGCGCAGCAGGAACACGTCTCCATTCTGGCTCCCCGCCGACTCACCGTCGCTGGCGGTCAGCCAGTAGCTCCCGTCGGGAGCCAAGGTGAGCCCGCCGACGGTGACCTGCCAGAACTCGTCGAGCGGGCGGATGGTCGCGTAGGCCATGTCGGCGCCGAGCGACAGTCGATCGCTGTTGTCCGTCATGCAGACCGCCATGAAGCGTGATGCGGCCGAATCCCAAACGAGACGCTGCCAGAAGCTATGGCTGCAGCTGAACTGGGTACTCAGCTGGTCGAGGCGCGTTCCTCCCTGGTCGACGACGGTGAAGCGGTCGCCCTGATGGATGTTGACGCCCTCTGCGCGGCGAGTTGGATCCACGCACGACTCCCAGAGCGAGATCGATACGCCGTAGTACGCGGCGTAGTTCGTGCCGTCGAAGGCGATACGGCCACGGTGGGGGTAGGCCGAGTGGGCCCAGACGAACTGCACAGTGCGCGGCGCACCGGTGTCCGTCGTGCGATAGGGAGGATCGGACGGGCTCGAGTTGGTGAGCTGGGTGGCCCAGGTCTGGCTCGCCCCGTCGAACCGCACCAGGTACATCTCCCAACATTCGGTCTCCGAGGGGGAGGTGAGGTCTCCGCAGAGGTTCTCCAGCGTGCCACAGTTGAGGTTTCCGCTACCCTCCGAGTCACGATTCAGGAGCGCCACCCCGCCCGCTGCGTCTGCGTAGAGATCCACGAAATCGTTTCCGGACAGAGTGGTCTCGCCGCCGGGAACGAGCTGGTCGTTCTGATCGAGCGTGACGATGTGCACGCTGCCGTCGCCGCCCATGAAGCCCAGCCGAGACCCGCCCGTGGGGATCGGCGAGATGACGAGGGGACGAGCGTCTCCACCCCAGCGCTCGTCCGTGACCACCTCGACACCGACGTTCACGTCCGTGATGCGGATGCGCTCTGCGGACAACGCGCATGCGGCGGTTGGATCGTCCACGCCACCGGAGCCGCCGATGCCTGGTGCGCCAGCGGCACCTGCTGAGCCGCCGGTGCCGAGTGCGCCACCGGTGCCGATCGCGCCGCCGCTGGCGACCGCGCCACCGCTGGCAACCGCGCCACCGCTCCCCGTCGTGCCACCACTGCCGACTGCGCCGCCCGAGGCGACTGCGCCGCCACTACCGATTGCGCCGCCACTACCGATTGCGCCGCCGCTACCGATTGCGCCGCCACTACCGATTGCGCCGCCACTACCGATTGCGCCGCCACTACCGATTGCGCCGCCGCTGCCGACTGCGCCGCCGGTTCCGACCGTGCCGCCGTCGCCGATTGCGCCGCCGCTGCCGACTGCGCCGCCGGTACCCACCGCTCCGCCCGCCGTGCCAACGGCGCCTGCGGTCGTGCCAACGGCGCCGCCGGCGTCCTGGCCAGGGTCTCCGCTAGAAGAGGAGTCTTCCGAGCACGCCAGAAATGCGCATGGGGTGGAAATCAGTAGGAGCAGAACGGATCGAATGGATGAAGGCACAATCTTCGTGGATGGCCGTACCAAGGGAGATCCGCGGGAGAATGCGGTGGCCCAGTGCGTTCTGCGCGCTGAGCCTCGCCTCGTCATCTTCAACGCCCCAGCAGGTACCGAGCGCTCGTCAGGCCCTCAACCGTCCCCGCCAGCTCGTGATTGGACCTTGGGGCGGTGGCTCGTTGGAGATTGCTGCCGCGAGCGGAAGTCCTGGATCGTGCGCTGGAGCCCCTCCCTTAGCTGCACTTTGGGCTCCCAGTCGAGCCACGACCGGGCGCGCGTGATGTCCGGACGTCGCACCTTCGGATCGTCGCTTGGCAGCGGACGCATTTCGAGTGTGGAGCCCGATCCAGTCAGCTCGAGGACCTGCGTTGCCAGTTCGCGTACCGTAAACTCTTTGGGGTTGCCCAGATTGACCGGGCCATCCAGCGCCTCGGCGCGACTCACGCGCACGACCCCGTCCACCAAGTCGTCGACGTAGCAGAAGGAACGGGTCTGCTGCCCCGCGCCATACACGGTGATCGGGCTCCCGTTGAGTGCCTGGATGATGAAGTTGCTCACGACCCGGCCATCACCGAACGCCATGCGCGGCCCATAGGTATTGAAGATGCGCGCAATGCGAACATCCATCCCCCAGCAGCGCCGAGCATCGTTGAGCAGAGTCTCAGCCCCCCGCTTGCCTTCATCGTAGCAGGCGCGGTCGCCGACGGGGTTGACGTTGCCCCAGTAGGTCTCCGGCTGTGGATGCACCGTCGGGTCGCCGTACACCTCGGAGGTGGAGGCGTGGATGATGCGGCAGCGACGTCCCCGGGCCATGTCCACCACGTTCTTCGCACCGAGCACGCTGGTCGTGAACGTGGCGTAGGGGTCGTGCTGATAGTGTACCGGAGAAGCGGGACACGCCAGGTTGAACACCACCTCGGCGTAGACGTGCAGCGGGTCGCGCACGTCACCGGATTGGAAGTGAAAGTGAGGGTCCCGGGCAGCGGTCGACAGGTTCGTCAGATCGCCGGTCATGAGGTTGTCCAGCCCCACGACTTCGTATCCCTCGTCGAGAAGTCGATCCACCAAGTGTGACCCGAGAAAACCCGCAGCTCCGGTGACGAGCGCGGTTTGTCTAACGGCTCCAAGTCCCATCGCACGCCATCGTAGTGTCCCCACCTGGAACTGGCAATGACCGGATCCTGCGGTGCCAGCGCTACTGATCCCGCGTGTAGACGCGAGCTTCGTGGATGGCCAAGCCGTGGCCGGGCACGGGCTGGCCAATGGTGATGCGGATACGGTCCGCCTGAGCCGGGTTGGGCAGCACGATGCGGAAGACGAACGTCTTGGGCGAATAGACCTGCTCGCGGTAGAGGCGCAGCACCGGTTGTTGGGCTACGGTTTGCCAGGCCGACCCACCTTGAGCCACGCTGAGCTCGTAGGACAGCGGCACCTGCATCACCTGCGGGCGGCTTTCGAGCTCGAAGGCTACGATGGAAAGCGGTTGGGCCAGCGCGAGCTCGAAGTACTGCCCCCGCGCCTGTCGCCGCCTTCCGGTCCAGTACGAGCGCGGGTTGCCGTCGATGGCGCGACCAAGATGTTTCGGATCGAGGTCTGTTTTGGCGCGGAGCTCACTTGGCGGGACTAGCCGGGCATCGGCGGGCAGCGCTGGCATTTCGAGGAGTGCCAACGCGGGGTCTTCCGGTATCGACAGCGAAAACACACTCTGAGGGCCCTGCTGGAAGATGCGCCGATAGTGCTCGGGCTGCGCAGCGAGCACCGCCGGCAGGTTGCGGCGGGGAGGTGGGAGGTCCTCGGCGTGCACCAGGATGTGGCGGGCTTGGAGGATCTGCAGGATGCGTCGGGCGCCCGCGTCGGGCAGCTGGTGAAGCGCCCGACGAACCAGATCGGTGACGGGAGGCATCCAGCTCCCCTGTCCGTTCAGGAAGCGGTGCTTGTGATAGAGCGCCAGGTAGTTGTAGAGGGCCATGCCGCGGTCGCCCCAGAAGCGACTCACCCCGTCGTCTTGCGGCGTGAAGGTGACGAGATCCTGTGGCGGCAGCGAGGCCATGAAACGGTAGGCTTGGGGCACCGTCGACGGCGCCCACACGCTGCGCAGCGGGTGCGGGAAGCAGCGGAATTCATAGCAGGTCGTGGCCAGCAGCGCGGACAGCACGAGTGCCTTGACCCACGGTCGCGACAGCTTCGACACCAGCCACGCGCTGCCGAAGCTCGCCAGCAGCACGAACGCGAAGGTCGTCATCACCGCCTGTCGGCTGACCTTGCGTATGCCGTTGAAGCCGGGGAAGTAAATGTGGAAGTAGTAGTAGAGACCGCGCACGGGCGATCCGTTCCAGTGCATGGGTGTCAGGCCCAGGAACATCACGATCGATAGCAGCAGCACCGCCAGGTACAGCCCGCGCCGACCGGAGAACGGCAGCGGCCCCCCGCTGCGAGTTTCCAGCCAGACGCCTAGGCCGAGCACGACCGCGCCCACGAGCATACTGCGGGTGAGCAACGTGGCGGCCATCGTCAGCGCCGCGATCACGATCCAGCTGCCCGCCACGGCGCCGATTGCCCGTGGGCGGAGCCCACGAATTGCCTGCCACAGTGGAACCCCCAACGACAGCAGCAGCATCGACAAAACCGTGAACCCGGGAAACGCGATCTCCTCGTGGGCGCCTCGTGCGGCGCTACGATGGTGCAAGCCGGTCAGAGTGAGGTTGGTGTCGTGGACGTTCGAGAAGAAACTGAGCTTACCGTCGTAGCTGGAGGCAAACGAGACACTACGCTCGAGGTCGAACGTGTCGCGCACCGTGAAGTACGGGAACACCATGGCGAGCGCGACCGCGCCCGCCGCTGCACCCGCCGCGGCGAGTGCCAGGTAATGTTTGCGCGGTGGCCTCTGTCGGACCAGCAGCACCGTGGCGACCAGCCCGAGCAGTGGGACCAGGAACATCGCGTAGTACAGGCACGTCCCGATCTGCAGCAGGTAACACAACCAGAACCCAACCACGTCGCGCAGTCGGCGCCCTTCGATGGCGCGGTGCAACATGAGGAAGCAGGCCGGGATCCACTGTGTGGCGACGAGCTGGATACGCCCCAACTCGAACATCGCGTAGGGACTGAACGCAAACGCCACACCCGCCAGGAATCCCACGTGACCGTTCCCAGTCAGCCGACGGACGAGCAGGTAGGTGAGGAACACCGACAGCGCCAGCGAAGCCAGTAGCGTGACGTTGTAGGCCCACAGGGGATTGTCGGTGATGAGGTAGGATGGCGCGAAAATCAGCGACAGCCCGAAGTGGTTCTCGTTGAAGACGATCGAGTTCGGCAGCGGCGCGTGAAAGTAGTCGTCGTATAGCGACAGGGGACCACGACCTAGCGCCGCATCGACGCGCGAGCCCATGATCATCGTGTTGGTGTAGGCGTCCCAGTGATAGATCGCCGCCAGAATGTGGTCGCCCGCTTCGCGCGCGAGCGGCCAGGTCATCAGCACCGCTGCCACGAGCGCTGCTGCCGCTGCCGCGAGGTGTTCTGGGACCGTTGTCCTCTGGGGTTGCGCTGCGGCCATCGGCGGCGGGCGCATTCTGTGGGCGCCGCTGCCGCGAGGTCAAGGTCCGGGTCCGCCTGACGGCGGCATGGTGGTCTTCATTCTCGCTGCACGCCAGGCCCTGGCCCCGGCAGCGAGCGCCGAGCTCGGAGGTCGAGCGAGCACCGCGATGGCGGTGCGTGGGGCGGAGCACGCGCTCCACCGGCGTCGCGCTGCAGCCCTGGCGACCCGAAAATTCGACCATGGAAGTCCACTCGAGTCCGCACTACTGTGCTTCAAATGAGCGAACCGACCGTCAGGGTATCCGTCCTGATCCCGACCTTCAACGAGGCGGCGACGATTGGAGGCGTGGTGGACGCAGTGCGCTCTGTTCACATGGATGGTGTGACGTTCGAGATTGTCGTCGTGGACGACGGGTCGAGCGACGAGACCGAAGCCATCTGTCGCGAGTCTCTGGCGGGGAAGATCGACATCTTCGAGCGGCAGCCGGTAAACCGGGGAAAGGGCGCCGCCCTGCGCC
Source organism: uncultured Polyangiaceae bacterium (assembly GCA_964610275.1). Taxonomy (GTDB): domain Bacteria; phylum Myxococcota_A; class Polyangia; order Polyangiales; family Polyangiaceae; genus JAFGBI01. The sequence goes on along the minus strand of CAZSVU010000198.1, from coordinate 8,792 downwards.
GGGGGTTGGAGCTGGCCACGGGAGCGATCGTCCTGATCCAGGATGCTGACCTGGAGTACTCACCGATCGAGTATCCCAGGCTGCTCGCTCCCATCTTGGCTGACCAGGCGGATGCGGTGATTGGCTCGAGATTCGCTGGGTCCGAGGCACACCGAGTGGTGTACTTCTGGCACATGGTTGGGAATCGCTTGCTGACGCTTCTGTCGAACGTCATGACGGATCTCAACCTCACGGACATGGAGTGCGGCCACAAGGCATTCCGCGCCGACTTGTTGCAGCGGATCACGCTGACGGAGAATGGGTTCGGGTTCGAGCCGGAGGTCGTGGCCAAGCTGGCCAAGCTGAAGTGCCGAATCTACGAGGTGGGGGTTTCGTATCACGGACGCACTTACGCCGAAGGAAAGAAGATCGGCGTGCGCGACGGATTCCGAGCGCTCTACGCGATCGCGAAGCACAGCCTCCTCGGCTGACCGTCGACCGTCGCAACTGTCCGGGCCCGGGGGATACGCCGTCGGCGCCCGAGCGGGCTTGGGCGCCGATCATCCACTCAGCGAGCGTGCTGCACTCCTGGAGCGCGCGGACGCACTACTGAAGGACTGGCGTGTCCCAGTCGACCCAGAGCGATTCGTCGAAGCTGAAGCTCCCATCGGTCCGCATCACGTCAGCACTCCCGGCCCCGTTACCTGTTTTTGCTCACCATTCGGTGGGCAGGAAGTGATTCAGGGCCCCAGCGTGACCTCACCCGCATCCAGCGCGATCTGGTAGTAGCCGTGGTCGTCCCAGGCCAGCGCCTGGCCTTCCTGACTGACCGTTCCACCATCCGTCGTCACCCGGAGACACATGCCAGGCGGGAAGTGGTCCGGCAACGTCCAGGTCCAGGTCGTCTCGCTTCCTGACACCGACGGGGAGACGTCTGAGAACACCCGTTGCGCCACCCAGTACGCGCCGACGTGGACGACGCTGTCAATCCAGACGTCACCGAGAGACTTGGCGTGGTCCACGCTGCTCGTGAACTGGTTGATGTCGACGGGTTGGTAGGCTCCGTCGGTTCCTCCGGTGAAACCATGAACCAGAACGATCAGCCAGTTGCCTGCCGAGCGCGTCGAGTCGACCTGGGAGTTGAATGCGCTGGCCTGAGCACCCGTGCTGGGAATGAAGCACGGCAGGTTGAAGCGGCCCGAGATGTCGCCGGGCGCAATGTTGCCCCCGCCCACACCGCGATTGATCAGGAAGCGGGTCTCAGCGAGGCTCACGTAGCTGTTGTCGCCGTAGGGCGCCGCCATGGTGTAGGGCGTGACTCCGAACTGGTTCTCGATGAACGCGGTGGCGGCGTCGACGTCGGCACCGGAGCCGATTTGCGCATGACTCTGGGTGTGGTTGCCGAGCTCATGGCCGTCGGTAAGCGCCTGAGCCCAGATCGGGTCTGAGGCTTCCGACTTTCCGGTTTGCAGATAGAAGGTCATCGGCACGCCCAGCGCTTGGAGCTCGCTGTAGTGGGCGATCTGCGAGGAGTTGGCATCATCGAACGTGTAGGACACGGCAGCCTGGTATCCGGCCCAGTCGAGCACCTCGAGCCCTCCTGGACTGCCCGACGGCTGCGCAGCCCCGCTCGAGCCCGCCGCGGGCAGGTCGCAGTCGACGACGACACCAGGATCGCTGCCGCCAGAGCTCTCACTGCCCCCGGTGCTCGTGTCCCCGCCACTGCCGGGGGCGCCACCACTGCTCGTGAATCCACCGCTGCTGGTGGTTCCGCCGCTTTCCGTCCAGCCGCCGCTGCCGACCCAGCCGCCGCTGCCGACCTCGCCGCCGCTGCCGACCTCGCCGCCGCTGCCAACCAGGCCCCCACTGCCGACCCAGCCGCCGCTGCCGACCGCGCCCCCGCTACCGATCAGGCCCCCGCTACCGATCAGGCCCCCGCTGCCGGTCAAGCCGCCGCTGCCGACCGGGCCCCCGCGGCGGGGGCGGCCCCGTCGCCCGGGCAGGCCCGCGCGTGCATTCATCGTACCACCGACCTGCTCCGCGTAGCCGCCGGTTGCCAGGGCGCCCCCCAAGCTGGCAGACGCGCCACCGGGAGTGAAGACTTCGTACCCGTCGTCCTGGGACTCCGCCCCACAACCCAACAACACCGCGACGGGCCCAAGCAGGAGTGCTGATCGAAGATGCATGATTCCTGTTCCTCAACGTGACCTGCGACCGGTCCGCGATCTTCGCATTCGTGGCCGACGTTTCTCGTCTGTGGCGTTATTTTGTGGCTGCCGCGGAGGGGCGTCGGACGTACGCCCTGCCCGGCGTCGCCTCTTATCGCGGCGGATTGCAATTATCGCCCACGCTTTGCCGCGGTGCAAGCGCCAGGCGTGAAACACGCCCCGCGCCTCGGCGCCAACTCAGGGCGTCAGCGTGAGCGCACCAGCATCCAGCGAGACTTGGTAGTAGCCGTGGTCATCCCAACTCAGCGCTTCGCCGTTCTGCACGAGCGTCCCGCCGTCGGTCGTGATGCGGAGACACATGCCAGGTGGGAAGTGGTCCGGCAAGGTCCAGGACCAGGTGGTCTCGTCCCCGGACGTGGCAGGGCTGAGGTCCCCGAACAGCTTCTGGGCGATCCAGTACGCACCGACGCGAACCACGCTGTCGATCCAAACGTCACCCAGCGACTTGGCGTACTCGACGTTGCTCACGAACTGGTCGATGTCGATGGGCTGATAGGCGCCATCGGTGCCACCCGTGAATCCGTGGACCAACACGATCTGCCAGCTTCCCGCTGAGTGAGCAGTATCAATGACGCCGTTCATCGTGCTGGCTTCTGCTCCTGTCGGCGGGATGTAGCACGGCAGGTTGAAGGGGTTCGAGTTGCCGTTGGGCGCAATCCTTCCTCCGCCCACCCCGCGGTTGATGAGAAAGCGGGTCTCGGCCAGGCTGACGTAGCTGGTGTCGCCGTAGGGGGCCGCCATGGTGTACGGAATCACGCCGAATTGCGCCTCGATGAAGTCACTCGCGGCGTCGATGTCCTCGGCGGTGGCGGTCCGCGCGTGGCTCTCCGTGTGGTTGCCGAGCTCGTGACCGTCGAGCACGGCCTGCGCCCACACGTCGCTCGCCGCCGACGACTTGCCCGTCTGCAGGTAGAAAGTCATGGGTACGCCGAGTGCTTGGAGCTCCGCGTAGTGCGCGATCTGCGACGAGTTGGCGTCATCGAAGGTATAGGACAGCGCGGCGACGAACCCTGCCCAGTCGAGCACTTGGAGGTTTTCGGCAGCACCCGACGGCCTGGCTACACCACTGCTGCCGGCAGCGGGAAGACTGCAGCCGCTTGCGCCCGTCGGCGAGTTCTCGCCGGTGGCGCCGCCCGCCCCGCCAGACGTGGTCGGGGGCGAGTCCAGGCTCGCTGCCCCAGCCTGGGGCTCATCGGCTGTCGACTGCTGGTTGGCTGCGCTGCAGGCAAGTACCGGGGCTAGCAGGAATCCGGAAACGAGTCGGTGACAGCTCATGACCCCACCAGCGTGACACAATCGTCGAGCCGGTCTTCGCATCTTTGGCGCGAGCTTCTCGTCTTCGAGACCATTCGCCCGCTGCCCAGTTCTTTTGCCTTCACCCCGCCGGGACCTGGGCAGACCGATCGAAGATCGCGCTCGCTGCTTCAGCCAGACTCGGGTCGCCGAGGCCCTGCTTTCTGGGACGCTCTGGAGATCCGTACGCCGCGTGAAGAGAAGTACTCTCGCGGCGACTTGCCACGCGCAGCGTGGAACACTCGGTGAAACTGCGCATAACTGCCGAATCCCGCTTCCAGGGCCGCACCCAGGAGATTTGGCGCTCCCCGCTCGATGAGCGCGGTGAAGCGCTCCAGGCGCAACCGATTCCGATAGTCGACCAGAGAGACTCCCAACTCGTCTCGGAACAGGCGTGCCAAGCGACTGAGGCTGATGCCGAGGTCCGTCGCCAGCTTCTCGCCCGTCAATGATGGATCCCTGGCCAGCATGTGTACGGCACGCCGCAGTCTCGGATGGCGCGCGGTGGGGCCCGGCAGGTCTGCAAACTGATTGGAGTGCTGTCTGGCCAGCAGTGCCGACCCCACCTGGGAACAGAGGACTGCAGCGCGCAGCTGTCGAACGTGGTCAACGGGCGCCTCGGTGAGTCCGGCGTCGTTGTAGAGCATGCCCAAGAGCTTCTCCCCACCGCACACCGGGGTGCACACGACCCATCCCCTGCCGACGACCTCCGTCGTATGACTCCGCTGGTCGATGATGGGGCAGTTTTCCACCACCGTCCAGTACGCTTCCCCCGACAACGCTCGCGCAAAGACGCGACGTCCGTTCGCGCCGAGCTCGAACATGGCGTGATGCTCGTCGACGATCCGGCCGTCCAGGGCCGTACCCCAGCTGCCCAGCATCAGATCAGCGGGCTCATCGTAGAGATAGAGGCCCGCGCGAATCAGTCCGACTGGATCGAGCGCAAGCTCTACGGCACGCTTCAGTAGCGCATCAGCCTCGTCCTGCTCAAACAGAGCGGAGCTCGCGGACAGCAGCGCCATGAGCGCCGACGAAGCGGGGTGGTCGCCCCAGAGGGGCGCATCGGGCTCGACGCCGGGAAGCAATGACCAGTCGATGCGTCGTCGTGCCGCCATGTCCTGGCCGAGAGCATACCTCGACTCACTGGTAGCAGGCGATCACGCGGTGGAAATTGCGACCATCCGGTGCTTCAGCCTCACCGCGCAGAAGTCGAGCAGCCCGCGGTCCCCGCCCGGCACGCCCACCTCCGGGAAGGCTGAGGCCTGGGTGGAATCGAAACGTCGGCGCGGACACTCGCGGCGCGCAGCCAGGCGAGCATCAGCGCTTGGCCAACTTGTTGGTGGAACGCTCGAGATTCTCGCGGATGCGACGCGCGTCGTCGGCTGGAACGTGGAGCCCCTCCTCGATACGCGCCAGGACCTCCTCGCACGCGACCTTGGAGTCGTGATGGTTCTCGATCCAGTATGCCGCGACCCCCAGTTCGTCGAGGAGTCGCCAATCGTAGACGTCCTGGGAAACGAACAGGCGGTCGTTGGGCCTGGGCGTCAGCACACCGGCTTTGGCGAAGAGGTAGGCCTTCCCATACATCTTCTTCCGACGAAAGTACTGCGCGAGCTCGTACAATGGCTCGGCGCGAATCGGCCGCATGTCGTAGGCGGCCAACAAGTCCCGCAACACGACTTCTTCCGGCTTGCCGAGCAGGATCGCAATCCTTCCCACTTCCAGCTGGGCCATGAAGGTCTCCTCGGCCCAACCTTTCATGGTGATGCGGCGTCCATACGCCTCGTAGGCCTGCTCCAAGTGGCCAGCATGTCGGTAGGACTGCCCCAGATAGTACTGGCTGCGCGCGTTGTCCGGGTGTTGCCTCAGATCTTCCACCAGCAGCTGCGCGTCGCGCAGGTACTTCTGCTCCTGCGTCATGCCGTGCGACTTGGCGCCCTCGCCAGTGTGGTAGATGATCCAGACGTGCTCGAGCAGCCCGCGCTGCTTTGAGCCCCCGAGGTTCACCAGGTAGTTGTGAACTGGCCCCTCCCACTTCCAGCGCGTCTCACGGATGTTGATCAAGTGGGGTACGGCGTAGCGAATGTTCGAGTGGTGCTTCTCCAGATCGTAGCTGACGCCCGGCTCCAGCTTCTCGAAGAACGTAGGATCGGATACGCCCAGTTCTTCATCGGCGTCGATGAAGAGCAGCCAATCCGCCTTGCCGGCCTTCACCGCCAACTCGAGCGCCTGTTGGCGATTGACGCCGAAGTTGACCCACTCCCGCTCGTGCACCTCCCCGTCAACGCCATACTCCGCCATCTCCCGCTTGATCAGGTCGATCGTGTCGTCCGCGGACCCGGTGTCGACGATGACGTAGTAGTCGATGTAGTCCTTCACCGAACGGAGCAGGCGCGGGAGCACCTTCTCTTCGTTCTTCACGATCATGTTGAGGCAGATGTTGGTACGCGGCCGGGACATGTGGTTCGCCATGGGCAGGGCGGGCAGCCGAAGCGTATCGGTATCGTCTCCGAGGTGCCAGGCCGTCTAAATGGCGGAGCGCAAATGTCGATCACTGGTTGTATTTGCGCCGCACGCACCCCGTTTGGGGTGGGGCCCCTCCCACGCGCAACCCCCGCGTGCATGCACACGGGGGGCCCGGCGCGCGGGAACCCTGCGGGGCGGGGCCTGGCGAAGACCCCGAAGAAGCAACTGGAATCTGTCTGCGTTTCGTCAATCCGATGCGGCAGTGGGCTGCTGGTCGGTTGGCCCGTGCCCAGCGAGCCGAAGCCAGATCAGGCAAAGTACCAGCCCAATCGCCCATGGCAGCCAGTTCGCCACCTCGACCAGGTGCAGGTGACGGTGGGCCCAGTCACCCCGGGTGGCTGTCCACACGCTCACGATGGGTTCTTCGCTCCAGAGGTTGAGGCTGAGGAGCTTGACCACGAACAGCCAGCTGGCAAGGCTGGTCGACACGATGAGCAAGGCCCTCACCAGCGCCCAGTGCGAGCACTGTTCGTCACTCCAGCACCGGAGTCTGACCCGGAAGTAGTCCCAGAACTCCCGCGCGAGCACCAGCATGGGGTGGATCAGCAGGACGTAGTAGTGCTCCCAGGCCCAGACATTGAGGAACACAGAGAGCAAAGTGAACAGCGCGAAGGGCAGGTCGATGGCCCGGTACTCCGATTCCGCTCGCTTGAGGGGCCTGCGGCACAGCCATATCGCCATCGCCAAGAGGAGCACTGAAGCGACGATCGCGCCGGCGGTGCTCAACGGGGTCGGTAGTGATTTTCCAGTGCAGAGCGGCGTGACCAGACGCGTCGCGATGCCGTGAACGCTCGCGTTGCGCGTGAAGCCCACCCAGAAGTCGGCGATGGGTCCTTGCTGCTTGAAGAAGAGCAGCCATGCATCCCAGGAGAACAGGCGGAGCATCACAACCGTAATGGCCAGGAAGGTCGTTGAGGCGGCAATGAACGCCTTCCACTTGCGCGCGAGCAGCAAGAAGACGATCAGTAGGCCCGGGAAGAGCTTGAGCGAGGCGGCCGCCCCCAGCGCAATGCCCGCGCGCGTTTGCTGACCACGCCGGAGGAAATACCAGGCCAGCACGATTGTGAACGCAATGTGCTCGGAGAGCTGAATGGCTTCCCAGTGGTACAGCAACCACTTGGTCGACAGTGCCGCCGCGCACACCAGCGCGGTACCGGCGACAGGTGCCGGGTATTTGAGCTCCCTCAAGACGAGGAAGACGTGGACGACCAGCGCCAACCAGAAGGAGAGGTTCAGCGCTGCCGCAGCCGTGGCCTTCGAGAACTCGGCCACGGGCAAGAACCAGAACGACGTAGTGGGAGGATGGCCGAAGCTGGGAAGCCCCACGTCGCGCAATCCTTGCGGCGTGTACGGGCTCCTGTGCTGCAGGGCGAGTCGGGCCGCCTTCCAGTCCATCAGCCCATCGCCCTCGTGAGCTTCCACCCAGTTCTTGGGGATGTATCTGGGCAGCGCGTCCTGCAACAGCTCCACGCTGATGACCACAGCCACTACCAGGCAGACGAGATAGGCGAGACGGGTCCACACCGGCGGTCGAAAACGACTAGCGGCCATAGACTTCCACCTCACTGATGGTGATGTGCGTGGGTCCCGGAGTTGGGTTGAAGAGCCGCACGTACCTCCCGGTGTGTCCGTCCACCCGAACCCGCGCCGGGAAGTCGACGGTGTAGGGTTGGTCCACCGTTCCCGCGGTCTCAAACCGGGAGTTGTCGTCCGACAGCTGAACCTGAAGTGGCAGATCGGCGATGCCCCAGCAGCAGTCGGTGCGATGATAGATGACGACTTCGGAAATGTGTCGACTCCGGTTCAAGTCGATGGTGATCCAGGGGTGCTGCTGGATGCCGGTGCAAACGGCGAAGGTCACCTCGTGGTGGACACCGTCGACCACACGCTCGAGTCGCGGCTTGCCAGCGCGTGGGGGCGGAGCGAGCGAGCACACGGAGCTGGCGAACACTGGCTGACCCCGCGCCAGGTTCTTCGGGGACCAGAGCCACCAACCGCCCAGCACCACCGCCGCCATGACCGTCAGCAGTCTGACGATTCGGCTGAGCTGAAGCTCGCGTGGCGTGCGAGTCTCGAGTCGAGCTTCGAGCCAGGCGAACAGTCGCACCAAGTGGTCGAAGTGGGCATCATTGGCTGGCTGGCCAGCTTCTGGGTCCTCGAGCTCGGAAAGCGTCCGCTCGAATGCTGGGGGCAGCGACCGGGCCCGCGCGTGGGCGAACACGGTACGTTGGGGAGCTTCGGATTCGCCGGTTTCGGTATCGCGAGCAGCGCCCATGGCCAGCGCGTTCCCCGCCAGCAGGCGAGCCAGAGCGGCTCGCGCGAGTTCGATACGCAGGCTGGCGTCAGTGGCGTGACTGGCCTCTCGCATGGTGACCACGGCTCGGTCGACCTCGCCGCGGATCTCCAACTGACGGCCCAGAGGCAGGGCTCGAACCTGCCGTTCTGCCCCTCGCAGCAGGAAGAACTCTCGGAGCAGGTCCACCAGCTGGCGCATCATCAGAGCGAGCCGAGGGCTGTGTACTCGAGTCCGGGGTGAGCCATAGCGTCCGCGCCGTCAGTGGGTGGCTGCGCTGGTGTCGAATGTGAGGATGACCGCGATGCCCAAAGTCTTCTGTGTCACACCGTTTGCTTCCCCCAGGTCTGGCCCCCCCCGGCGGGTGCCTAGAGCGTACACGGTCCATCTTCGTCGCTCTACTACCCAGCCAGGGCGGGCATCCTTGATCCATGTTCCGCCGGCCGCCAGCGGCCGTCGAAACATGGGTGGGT
>CAZSVU010000197.1:0-16290 GCA_964610275.1 uncultured Polyangiaceae bacterium | reverse complement strand
ACCTTGCTCCATCTTCTTCACCCCGGCCGGCCCGAACTCCGAGCAAGGGTGCGCCGCAATCCGTGCGCTAGTGGGACCTCTTGCGCGGCGAAGAAATGCCTCCTGGTCCGGTCGCGCGGTGCAATGGGAGAACCGCAGGCACACGACCACTGCTTGACCTTGGTCAGATCCGACCACCCGTTGCCCGGATCCGACCAGACCAGTACTGCAGTTGCCGGCCGACCCGGCGTCATCGTGCTCGTCGGCGCTCGAATGCATGCGGCGTGCCGCACAACCCTGACCTGCGGCGATCAGCGCCAACCACCACGGCCGTTCCCCGATCTTCGCCTCGACAGCCGATCCCTCGACGACCGCCGGCAAGTGGGACTTGTGGCTCAACTACGATCAGGCTGGCGCCACGGGTCTGCAGACCACCATCGAAGGGAGCCGGTATTGCACCGGTGGGCAATACCGGCCGTCGTCGAACTCAATGATGAACATGCTGTTCGGAGACGACCCGGACACGAGCTACAACTCGGTGTCTCGCAAGCAGATCATCTTCACCATCTGGCGCGCCGTGGAACCCATCGACTCGACGACACCGGCCGCCGGCGACGTGACCAATCCGAGCTCGCTGACGGTCAACGTACGCGCTTGCCCTCAATAATCAGTCGTATCCGGCTCGTTCATTGCTTCCTGCTGGAATAAATAGCCATATTTGGCCACTTGACTGGATTGGTTTAACATGCCGTAAACGGCACACTAACGTCCAGGATTGGTTATAATAGGCCACAGATGGCACGTAATATCGACTACGCCCTGGCTTCGCCCGTGCAGATCGCGCGCGATCTGGGTCAGCGCTTGGAGGCGCTGCGCCTGGCTCGCAACGAACGTCGAGTCGACCTGGCCAACGCCGCCGGCGTCTCGCTCCGCACCCTGGCACGCCTGGAGACCACTGGCCGCGCCACCGTGGAGACGCTGGTCCGAGTGATGACAGTGCTCGGCCTCAGCGACCACCTGAGCAACCTGCTGCCCGACCCCACCCTGCGCCCCATCGATCGGATCGACAGAGACGGTGAACCGCGACAGCGAGCGCGGCCTAAGCAGTCGACCAGGCAGCGTAGCTCCCGCGGCAACGTGGGCTGGAAATGGGGTGACGAGTCGTGACCGACGCTGCGGTCCGACTCTGGTCCACGCGTATCGGTGCCGTCACCTGGAACGAGCGCCGCGCTCTGGGGGTCTTCCAGTACGATCCTGATTTCGTGCCGAGCGGCATCGAGGTCGCCCCCTTGACCATGCCGCTGCGCGAAGTGCCCTACGAGTTCCCGACGCTGCCACGGGAGGCGTTCCGCGGCCTGCCCGGACTGCTCGCCGACGCTCTCCCCGATCGCTTCGGCCAGCGCCTGATCGATGAGTGGTGCGCTCGCAGCGGCCGCGATCCGACCAGCTTCAACCCGGTGCAGCGTCTCTGCTACGTGGGCCAGCGCGCCATGGGCGCCCTCGAGTTCGAACCCGTCCTCGCCGACGCTCCCACCTCCGAGCGCCGTCTCGAGGTGGCCGACCTGGTCGAGTTGGCCAACGCGGTGTTGACCGAGCGTCGCGCCCTCGGCGGCATGCTCTCGGGCACGGACGACAACGCCGCTCTGGAGGACATCCTGCGAGTCGGCACCTCGGCGGGGGGCGCCCGGGCGAAGGCAGTGCTCGCCTACAACGAGCTCAGCGGCGAGTTCCGTTCGGGCCAGGTGCCGGCCGGCCGAGGTTTCACTCACTGGCTGTTGAAGTTCGACGGCGTGACCGGGAGCGGAGACCACGGTCTTGCGGACCCCCAAGGGTACGGCCGCATCGAGTACGCCTACCACCGGATGGCCGTGGCCGCGGGCATCAAGATGATGCCCTGCCGCCTCCATCACGAGGGCGGCCGCAGCCACTTCATGACCCGCCGCTTCGACCGGACCGAATCGGGTGACAAGCTCCACATGCTCACCCTCGCCGGCCTGATGCACTTCGACTTCAATGACCCGGGCGCTTACTCCTACGAACAGGCGATTCAGACGATGCGCCGCCTCGAGCTACCCGCCCCCCAACTCGAGCAACTCGTGCGCCGCGCGTTCTTCAACGTCGTCGCTCGCAACCAGGATGACCACGTCAAGAACGTCGCCTTCCTCATGGACCGTAGCGGGACCTGGCGTCTCGCCCCGGCCTACGACGTCATCTACTCCTTCAATCCGTCCGGCGACTGGACCCACCGCCACCAGATGCTCCTCAACGGCAAGGATGACGGTTTCACTCGCGACGACCTCTTCGCCGTCGCCGAAGCCGCCGGCGTGCGCCGGACCAAGGCCCGCCGCTTGCTCGAGCAGATCCAACGCGCCACCGCGCACTGGGGCCAGTTCGCAGCCGAGGCCGACGTTCCCCCGGCGGACATCACCCGAATCGAGACCACCTTCCGCCGCTTCTGAACGGAACGGTTCTGGGGCGTCACGTCCCCCGGGCCGTCTCTGCCGGCGCGGCAGTGCGTCTCGGCGCCGCCGCCCATGGAACTCGTTCCAAAGCGGATCGGTGGCGGCGCACAGCTCGGTGGCGCTCCCGGTAGCGGTGGCTCAAAGCTCGGCGTTAGGCGCCTGTCTTCTGAGAGCCTCGCGCTAGCGAAGCAAAGACCCCAACCACGCACAGCACGGCGAACACGACGAATGCCAGACGCGCGGCAGCCAAGAAGTCGAGGTGGTTCTGCTCGGTAATGGTGGTGGGACCGACGATCACGTCCAGGATCAGAACCGTGATGGCGATGCTCATCATCTGTCCGGAAAGGCGCATCGTTCCCAGCGTCGCGCTGGCCACACCCAGGAAACGGGGCGTCACCGAGCTCATGATGGTGTTGGTGTTGGGCGAGGAGAACAGCGCGAAGCCCAGGCCCATGAACACCAGCGCGAACAGGACCGCCGTGATCGACGTCTCGGCAGAGAGGAAGGACAACGAGATCAGACCGACCACCGTCAGGGTCATGCCGGCCGATGCCAGCCAGCGTCCCTCGATACGATCCGACACGCGACCAGCGACGGGCGAGAGCACGGCCATCACGATCGGTTGAGCAACCATCACCATACCGGCTGCGCTCGGGGTCAATCCCTTGATGTACTGCAGATACAGGCTCAGCAGGAACACGACAGCCGAGGTCGAGCTGTAGTTGATGAACGCGGCCAGGTTGGACCAGGCAAACACGCGGTTTTCGAAGAAGAGCCCCATGTGCAGCACGGGATTCTCGGCCCGCGTCTTCTCCCACCAGACGAATGCTCCGAGGCCCAGGCTGCCCAATGCCAGCAACGCGATGCCCCACGCCAGCTGCACCTTGGTGAATCCATAGATGAAGGCGGCCAGGGCCAGGGCGTACAGGACGCTCCCGGGCACGTCGAATCGCTCGTCGCGGACCGCGGCGCCCTCCCCTCGCAGTCGCGTGGCGGCGAGCACGGCAGCGCCAAGGCTCAATGGCGCGACGCCCAGAAAGACCGTCCTCCACCCAAGGGTCTGGGTCAGTACTCCGCCCAGAACCGGGCCCGAAGCCAGCCCCGAGTAGACCACCGCGACGTTGATGCCGAGCACCCTGCCCCGGCGCTCTGGAGGGAAGACCGAGGCGAGGATCGCAATGCCGGTGGCGAAACCCATCGCCCCACCCAAGCCTTGGACGGCCCTGGCCACCACGAGCGAGGTGGCTCCGGTGGCGAATGCGCACCCCAACGAAGACAGCGTGTAGAGGACCAGCCCCCAGGTGAAGACCCGCCCTCGCCCCACCATGTCGGCCACTTTGCCCAGCGGCACCAGGAACACGGCTGCGCTCAAGCTGTAGGCCATGTTCACCCAGCTCATCTGCACTGCATCGAGCGAGAAGTCTCGGCTGATGGCGGGCAAGGCCACCGTGGTCGCCGCCCCCATGAAAGGGGTCAGAAACGACGCCACGCAGGTGACGAGCAGGGCAGTGAGGGGTCGGGTTGTTTCGGTCACGAGTCGCGTCCTGATCGGTGCGTGGTATGCGTCCTTCGCGGCCCGCTGAAAAGCCCGTTCTTTCCGGTTCACCCGCAGGGGAAACAGGCTTGGAACCGGCGGCGTGGACGAGAGCTCTCCGCTGCTGCAGTGACTGGGCGGTGCCCGCCAGGGAGAAAAAGATGGAGGCCGCGGCCCGCACACAGCGTCGGCACACTAGTACAGTCGCAGTATCCACCGCGCACGCCCGAGGTGTGAGCAGGCACACCCCCGCTTTGTAGTTCTCCTCCGTGTGCGGCGCGGGTGCATCGTGGATGGAAGACTTCAGGATGACACAAGGCGAAGTACGCTGGAATACGCGCCGCCGCCTTGACTCGCACTGGCCCGAGCGGGACGCTCGACGGGTGCAGGGCAGCGCACGAGCAGCGTGCCCGCTCATGGCGTGGAGGTGTCTGATGGTGCACGTTCGTCTTCCGTTCGCTGGAACCGCAATGCTGGCGGTCCTGACGCCAGCTTCGCTGGTCTTGGCCGCGCCCTGCTATGTCGACAGTCGGGCGGGCAATGACAGCAACGACGGCCTGTCCGAAGCGACTGCCGTACAGTCGCAGACCGCCATCCCTTCGAGCTGTACCGAGGTCCGCTACGCGCGCGGCAGCGTTTTCAACGAGGCGGTGGATATGGGAGGCTTCGGCGGGAGTCGGACGGTCTTCACCAGCTACGGTGATCCAAGCCTGCCCAAGCCGGCGTTCGTCGTGCCCCACACGACCAACAGCGGGTCTCTCGTCTCGGCCTACCAGGGGGGCATCACCCTCGACGGCCTCTACTTGGAGGGCTCGAAAGGTGACGGCACCATGCAGGGCCTGGGGCAAGGCGTGTGTGTGACCACTGGCGGGGGAAGTCAGGTCCTCAATTGCGAGATTACGAACTGTGACATCGGCATGATGCTCCACGGCGAGGGCTCGTTGATTCGAGGGAACTACTTCCACGACATGACCATGGCGGTGGACGCCCCTGAGGGTTCGGTGGACCCGAACTTGGTCGGGGGCGGCAACGGCATCTTCATCCATGGGTCGAACAACGAGGTTTCGTACAACAGCTTCGTCCGGTGTGCGGACTACGCCGAGTGGACGCAAAGCCCGTGCGACGGCGGCGCCACGGAGATCACGGTCGGATCGGGGGCGACGATCACAGGCGTCAGGATCCATCACAACTTCTCCTACGAGAGTTGCGGCTTCTTGGAGATCGCAACCATGACCGGTGAGATCGGGCATTTCGTGGATTCGGAGTTCCACCACAACGTCCACGTCGATGGCGGCTGGCTGATGCTGTTGCAGGTCAACAACACGGAGATGTCGAACGTCACCTTCACGAACAACACGGTCGTCCAGCGTCCGGATTCGTACAACACGGGCATGGTCGTCACCGTGTTCGACGGGTTCTCCTCGGGAACGGAAGGCGGCACGCTGAACCCGGGCGAAGTGTCGATGACCAACAACCTGATCATCTTCGACGGTGTCACATCCTTCGGTGATGTCATCGATCCGGCGATCGCCCAGGCTGGCAACCTGATCCTCAACACTTCGTCAGAGAGCCCGGGGGTGCTGAATCTGGCGGGCACTGCGGCAGCAGAATTCGACCTCGTCGAGGGGTCTCCAGCCATCGACGCAGGGGAGGCGACGAGTTACACGCTCGACTTCCTCGATCGACCCGCGCCGACCAACGGCGCGACCGACGTCGGCGCGTTCGAGTTCCAACCAGACGGCACCGGGGGCGCACCGGGCTCAGGCGGTGCCAGCGCAGGCACCGGCGGAGCCGCAGAGCAGACCTGCGATTCCGGGCTCGCGCTGTGCGGGACGGTGTGCGTGGACCTCACCGCCGACGCCGCCAATTGCGGGGACTGTGGCGTGGTCTGCCCCGCGGGACAGTTCTGCTCGAACGGCACCTGCGCGACGACCTGCGCTGACGGACTCAGCGTGTGCGGGCAGTCCTGCGTGGACCTGATGTCGAATGTGCTGCACTGCGGCACGTGCGATGCTCCGTGCGAAGGCGGGCAGGAGTGCGTGAACGGCGCCTGCGTCGGCACGCCGACGGGCAACCCGCTCACTCAGCCGGTCGCCACCGCTGAACCCGAGTCAGCGGGCGAGGAGTCCGGTTGCGGTTGTGTCACGGCCGGCAGCTCCCAGCGCGGGCTCGCTGGGGCCGGGCTACTCGCGCTACTGGCGAGCATGCTCTTCCGGCGCCGTCGGCCATCGCGGCGCGTCTGAAGCCTGCCACCAGCGGCCTGCTCCCGCGTTGGCTCAGCCGCCGTGACCGTAGAGCAGCAGGAGGTGGTCCCGGGAGCGAAAATCCGGCAGCTCAGTGGTTGCGTTGTCGAATGAGCGTAGCTCGGGAAGGACCTGATCGAACGCGTCCAGTGCCTCCTCGCGCGTCATCCCGGTCGAGCACTCATATCCGAACACCGAGGAACCCTTCAGCGGCCAGTGCCGGGTGATGTAGTACTTGGCGGGGTCGTCGAAGATGGGTGTGTCTCGTTCCAATACGAACGTGGACTTGTGCACATGGGCGACACTGGACCGATGCCGGCCGAGCAGATCCACCGTCGCTTGAAGTTCTTCTCGGGTTTCGGTGGGGAAGCCGCAAATGATGAAAACGTGGTTCTTGAGCCCCACGGCGGCAGCGGCGTCGATCACCTGCTCGACGGTCGTCACGGTGATGCCCTTGTCCATGAGATCGAGCACCCGCTGACACCCGCTCTCCAGTCCCCAAAGCAAGAACCGACACCCGGAGCGTGCAATCTGAGCGAGGGTCTCGCGGTCAAACTGCTTCACGGGTTTGGCCATGCCGTAGTACTGGACGTCGAGCCCGGCATCGAGAATCGCCCGCGAGAGCTGAGCCAGGCGCGCCGGAGCGATGATGTCGTCCATCAACGCGAAGTGTCGAATGCCCGCCGCTCTGTGCCGTCCCAGCTCGGCCACGACGTGGTCGATGGAGCGCAGCTGATAGGTGTCCCCGGCCGACCGATAATGACTGCAAAAGGCGCAACGCCGCCAGTAGCATCCGCGAGACGTCAGCACGGGCAGAACCGGCACGGGGCTGTAGTAGCCGTGGACGTCCACGCCGGAGAAGTCGGGGCCGTCGATGGCGTCCAGGTCGTTCTCAAAGCTCGAGGGGCAGGCGTCGAGTTTTCCCTGGCGGTGTCGGATCACGCCCGGCACCGGGCCCTGGTCCGCTGCGCCCGAAAGGATGGCCACGAGCGGGCGCTCTCCGCTGCCGACGACGAAATACGAAACTGGCCACCGTTCAGCCGTCCAGGCGTCGCTGAGCCCAGCATTGAACAGCGTCCCTCCAAACACGATGGGAACGCCCGCGCGCCGCTGTAGGGCCCGCGCCAAGGCGAGCGCCGGCCGGAGTTGCTCGGCGTAGCAGACCGAGATGCCGACCACCGAAGGCTTCTCTGCGAGCACGAGCTCCACCTGTCGGTGGACCCACGCGGGCCAGGGACCTTTGCCCAGGACGGCGTTTCGCAGCGCCATCGGAGTGGCGATGGCCCGGGGTACGGCGCGGCGCCAGAGCAACGAATACGCGATCATTCGTTCCGGATTGCCGAAGAACTCGTCCGGGTGCTGCCCGCGGAACGTCTCGGCTGCGCGCAGCAAGTCGCGTTCGCTGGGAGAGTTCTCGGAGCTGCCCACTTCAGGCAACCCTGCCCCGTGGCTGAGCCCCCGAAACAACTCATGGTGGGCTTCGAGGTTCAGATCCAGCGCCTTGACCGACCACGTCGGTAGCATGCGCTCGACATAGGCCTTGAGCATGAAGATGCCGAGCGGCGGAGCGGTCGCGGTCGAGTAGGGCGGGTAGGCGAGGACGAGCCGTCGCCGACCATCGGCCGACTCTGGCTGCGTTCCGTTCGGTCTGGTCATGGCAACCTTCCCGGACTCATACCAGTCTTGACGCACGACGTCGCGGCGCTACGTCGCGCGCTCCCGCGTCACTTGCGCCAGCACTCGGGCGGCTTTTCGCCGGCCGCCCCACTGGGCGTCGAAGTCCAACCCAAACTGGGCCTGGATAGCGCGGCCAGACGGGGAGCTGAAGTGCCAAGAATAGCCCAGTGAGTTGACCTCGACGACGTAGAGGGCTCCAGAGTCGTAGTCGCGAAGGATGTCCACACCGAGGAGTGGAAGATCGGGAAATGTCGAGTGGGCGCGCTCCGCCAACTCGACGATGTCCGCTTCGTCGACCAGCGTGAACGAGCACCCCTTGCCTGTAGACACGATCGACGACGCGTCCCCGCGGAAGTCACCGCGCCCGGCCAGGGGCTTCCGCGTTCGACTCGCTTCGGTCCGGGAGCAAAACAGCGCGTGTCCAAACAGCGTTGCCACCCGGTAGCTCACCGGCCAGGGACCGGTGTAGATGAACTCCTGCACCAGCAGGCGGGCGAGAACCCCTCCGGAGCCACGAGCGAGCGTCGTGCGCGGAGGGGACCAATGGACGTTGCCCGCTCGGACGATCCGCACCTCGGCCCCACGGGCGCCGCGGTCGGGCTTCACCACCACGTAGGCACCAAGGTCGTCCACTGCGGGCCGGTCCGTCGCGGTAACGAGCTTCCAGCGTGGCACTCGAATGCCAGCGGCAGCGAGCGCCCCGTACTCCTCGGATTTCGCCAGGTGCTGGCCTTGCAGGAGTGGCCCGCGCGGCGGGCGAAACCACCGGACCGGGGCGGGCGAGACGGTCAGAGTCGGAACGGGAGGGGCGACCAGCCCGTGCGCAGGAGCATCTTCGACGATTTGGACGGAAACCCCCGGGTCGTGTTCGGACACCCACCGACCGAGCTCGTCGAAGTCGGCTCGCTCGTTGACCTCTGGTTGGCTCACCAGAAACAAGTGCGCTGCGAGCGACATCTCACTGCTCCGGCCAGACCGCGAGGATCTGCTCGCGCAGCGCCGCCGCTTCGTCGTCGTCGTACACGACGACCCCCTCGGACCACGATAGCACCCGCGCCGGCCGGGCGCGCTCGTCCGACTCGAAGATGGGGATCACGTGAGTGTGGAAGTGGGCGAAGCTCATCGGCAGTGGCACGACCGCACCCAGGGTGGCGCTGTAGATCTGCTCGGGCGCGAGCGCGCGATGGAGCGCCTGTCGCGCGTCGAACACCAGCCGCTCGACCTCCAGGTAGAGCTCCCAGGGAACCTCGTCGACACCCTCCACGTGGTCCTTGGCGATGACGATCAAGTGCCCACGGCGCCGCGCGAAGCGGTCCAGTACCACGACGGCGCTGTCGGTCTCGATCAGCGGTGCCGGACGCCCCGCCCCACGGGCGAGAGCGCACATCAAACAGCCGGTTTCATCCGTTCCCAAAAGCTCGCGGCGCAACTCCACCAGCTGCTCCATGGCTTCGGCCTTGCTCAGGCACTTCACGGCGACTCGTTGGGGTCCACGACGAGCGGGTCGGGCTCAAAGCGATCGGCGCGCAGCGTGTCGACGAGCGACTGCAGATGGTCCATCGTGGGCAAATACAGCTCACTGGGCAGTGCCAGGGCGTCCTCGTAGGGCCGCAGTGCTCCCGCGGGCCACTGCCCCTGCCAGTAGCACACGACGTCGGCATTCCACATCGCAGTGTCGACGTTGGCCTGACACGCCGACAGCACCGCTATCAGCTCCTCGAGCGCGCCGATGTCCGTGTCCAGCTGCGTCAGGATGGTTTCGGTCCCCACCGACCATTCCTCGACCATGGCAAGATTGCCGAGCACGAACTCGCGGTAGCCACCGTCGCCTCCCGCGAAGGTTCCGCACACCGGGCCGCCCGCGCGCTCCCCTCTCAGGAAGTAGAGCGCGCCAATCCGCTCGGGCTGCGCCAGTGCGTCCTCGATGGGCACCTCTTGGTCGTTGGCGTCCAGCACCTGAAGATTCCAGCCATCGAACACCACAATCCAAGCTTCCGGTTCGAGCACGATCCGGATCAGCTGGTTGCCGTAGTCCTCCCCCGGCCAGCCGAGCCGCGTGGCCCACGGGTTGGTCCAGGCATATCGAAGATTGATGAAGAGATCCTCTCCGATCAGGCGCGCCAACTCTTGGTCCGCCCGGGTGCCGCTCGACGCGAATTCGGCCAGGGCCGTCAGCGCATAGCCCCGGCCCAGCCCCTCGCGTTCGCTACGATTGAACAGCGCGGCGCCCGCGCGCAGCTCCGCGATCTGCTCCTCGGTGGTCCAGCTGTAGAAGACCCGCGGGCGACCCGTGGGGAACGCAATGGCCTCTGAGGCGAGGACCGGGTTCTCGACGGCTGTTGCGCAGGCAGGAAGGCCGTCGTCGGTCTGCTCGTCCAGCGATACGTCAGGGACAGCGGCGTCGGCCGCGTCGGTTCCAGCGTCCGCCCCGGGTGGGAGGGCGGAATCGTCGTTTGACCAGACGTCTGAAGTGACCAGGCCACAAGCTGGCTGCGCGGCTGCCAGTGACAGCACGGCTGCAATCCCGGTGTGCACCCGCCACCCGCGGACCGCACCTGGCCCGCTCCCGCCTGCTGCAGCCATGACCGGAACTGTACTCTGCGGCCCGAGTTCGGTCGAGGCGGGCTCAGGCGGCGGTCGGGCACGCGCCGGAAGCAAGAAATCCCACCAAAAAACTTGCGACGCGCCCGATTGGTGGGACGATGCGGCGTCCCGTCACTCGGCCCCTGACCCAATCTCGCGAACCACCCTCCCCCACCCCTATTGCTCGTGGCGTACCGGTCGTTTCGAAACTGCAAGCCACTCCAGTTTGAGCACGTACAAGTGCTCGCGATTGCACCACCGCGAGCCTGGCACGTCCCCTGCTGAGATACCGCGAGAAACCCATGCACGGCGTAGTCAAGACTCGACACCTCGTCACACACGCTTGGCTCATCGTGCGGCTGTTTGGGTTGCGGGCGTACGCCCGTTGCGTCGTGTGTGCGCTACGTCACCCCGGGCGGGCGACGTTCCTCGAAGGCCTGCGCGACACGCGCTGATTGGGTCGCGCGCTCGGGGATGCGCGCGGTCGGGGGGCGGGGACGGGCAGGGGTAGCGGATTCGGGCACGGGCTGGGGCACGGGGACGGGCACGGGGACGGGAACGGGGACGGGAACGGGAACGGGCGCTACCGCTTGCGCTGCCGAAGCGTGTCCACGCCCACGGCCACCACGATGATCACGCCGGTGAGGATCTCCTGCACCCAGTTGGGCAGGCCCACGTGAGTGCACCCGGTCTTGATGACCGTCATCAGCAGCGCGCCAATGAGCGAGCCGGCGATCGAGCCCTGTCCGCCGGACAGTGATCCGCCACCGATCACCACCGCTGCGATCACCTCGAGCTCCAGGCCTATGGAGTCGGTCGGGTCGCCGACGGTGAGCGTGGAGAACTCCATCACGCCGGCGAGCCCGGCGAGGGCGCCCGCCAGCGCATAGACGATCAAGGTCACCCTGCCCACGGGCACGCCACAGAGACGAGCGGTCAGGACGTTGGAACCGATGGCCACCACGTGGCGGCCGAGCTTGGAATAGCGCAAGAAGCCAGCCGCCAGGAGCGCCACGGCAATCGTCACCCACACTCCGGGCGGCAGCAGCATCCAGGCGCGCTCGGGAGCGACCACGGCCATGAGCTCATCCAACCCCGACGGGTCGGCGTCAATCTTCTGCTCGTCCGCCAGGCCTTTGGCCAGCCCGCGCAGAATGCTCATGGTGCCGAGGGTGACGATGAACGGCGTGATGCGCAGGGCTGCCACCAACGAGCCATTCACGCAGCCGGCAAATGCGGCCACGGCAATGCCGAGCAGCGACGCCTGCACCGGCCCGAGACCACTCTGCAGCGCTCGGGCCACGACCACCGTAGTGAGCGCCACGGACGAGCCCACACTCAGATCGATCCCCCCTTTGACCATGACCAGAGTCATGCCCACCGCAGCGATGGCTACGACCACGGTCTGCCGCGCCATGGTCAGCAGGTTGATGCTCCGGGCAAAGGTCTCCGGGCTCAGAGCAACAAACAGTGCATACACCGCCAAAAGCGCGATCAGGGGACCGAACCAGGGGCGTCGCAGCAGGTCCTTCATGCTCCAGTGGCCTCCTTCAGCACTGCGTGCTCGTCCAGATCCCGGGCCTGCCGCGCTGGTCCGAGCTGACCGCGGTGCATCACCGCGATGCGGTCACAGCATCCGAGCAACTCGGGGAGGTAGCTCGAAACCATCAGAACCGCCTTGTCCTGCAAGGCGAGCGAATCGATCAAACGATAGACTTCGACACGACTGGCCACGTCGATGCCGCGGGTGGGCTCGTCCAGGAGCACCACGTCCACGTCGTGGTAGAGCAACCGCGCGAGCGCGAGCTTCTGCTGGTTGCCGCCAGAGAGCTCAGCGGCGGACTGCTCGGCGCTGCGACAGCGGATACCCAGACGCTCCACCCAAGGGCTCACGGCAGCCGCCTGCCGAGCTGGAAGGATGAGACCCCACGGTCCGAGGCCGTCGAGCTTGGAAAGAGTGAGGTTGTCCGCAATGCTGAGCCCCAGCGCCAGACCCTCGCGCTTGCGGTCCTCGCTGAGCAGTCCGAGACCCTGCGCGAGTCGACGCGCCGGCGAGGCCGGGCCGAAATGGCCCAGCACGCGAAGCTCGCCCGAGCGGACCGCATCCAGCCCGAAGATGGCACGGAGCAGCTCGGTTCTGCCAGACCCGACCAGGCCGGCGATCCCCACGACCTCGCCTCGATGCAGCTCTAGATCCGCGTGCCGCGGCAGGGTGACCCCGCTGAGGTCCTTGAAGCTGAGCACCGGCTCGCCCGGGGTGCGCTCCGACCGCACGAAGGGCTGCTCCACCTGACGCCCGCCCATGAGGCGAACCAGATCGTCCAGAGTCACGTCCTCCATGCGACCAGAACCCACCGTGCGACCGTCGCGCAGCACGCTGTAGCGATCCGCAATGCGCTGCACCTCCTCCAGGAAATGCGACACGTACAGGACCGTGGTGCCCGCGTCGCGCAGACGGCGAATCGCAGCGAAGAGTCGCTCCACGTCGTCTGCGGTGAGGCGACTCGTGGGTTCGTCCAGGACCAGCACTCGGCAGTCGGTTTGGGCGAGCGCCCGAGCGATTTCCACCAACTGCTGCGCACTGGCGGAAAGGTCGGAAACCAGATCGTCAGGCCGTATCGGCACCTCACGGTCCGCCACGGAGACTTGACGCAACGCCTGCTCGACCCGGGTGCGCAGCTCCTGGCGATCGACCAGGCCCAGGCGACTGGGCTCGTGCCCGAGCGCAACGTTCTCGGCCACGGTCATGTGCTGGCAGAGCTGTGGCTCCTGGTAGACGATGCCAATCCCGGCGGCACGCGCCTCGCGTGGTCCAGCCGGGCTGAAGGGTGACCCGTCCAGCGCCATCGTGGCTGCATCCGGGCTGAGTGCACCCGCAAGCACTCCCATGAGCGTACTCTTGCCAGCGCCATTCTCGCCCAGCACGGCGTGCACCTCACCGGCCGCCGCTTCGAGCTCGACCTGGTCCAGTGCCTGAGTCGGCCCGAAGGCCTTACTCAGTCCCCGCACCAGAAGTCGCGCCGCACCCAACCCGCGCTCACTCTCCGAGCCACTGCCCGAGGTCAGGCTCGAGTAGTTGCTTGATATCGGGACGATCCATGTTGCCCTGGTGCACGAAACGCGAACCGGTGTCGATGCGGGGATCCACCTGTTCGCCACGCAAATGCCGAACCATGGTCTTCACGCTCAAGTAGCCCATGCGAAACGGGTCCTGCAGAACCAGTCCACTGATGTCTCCGGAGTGAAGCCCCGCGACCAGCTTGTCTGACGCGTCAAACCCGACAAACTTCATCTTGCCGGCGAGGCCGCTCTTGCGCAGTGCGAGCAACATGCCAAAGGTCGTGGACTCGTTGGGGGCGAAGATCCCGTCCACCTTCCCCTCGGCCGCGTTCTGCGCCAGGAGGACATTCTCACTCGCAGTAAAAGCGCTCTCGGTGGTCGCGCCGCCGTACTGGTTGTCACTCACGATCTCGACGCCCGGATGCTTCTTGATAGCTTCCAGGAACCCGGTCTCGCGAGCATGGGTGCTGGCCGAGCCCTCCTGGTAGCGCAAGAGCGCCACGCGCCCCTTGTTGCCGAGCAGCTTCGCCAGGTGCTCGCCCGCCAGGCGTCCCGCCGCCAGGTTGTCGGTAGCGACGAAGCTCGTGTGATCCGTTCCCTGTAGCGCCGAATCGAACACCACGACCGGCACGCGACCGCGCACCGCACCCCGGACCGCGCTCACCAGTGCCTTGTCGTTGAGCGGCGCGAGTACGATCCCGGAAACGCCCTGGGCAGTGAAGCTCTGCACCAGATCGATCTGCGACTTGAGATCGTCCTCCTTGAGTGGCCCCTTCCAGACGATCTCGACGCCGAGCTCGCGGGCCGCCTTCACCGCCCCCGCGTGTACGCTCTTCCAGAACTCGTGGGTGGTGCCTTTGGGGATCACCGCGATCTTGATGGCCTGCGTGCCTTTGCCGGCATCACCGGAGCTGGATTCACCACGCTTGCAGCCGACTCCGACGAGCAGCACAAGTAGCATCAAGGCCCAATACGGCGCTCGCAACGCTCGACCCTCGTGTTTCACGGTGGCCCCCGAATACCACCCTTGCGCGGATTCGGCCACCAGCTCTCTTCAGCATCCTTGGAGCAGGCCTCGGGAGGCCCTAACCTCGGGTCGAGGCCCCGTGGTGACGTCCGCTCCACCCGTTCCCAATCGCGCTGTGCTGGTGGCATGCGCCGTGGGGGTGGGGCTGCTCTACACAGCGCAGGCGTCACACTGGAACCTCCTGGTGGACGACGCGTTCATCAGCTTCCGCTACGCCAATCATCTCGTCGAGTGGGGGGAGCTGGCGTACAACGCGGGTGAGCGCGTGGAAGGATACTCCAACCCGCTCTGGGTGCTGTTGCTCGCGGGCCTTTCAGCAGCCGGAGCAGCCCCGCCGATGGCGGCCCCGCTCATGGGCTACGTCATCGGTCTCGGCACCTTGTGGGTCGTGTACCGATCGGCGAAGACCGTGCTCGGCTGCGGCCGGGCCGCAATATTCGCGGCCCTGGCCTGGATGGCGACCAGCATCAGTTGGTCGTTCTGGACCGTGGCCGGGATGGAGTCCGCTCTCTTCTCCCTGATCCTGCTCGGACTGTGGGCGGCGAGTTGGAGCGAGCAGGCGTCCAGCCTTCGCGGTGCGCTCCGGATCGTGTGGCTCTGCGGGCTGCTCGCGCTCACTCGCCCGGAAGGCGCTGCCGGAGTAGTGCTCGTGCCCCTGGTGCTGGGCGGGCTGCGTCGGCTGCGCCGCCGCTTCTGGCTGGGGGCAACGCTCGGTGGGGTGGCGCTCATGCTCGCAGTGCTCGGCTGGCGCCAGCTCTACTACGGCACCTGGATACCGAACCCGGTGCTCGCGAAGGTGTCACTCACCACGGCCACGCTGGTCCGTGGCGCCGAATATCTCTGGGGCTTCTTGTGGGACGAGTTGGTGGTCGTCCTGCTGCCACTGCTCCTGGTGGCCCGGCGGAGGGATCCTCGCTACCTGACCCTGCTACTGATGATCATCGGCTACTTCGCATTCGTCGTCGTGGCCGGTGGAGACGGGTTGTATCGCTACCGTCTGCCGGCGCACGTGGTGCCCCTACTGGCAGTCGGGTTTGCCGCCGGTCTGGAGCGAGCGCTCAGCTTGCCGGCGCGCCTCAAGTGGCCCATCGGGGTCGCCGCGGCTCTGGCGACCGGGATCGCACTGCTCAGGCCGGGATTCTTCCGAGAGTTCACGCTGCTCGAAGTGCGGCAATGGGAGGAGCGCTGGACGCTCGTCGGCCAGGCCCTCGCTCAGCACACGCCGCCAGACGTGACCGTTGCCACCAACGTGGCCGGACGCGTTCCCTACTTTGCCCAGCGACGGACGCTCGATCTGCTCGGGTTGAATGATCGCGTAATCGCGCGCACCCGCGTCGAAGACTTCGGCAGCGGCTACGCCGGTCACGAGCGTGCCGCGCCCGACTACGTACTGGAATGGCGCCCTGATCTCATCTACTTCTCAGTCATCGACGGCCTCCCCCGAGAAGCCTTCCAGAGCCCCCACGTCGCCCGCCACGTGCTCGGCCTGGGGTCACTCTATCGCTACGTGCCCCTGCTCGATCGTGCCGAGTTCCGAGCTCAATACCGCCCTGCGTTTCTGCACCTCTCCGACGGACGCTGGGCGAACGTCTTCGTCCGCGAGGACCGGGCTGAGGCACTGCGGACCGGCGGGCTAGAGGTCGAAGGCTGGCTGTAGGCGAACGCGTTGCAGCGCGTGGGGACGCTTCTCGGGGTGGTCGACACTCTGAAACGGAAATGCTGGGT
>CAZSVU010000196.1:0-16362 GCA_964610275.1 uncultured Polyangiaceae bacterium | reverse complement strand
GGTGTCGCCGCCCACGCCGGTGTCGCCGCCCACGCCGGTGTCGCCGCCCACGCCGGTGTCGCCCCCCGTCCCGGTCGCACCACCGGTCCCGGTCGCGGCGCCGAACTCGTAGGCACCTTGGTCGGGGGTTCCCGATCGGCCGACATCCTGGAAGCAGGCTGCGATCCCGCCGATGCTTGCGATGTAGTCGTAGTCGATGGCGTAGGCCCACCAGGACACCGCCTGTCCGCTCTGCTCCTTGATGCAGCTCCAGTCGAACTCGATGGCCTCCGTCGGTGTGGGCGCGCCGGACGCCCCCGCGTCGATCGCTGCGGAGCCGGAAACCAGGTGGAAGTCCAGTTCCCCGGTGGCGGAAACGATCAACGAGTCGGTGCCGTCGAAACGGTTGTTCTCGGCCGGCACGCCGTTGCCCATCGTGTTGAGGCCCGACTGCCCGCTCGTAGGGATGCAAAGGTTGTTGCGCAGCAACGCCCCCTGATGGGTCGTGCCGGTGTCAGAAAAGAAGATTTCGTCGTGATACAGCGCCGCCGGATCCTGTCCGTCGTGAACGCAAGTATTGTTGATGATCTGGGTGTTCGTGCTGTTGGTGATTCGAATGCAGGAGCCGCCGTTGCGGAATCCAATGTTGTTGACGAACGTGGCCCCGGTGCTGCCTTGGTCGGCGATGAACCCGCTACCGTCCGAATGATGACTGGAGATGTCGATGTTCTCGAAGGAAATCGTCTGCTCGACGACGTTCGAGCTCGCTCCTCCCTGGACGGCAAACAGGTTGACCCCGCTGGACCAGGATGGGTCCTGGTTGCCATTGTGCGCGACAATCGACTGTCTGATGAGCAGACCGGACGCGCAGTAGTGGGCGATGCCGTTGATGCCGTTCCCATCCGCGATGCAGTTGATGTACTGGATGTTGCCGTTCGACATCGTGCTGCAGTTGCCATCGGTCCAACCGTTGCCGAAGCCGCTCGAGCTGCCGCCCCGGGAGGCGAGTCCGACGTAGCGGATGTACTGATAGGTGCCCCCTCCGACCCCGGAGCCCTCGAAGATTGGGAGCTCCCCGGGGTACGCCTCAAAGGTGATCCAAGCGCTGGTCGTCCCGGAGCGGACCGGATGGATCGCCCCCGACCATCCGGAGTACGTCCCGCCGAGGAAATACACGGTGTCGCCCGGCTGTGCGTTGTTCACGGCCGTGCTCACAGAGGTGGGCGAGCTCGCGCTCGTCCCGCTACCGCTGCCGTTGGGCGATGCGTAGTACTCGGCGGCGAGCGCCGTTGGGAGGGCAGCGCAGAAGGTCAACAGGCAAGCGAGGGCGGAAACGGGACGACGCATCAAATGGGACTCCTTCACGGGTCCGATCCCCGGTGAATGCCAATTCCCGGCGATCGCAGCGCTGATCGCCAGGTGTCCAGATTCTTCGTGCGCGTCTGCTCGCAGACGTGCGGGCTACAGCACCACTGCGCCATTTGTAGCGTAGGCGCAATCCGAACGGTCAAACGACCCTGCGCCGTGGGTTCCACCGAAGCGCGTCCGTTCAGCTCGAGGCGGGTGCATTCGGGCGGAGCGGTGCTGCAAGAAACCTCGTCGCACGCCCACGTCGCGCCCGGCGACGTCGTGGTGGCGGATGGTAATGGCGTCGTGGTGGTCCCTCGCCATGCCGCCGAAGAGGTGGCGAAGTTCGCCCGCGAGACGCTCGCTTCCGACCAGCAGAGCCGCCGTGACCTCTGGCAGACGCTCGGACTGCCACCGGATGACTCGGTCAAGTAGCGCAGAACACCCTGAGCCGAGGTCGGCTCTCAGCTGTTCGAGTTGCAGACGCAGCGGAAGACCTGGTCAGCGATTTCCTTGGCACCGCCTCCACCGCCGATGGCGTTGACGCCACAGATGTCGTCGTTGTCTCCGCACTGGTCGGGACCACAGCTGTTCGCGAGGTAGCAGTCGAGGAAGTCCCGACACTGCAGCTGATCGCTCTGCGTCGCCGTGCTGCAAATGTCGCACGGGGTTCCTTCCCAATCGGCGGCGAGCTCGGTGCACGGGGGCAGGCAGCCCAGACCATCCTCCCCGAAGATCAGGTTGCCATCGCAATCCACGACGGCAAGGTTCATGTCGATCCAGAGGTTCGACTCGGTCGTGTGTCGCTCGGCATAGAAGAAGTCCAGCCCGTAGACACCGCCAACCTCGAGCCCCAGGTCCGCGGCGGCCTGGTCGAAATCGATCTCACCCCCGAGCTCATGGTGCATACCCCCCAGATCCAGCGCCAGAATCCCATTGACGAAGACCCAAACGTCGTCGTCGCCACTGAAGCGAAACACCTCGCCGCCGCGGTAGGCAAAGTCGGCGTGAAACTCCATGGTGAAGTGCGAGTTGTTCGCGTTGCCTTCGTTGCCCCAAAGCTGGCCGTCGATGGGGAAGAACGCGGAGCTGTGGTAGGTGCAGACGTCACCATTCTGTCGAAACACCAGCGGATGCGTGGTGGTGAGATTCACGCCGGGCACGTCGCGATACCACTGGTCGAAGTCGACCTGAGTGGTCATTTGCTGATCGTAGGGGCAGGCATCGTTCGGGTAGGTGACGCTGGCATCACAGAGGCCGGTGTACGCGGGCTTTCCGTCGGGACCGAGCACGTCTTCGACGAGACCAGGCGTCCCCTCGCCGATGTAGTCCTCGAAATCAGGATGGTCCTCCTTGAAGTCCCGTACCACGCCGTTCAGCGTGCTGGTGTCCGGGGGACAGTAATCGGTGCCACCGGTGCCCGGGTCACTGGTCGTGCCTCCTGTGCCCGGGTCGCTGGTCGCGCCGCCCGCCCCACCGGTTCCAGGATCCACAGTGGTGCCGCCACCCGTGCCCGGATCCACGGTGGTGCCGCCACCCGTGCCGGGATCCATGGTGGTGCCGCCACCCGTGCCTGGATCCACGGTGGTGCCGCCACCCGTGCCGGGATCCTCAGTCACTCCGCCACCGACACCGGGCGGATCCGAGGTCGAGCCTCCACCCGTGCCGGGATCTGCGGAGGTGCCACCGATACCGGGATCCGCCGTTGTGGCGCCAGCAGCACCGGGGTCGGACGTGGTGCCCGAGCCACCGGTGGGTGCGCCTGGATCGGCCGTGGTGCCGCCGCCAACGCCGGGTCCGTCACTGGTGGTGTCGCCCCCGGACCCGTCGCCAGTAGTGCCTCCTGCGCCTTCGAGGGCTGAGCCGCCGCCTGACGTAGACGATGGGTTCGACGGATCCTCCAGCAGCGCGGTGGCCCCACCTGGGCCCACCGAGATGTCATCAACCGGGGTGCCCCAGCCGGCCCCGTCTTCGTCTGCACTTCCGCTGGTCGGCTGCGAATCGGCGCCGCTGCTGCAGCCGGCAACAAGCACAATCAGTATCAAATACGATAATGATTTGCATCGTGCCCCTAGTCTCATCGGCCTGCCCTTCTAACCTCTGTGCACCATGTGCCACTGCCCGCAGCGCGCCTGGGATTCTGCGCGAGTCTCGTGGTCTACAGTATGCGCGTTTGGCCTGATTTCGCCAGCCAGAGCAGTCGAGTATTCTCAGATACGAGATGACATATCTTCAGCGGAAGCCGGTCATGCTGGAATCCACGCTCGCGGTGTATGGAATGGTAGGCGGATCACTTTCCTCGACGTCACGTGTGGGCTGATATGTTCATCCCGTGGTCTCGCAGGGTTGGCCGCAGCGCGCTCCATGGCTTGGCCGCGGTCAGGGGTGCGATCTGCCCCGGGCACGCGCGGCGCGGCTGCAACCCGTCGCAACGGCTCGACCCTGTATTCACGCGCAGCGCCGGAACGCTAGCACCGTCGCAGCCGTTCGACGTCCGCAGGGCTGTGGCCACCGCAGGGGAGGCCGTGGAGGTGAGACGCCTCCGAGCTCATCGCTTCAGGGTCCGCCGGACCGCGCGGTGAAGTCGAAGATCCAACGAACGGTAGCAATGGCGACCAAGGCAAGACCCTCGAGACGGGAAAGACGCCAGCCGGACCGCATGAAGAGCAGCACCACCATCACGGTTCCGGAGAGCGCCGCCAGGGAGACCCGAGCCATGGCATCCACTTCGACGGGCCGCAGAAGCCCCGCCAACCCCAACACGCCCAACAGGTTGAAGATGTCGCTGCCGATGATGTTGCCGGCGCTGATGCCGTAGCGATTCTTGATGACCCCGGCCAGGCTGGTCGCCAGTTCCGGTGCAGAGGTGCCTGCCGCAACGATGGTCACCGCGATGACCCACTCACTCACGCCAAACCCGCGCGCGAGCTCGGTGGCGGAGATGACGAGGACGTGGGAGCCTGCAATGATCGCGATGAGCCCGCCAATCAGCTCCACCACGTCCAATCTCAGCGACTTGGGATGCTCGGTGTCCAGGTGGAACTCGGCCTCCTCGTCTTCCTCCGGGTGGTCCTTCCGCTGCTTGAACAGGATCGCCAGATAGACGATGAGCAGCAAGAACAGCACGCCACCGTCGTAGCGGTCCAGTCGCAGGTCCCACCCCACCAGCCCGAGCACCAGCACGGTGGCGACCGCGATAACCACACCATCCCGCTTCACCAGGGCCTTGCTGGTGGGGATGGCGCGAAACATGGCGCAGCCTCCCAGGATGAAGCCGAGGTTGAAGATGTTCGAGCCAACGATGTTGCCGACGGAGATGTCACCCTGGTTGCGAAAGGCGGCAAGCAAGGTGACGGCAAACTCCGGCGCGGAGGTGCCAAACGCCACCACGGTCAGGCCGATGACGAGCTCGGAAATACCGAGCCGCGCAGCCATGCGCGCGGACGATTCCACCACCCAGTGGGCACCGAGCGCGATGATTCCCACCGTCACCAGGACGACGATCGCGTGTGTCCATAGCGGGGCGCTCTCGAGACCAAACAATGCTCTGACTCAACGGGGAATGCCATGCCGGGCGACGCGGCCCGAGACCGGGAGACGCAGCGCCAGAACGGCGATTTGCTTCGACAGACTGGTTTCTAGCAGCAAGCTTCTATTCGGACAATTCGATTGTGCGTTGCTTGGTATTCGAATTATCCTTACTATTTCCATGCGGTGTCCGCGCTCAACTACCACCACCTGCGCTACTTCTGGGCGGTCGCTCGCCATGGCAGCCTGACCCGGGCGAGCGCAGAGCTGCACCTCACTCCGCAGACCATCAGCACCCAGATCCGCGAGCTGGAGGCGTCGCTGGATGAGCAACTGTTCGAGCGTCAGGGTCGCCGGATGGTGCTGACGGAGGTCGGACGGCTGGCGTACGGTTACGCGGACGAAATCTTCAGCACCGGGCAAGAGCTCATCGACACGCTCCGAGGGCGCCCCACCGGTCGCCCCATTCGATTGTCGGTCGGCATCGTGGATGTGCTTCCCAAGCAGGTCGCCCACAGACTGCTGGAGCCGGCGCTCGAGCTCGGAGAGCCCGTGAGAATCATCTGCCGCGAGGCACGAGCCGAAGCACTGCTCGCTCAGCTGGTGCTCCACGAATTGGACGTGATCCTCTCGGATGCACCGGTCCCACCCGCGGTACAGGTCCGGGCTTTCAGTCACCTGCTCGGCGAGTGCGGTGTGCAGCTGATGGCCAGTCCACGGTTGGCAGCCAGGTACAGGAAGGGCTTTCCGCAGTCCCTCAACGGTGCGCCCTTCTTGCTTCCCACCGAGAATACCAACCTGCGACGAGCGCTCGAGAGGTGGTTCGCCACCCGCGACATCAGTCCGAACATCGTCGGTGAGTTCGAGGACGCCGCCCTCCTGAAAGCGTTCGGGCAGGCCGGAGCCGGCATCTTCCCGGCTCCCTCGGTCGAGGAAAGTGACGTGCGGCTCCGCTATCGCGCGCAATCCATCGGCGAGGCCGAGGGACTGGTGGAGCGGTACTATGCCATCTCGGCAGAACGAAGAATCCAGCACCCTGCGGTCGCTGCCATCTGCAGTTCGGCGAGAACGGATCTATTTCGGTCGGATTGAACGCGGGAATCGATCCACTGGGTCACGAGGCACCTCCCTCGGAAACTTACTGAGCTGTCCTCCCCGGTTCAGCGCAGACCAAGGCGGGCACCCTCGTGGCCCGCCTTGCTGGAGTCGGCTCGTCGCACTATATTCGCGTAGCTCATGCGTTGGCTTCTGCTCGTGCTCACCGCGCTCGTGCTCCTCGGCGCCTCGCCGGCGGTGCAGTACCTGGTCGGCACCGCGGATGCGCACGTCTGCGCCGAGGCGGCAGAATCAGAGGGCGACTGCCCGGAGAGCGAGAAGGGCTGCTCCGGTGAGGTGCACGTCTGCATCTGCCACGCATGGCCTGTGTTCCTACCCGCCGCCGGCCTCGCGGAGATCCTGTCCCCGAGTCGCTCCGAGGTATTGCTCGTCTTGGACGAGACGGATTTGACGCTGAACGAGCATCGGCTCCGCGTGGAGCGCCCCCCGCAACGCGTCTGAGCAGGAGCTAGCGAGTCCGCGGTCCCCCACCGTCCGGCCCCGCTCGGGCTGGCAGCAGCCTGGCGACCGCGGACGTCCTGCATTCGCTGCGGCGTAAGGCGTCCTACGAGCGCCCGCCAACACCCACGGCCCGTCCACCATCCGCGTTTCGGTCCACAGTCCATGTTCAGGCTCATCCTCGGCTCGTCCCTCGCGGTCCTGCTCGCCGCAAACGCCGTCGCCTGCGGCGGCGCCACCTCAGTCACTCTGCCTCAGGCCTCCCGCTCGAGTCCTGTGCCACGCTTCCGCGCTCTCCAGCATGCCGGCGCTGACGGCACCGACCACGCCCCTGCAGCCCCGCGGGACCATCGCGTCACCGTTGAGCAACTCGTCGCGTACGCGGAGCAGCACGCGCCCACCATCGTGACGGCACAGCACCGCCTCCGCGTGGGCGAAGCAGAAGTGGAAGCGGCTTCCCCGCTGCTCGCAGAGAACCCCGAAGTGGGTGGCACGATCGGGTACCGCACCACGGCAGGAGGCGCGGGAGTGGACTTCGAAGTCGAGGCTTCGCAGGCCATTCCGCTCAGCGGTGAACGCACCGCCCGCGTCCGCGCCGCCCAAGCGACCCGTCGGGCCATCGCCGCCAGCCTCGAATCCGAGCGCTGGCGAGTGCGCCAACAGATCCGGCGCGAGTACCGACTGGCGGTACTGGATCGTGAGCAGCTGAAGCTGGCCGATGCTGCGCTCGCGTACGCCAAGCGCCTGCACACCATTGCAGAGCGACGCCTTCAGGCTGGAGAGATCTCGCCCATGCCGGTGCTGTTGGCGGAGTCCGAAGTGGCTCGCGCGCGAGAACGGCAGATTGCCGCTGCCGACGCCCTGGCGGAGCGACGCCTAAAGTTGGCCGCAATCTCGGGCTGGCCGGTCGCTGCCGACCCGCCCGAGCCGGTGGGAGGGCTCCTGACCGCCGAAGCGCTCCCTCCCCTCGACACCGTCTTGAAGGCAGCACGGGAGCGCCACACCCAACGCGCGGCACTGAAGGCGCAGCTCCAGGCCAGCGAAGCCGCCATTGTGGCCGCGGATCGGGGGGCCTGGCCTAGCCCCACGGTAGGGGCTGCCTTCGCACAAGAAGCCGAGCCCGGCGCCACGCGTCCGGCCCGCATCTGGAGTCTCCGCGTCAGTGTCCCCCTGCCAGTGTGGCAGCGGAACCAGGGGGAAAGAGCACGCGCTCGGGCGGAAGCTCACTTGGCGCGCGCCGAGCTCACGGCCTACGACCGACAACTCGAAGTCGAGCTGCGTGCTCTACACCAACGCGCTCGCGCCGCAGCGCGACGCCTGCAAGTCTACGCTGAGCTCGCGCTGCCCAAGCTGTCTGAAAGCTTGTCGCTGGCGCAGCGCTCCTTCGAGGTTGGGGAGACGAGTCTGCTCGACGTGTTGGCGGCCAGTGGTCGTCTACTCGGCACTCGACAGGAGGCGCTCAGCATCCACGCGGAGTACGCCGAGCTGATCGCTGCGCTGGAGCAGGAGTCCGGCACGGAGCTCTCGACGCTCGCCCGGGCCCGTACCTCGCCCGATTCGGCCGAGCCCACGGAGGTGGCCCAATGAGATCTCATCACCTGGCGTTCGCGGCGAGCCTCTTCGTCTTCGGCTGCCATCGCAACGATCCAAGCCACGAACACAACTCTGGCGCGACTGCTTCGAACCAAGCGGGACACGCAGAGCACGAGACAAAGCGGAACGGACACGGGGAAGAGCACGAGGAGCACGCACACGACGAGACCTCGGACCTGGATCGACCCATCGCCGAGCTCTTCCAGGCCGCCTGCGAGCACGACATGAAGACCTACCTGTGCGACGAGTGCCGCTACGAAGTCGGGGTCGTGCGGGTCCCTGCCCAGCTCATCGACGAGAAGCTGGTCAAGGTCGTCGAGGTGGCGAAGCAGGCTCCCAAGGACGTGCTCACACTAACCGGCGAGGTACAGTTGGACGAAACCCGTGTGGTGCACGTGAGCTCGCGCGCACCCGGCATCATCCGCAAGGTATTCGTCCAGCCCGGTCAGACGGTGAAGCAGGCCGAGCCGCTGGTCCAGATCGACAGCTCACTGGTGGGAGACGCGCAGGGAGAGTATCTGGAGGCCCGCGCCGCAGAAGAGCTCACACAGAAGAATCTGGACCGCCTGACGGCACTTCGCGCAGAAAACATAACGTCGGACAAAGCCCTGCAGTCGGCCCAACAGGACCACGAGATAGCGAAGATTCGTGCGCAGGTCGCCCAAGCGAAACTGGGCCGTCTGGGCGCGGGGGCGTCGGCGGGCGGAGGGCGCATCAACATCCGGGCCCCGCGATCCGGCACGGTCATCGAAATGCACGCGGTGGTGGGTGAGACCGCAGAGCCGGACCACCCGATCATGGTAGTGGGCGAGGTTGCCGCGCTGTGGGTGGTGGCGGATCTCTACGAAAGCGACCTGGCGGCGGTGCTCGAGGAGACCAAGCACGGCGAGGTCGAGGCAGTCGTGCGCGTCAAGGCGTTCGCCGAGCGCGAGTTTCCTGGCAAGGTCGGCCTGGTCTCGTCCACGATGGATCCGAAGAGCCGCACCGTGAAGGTCCGGGTCGACGTCGAGAATCCCGACGCGCTCCTGCGGCCCGGGATGTTCGCCCAGGTCGATCTCCTACTCAGCGGCTCGGGAAGCGTTCTCGCCGTGCCTCGCACGGCGGTGCTGGAGGACGAGGGGCGTTTCTTCATCTTCCACCACCACAACGGCGACTACTTCGTACGCCGGCCGGTGACGGTCGGGCGCCGTTGGGGTGATTGGGTCGAGATCAAAGGCGGGCTGGTCGCCGGCAAGCGAGTGGCGTCAGACGGGAGCTTCCTGCTCAAGTCCGACGTCCTGCGATCGAAAATGGGAGCCGGCTGCGCGGACTGAGGTGATGATGCACGCATTCGCGCGCTGGATTCTGCGGAACCGCCTGCTGGTCTTGCTGGTCATGGCCGTACTGGTCGTGGCCGGAAGCGTGGCCTGGAGCCGTCTGCCCATCGATGCATTTCCTGACGTCTCCAACGTGCAGGTCATGATCCTCTCCAAGGCACCTGGACTGGCTGCAGTCGACGTCGAGCAGCGGGTCAGCCATCCGATCGAGCAAGAGATGCGTGGCCTGCCCAGAGTCACGCAGGTCCGGTCCCTGTCCAAGTCTGGCCTGTCCCAGGTGGTGGTGGTCTTCGACGACGACGCGGACACCTACTGGACTCGCCAGGTGGTCTTCGAGCGCTTGGCCGAAGCGCGGGAGCACCTGCCTCCGGGAGTCGAACCGGAGCTGGGTCCCATCAGCACCGGGCTGGGCGAAATCTTCCAGTATACCGTGGAGAGCGACCAGCTGTCCCCTACCGAGCTACGTACCCTTCAAGACTGGGTCGTTGCGCCTCGTCTGAAGCCAGTGCCGGGCGTCAACGAGGTCAACAGCTTCGGCGGGTACGTCAAGCAGTATCAGGTGTTGGTTCGCCCCGACCGTCTGGTGAAGTACGGGCTCACACTGAGCGACGTCACCGAGAAGCTGGAGCGAAACAACGCCAACGCGGGCGGTGGCGTCGTCGTGCAGGGCTGGGAGCAGACCTACCTGCGCGGTGTCGGTCTCATCCGGGACATCCCCGACATCGAACGCGTCGTGCTTTCGAGCCACAACGGCACCCCGGTCTACGTCCGGGACGTAGCGGACGTGGTGATCGGAGCCCAGCCCCGACAAGGTGCCGTGACTCGCGACGGCAAGGGGGAGGTGGTCGCGGGCATGGTGATCATGCTCAAGGGCGAGAACTCCAAGGATGTGGTGCAGCGGGTCAACGCGGAAATCGAACGCATCCGCGGCACCCTTCCCCCCGACGTGCGCCTGAACGTCTTCTACGATCGCACCTCGCTGATCCAAGCGTGCATCCGGACCGTGGTCAACGCTTTGGGGCAAGGCGGGCTGCTGGTGATCTTGGTGCTGCTACTGTTCCTGGCGGAGATCCGCACGGCGCTGGTCGTGGTGCTCTCTCTACCCCTGACCTATCTCGTCACGTTCATCGTGATGGGGCGGCTGGGGCTCACGGCCAACCTCATGAGCGTCGGCGGTCTGGCCTTCTCAGTGGGGATGGTCGTCGATGCCTCAATCGTGGTCGTGGAGAACGTTCGGCGCCGCCTGGCGGAGAATCGGGACCCGGACGAGAAGCGGGCGGTGGTCGCGGGAGCGTTCGTCGAGATCCTCCGACCTGTCGCCTTCTCGGTCTTGATCATCGCCATCATCCTCGTGCCCCTGTACACGCTGCAAGGTGTGGAGGGGAAGATGTTCAAACCACTCGCCACGGCGCTGTTCATCGCCCTGCTCACCTCGCTGGCGTTGGCGCTCACCGTGGTGCCGGTGCTCTCTGAGCTCATCTTGAAACAAGTGGCAATTCGGGAGCTGCGCGTGGTGCGCTGGGCACACGTGGCCTACCTGTGGCTGCTGGAGCGTGCGGTCCGACACCCTGCGCGCACCGTCCTGGCCGCCGTGACAGGGCTGGCGATGGCGGCTTCCCTGGTACCTCGTTTGGGCACCGAGTTCATGCCCCCACTCGACGAAGGAGCCATCGCCATCAACGTCGTCAGGTTGCCGAATGCCTCTCTCGAGGGAACCACACGGGTTGCTGGCTACATCGAGAAGCGCCTGCTCGCGTTCCCGGAGGTCACCACGGTCGTCAGCAAGAGTGGGCGCGCCGAGATCTCCGAAGACCCCATGGGTCCGGAACAGACGGACGTGTTCATCCTGCTCGCCCCTCAACCGGAGTGGAAGTCCGGCCGCACCAAGGCAGAGCTGGTGGAGGCTATTCAGGCAGAGCTGGCACAGATCCCCGGCCTGCGGTTGTCGTTCTCACAACCGATCGCTCTCCGAGTGAATGAGCTCATTTCCGGGGTGAAGAGCGATCTCGCGGTGAAAGTGTTTGGCGACGACCTGGAGCTACTGAAGGGCTTCGCCGACCGGATCGCCGCAGTGCTGCGTGACATCCCGGGCGCAGAAGACCTCAAGGTGGAGCAGGTCTCGGGGATGCGTCAGTTCGACCTGGAGATCGACCGGGAAGCCGTGGCTCGCTACGGGCTCAACGTTGCCGACGTGAATGAGACGATCGAGACCGGCGTGGCGGGGGAAGTGGCGACCACCCTGATCGAGGGGCAGCGACGATTCGACGTGGTGGTGCGATTGCCCGGTAGCGTCCGCGATGGGCCGGAGCAGATTGCTCGCCTGCTGGTGCGAAGTCCCAGCGGTGAGCGGGTGCCGATCGGCGCCCTGGCCAAGATCCGCACCGTAGAGGCCCCCGCCGCCATCAGCCGAGAGAACGGCATGCGTCGGGTGGTCGTGGAGGTGAACGTTCGCGGGCGGGACCTGGGTGGATTCGTGGCGGACGCGCAGTCCGCATTGGCACCACTGGATGGGAAGCTCCCCGCCGGGTACTTCCTGGCGTACGGCGGTCAGTTCGAGAACCAACAACGGGCGATGCGGCAGCTCGCCGTGGTGGTACCGATCGCACTCATCCTGATCGTCGTGCTCCTGTATCTGGCGCTCAGGTCACTCGGTTCAGCGCTGCTCGTGCTGCTCAACCTTCCATTTGCGCTGGTTGGCGGCGTCGTCGCTGCCGTCGCGTTCCGGATGCACCTCTCGGTCTCTGCGGCGGTGGCCTTCATCGTGCTCCTGGGTATTGCCGTGCAGAATGGTGTCGTGCTCGTCGCCTTCTTCGGCCAACTCAGGCAAGAGGGGAAATCGGTCCTGGACACCATCCGGGAAGGCTGCAGGCTGCGGTTCCGCCCTCTGTTGATGACCGCCTTCACGACCTTCATCGGCTACTCCCCCATGCTGGTGGCCGGCGGTTCCGGCGCAGACATCCAGAAGCCGTTGGCCGTGGTCGTGATGGGGGGCGTGATCACCAGCACCCTGTTGACGCTGCTCGTCCTGCCCGCCGTGTATGGCTGGGTCGCGGAACGGCGGGATGCAAACACACTGGCGCCAGACGCGGCCCCCAAACTTCCGCGTGACTTGGCGCTGGAGAAAGGAAGCACCCAATGAACCAACCTCGTCACGCGCATGCGCGGCATTGGGTCGTGTCGGCGCTGGCGGTGCTGCTCGCTGGCTGCGCCAGCCAGGGGCCCTTCGTCTCGCGAACGAGCGGCACCACACATCGGCTCGAACTCGTACCCTCCGCGTATCACCACTTCGAGCTGGTCCACCTCGACGAGTCGGCAGGACTGCTGACGGTGTACGGCAAGGTGCGACATCCTACGTCACACCGCGTGCACGAGGCACATGTGGACATGACCGTCACCCCGCCGGGCGCGCAGCGCACTGACACCGTGGGGCTTCCATTGCGCAACGTCGACCAGCGGCGCCGGGGTTGGGCCGGCGCGGCGTTCCGTGTACGGCGGCCGGGAAACCTCCCTACGGGATCGGTGTGATCGAGCCCGAGGATCCGCCTGGAGCCGAGCTGCGCCTCGGATGGTACGTTGGTCTGCGAGCGGACCGTCTCGGAGCGTGGGGCTCCCGCCGCCGCCGCGCGCGGGCAGGCGCGGTAGTGCGCCCTTCGGTGTGACTGAGACCCCCCAGCTCACCAGGCGGACGCTCGCCGCAGTGGCTTTCCCGGTCTGCACGTGGCAAGCAGTTGGGGGTCGGTGAGAGGAACGAGAACGGAGGCACCGAATGCAGAGCGGAAGGCGTGTGGTTGGAGTCGGGGGTCTGATGTGTGCGCTGGCCCTTGTGGGCTGCAGTGACGATGGCGGCAGCAGCAACTCGAGCGGGGACGGCTCGGGCGGCAGCAACGTCATCGTGGTCAACCCGCTGGAGAACCCGGAGGAGGGTCCCGCCGCAGGCAACCCGGACGGCAACTGCGACATCCCTGCCGAGGCCGGGCTCGAGGATACCTCCAATCCGAACGTGGTCGTGGGCACGGGCACCCCGGAGAGCTGCACTGGCGACGAGTTCATCGACGCCGTGGCGCAGGGTGGGGTGATCACCTTCGACTGCGGTGACGACCCGGTGACGATCGAGCTCGACCGTCCAGCCAAGGTACTCAACGACACAGGTCCAGAGATCGTCATCGACGGGGGTGGGCTGGTCACCCTGGATGGCGGAGGCAACACCCGCATCCTGTACATGAACACCTGCGACGAGAACCAGGTCTACACTACCGATCACTGTCAAGATCAGGACCACCCGCAGCTCACGGTGCAGAACCTCACCTTCATCAACGCAGACTCACGCAACGAGACTGAGTACGACGGCGGCGGCGCGATCTGGGTACGCGGTGGCCGCTTCAAGGTCATCAACTCGCGCTTTTTCAACAACGTGTGCGCCGAGGAGGGCCCGGACGTCGGGGGTGGCGGAATCCGGGTCTTCAGCCAGTACGACGGCCAACCCGTCTATGTCGTCAACTGCACGTTCGGCGGTGAGGACGGCTATGGCAACATCTGCTCGAATGGCGGTGGAATCAGCAGCATTGGCGTGTCCTGGACCATCATCAACAGCCTGTTCACGCACAACGAGGCCATTGGCAACGGCGGGAACCCGGCTGAGGGCGGCACCCCGGGCGGAGGAAGCGGTGGGGCCATCTACAATGACGGCACCACCATGACGCTCACGCTGTGCGGGACGCGGATCGAGTACAACAGCGTCAACGCGTATGGCGCGGCGATCTTCTTCGTCACCAACGATCACTCGGGAAACATCGTGATCAACGACTCGGTGATTCAGAACAACATCGGCGGTTCCTGGTACCCTCAGCCCGGCATCTCGATGCACGACGACACGCAATTCGAGGCCAACAACTCGACCATCACTCACCCCTGATTCGTCGGGGCGCGGGCCGCCGCGCCGTTCAATCCATCCAGCACGAGTAGTCGAGCTGCATGACGTTGCCGCCGTCCTCGGCGGCGCGGGCCGTCAGTCTGCCGGCAGCATCGAACGTGTAGGTGAGGGTGAGCGGCTCGGTACCCCGACCCACCGCACTCGGGCCCGGCTCGACCTCGCGCCGGGCCAGGAGGCAATCGTCGTACAGGTACGTCACTATCCACCCCGGCAGGTCGTCCAGGTTGCGATCGATCCTTGCGACCACGGGTCGCCCGGTCGAATCGAGCTCATACGTCACGATTTGCGTGGGGATCTCGTTCGACGAAGGCGCCGTCGTCTCAATCACGGTGTCGCCCGTGTAGGTCAACGAAACGTACGTGCTTGGACCGGTCCAGGTCCCCATGCGCCCCTGGTCGTCGTAGGTCGCGGTGAAGCTCCCGCCCGTGGTGTGCTCCCAGGAGACGAGCCGTCCGTCGGCGTCATACTCATAGGTCGTGATGCCGTCGGTATCCGTCGACGTGCACGGCCCCGGATCCGGACCATCCAGCCAGGGACCAACCTGTGGCGCCAGCCGCGCGGTTTCCAGCGCAGGACAATCGGCGCCCGGTGGTCCGTACGGGTGGGCACCGCCACCACCAACGTCGTCACCATCGGATCCCGACGCCCCGGCCGCACCCTCTTCCGACCCCCCGGCACCACCGTCGGCCGAGCTGGATTCCTTCTCAGTGGAACAGGCGCTCAGAACCAGTATTCCCACGATGACCAAGCACTTCGTCTGACTTCGTATCACGGTACCCTCGCTGGCCGAGCCACGCTCGGCACTTTGCGACTATGCCACTTCGCGACGCCCATGGCTGCAGTGTGTGCGCCGTCACCCCTGGGGAGCCTTTTGCGCCAGGAGTGTACGTGTGGCAGGCTCGGCGTCGGGCATCGAGTTGGCGTGCCGAATTCCGGAGTCTGTGCCGACATTCGTATGGACCGGCAGTGGCTGCAAGTTGGCCAATCCAAGTAGCGCTCTGGGTTGGTCCATCCCTGAGGAATCGGCAAGTCGGGGCTTGAATCTGGCGTGTGAATCAGGAGGCGTGTGATGCGGGCAACATGGTATGCGGCAGTGTTGGGTGCGATTCTGGCCGGGGGTGAGCTGGCTGGATGCAGCAGTGACAGCAAGACCTCTGACGATGGCGGCAACGACGGAGGCGCCGAGGCGAGCGGCGGCTCTGACCAGGGAAATGCCGGTGCCGACCCGGGCAGCGGTGGAACGGGCGAGGGGAACGCGGGTGCCGACCAGGGCAGCGGCGGCGCAGACCAGGGCAGCGGCGGTACGGACCAGGGCAGCGGCGGCGCAGACCAGGGTAGCGGTGGCGCAGACCAGGGCAGCGGCGGCGCAGACCAAGGCACCGGCGGCGCAGACCAAGGCACCGGCGGGATCGACAACCCATTGACCAACCCCGAAGATGGCCCCCCCGCCGGCAACCCGGACGGAGAGTGCAGCGTCCCGGCCGAGGCGGGCCTCGAAGACACCAGCAATCCCGACATCGTGGTGGGCACCGGGACGCCTGCAAGTTGCACGGCCGACGCATTCATCGACGCCGTGGCACAGGGCGGAATCATCACCTTCGATTGCGGGTCCGACCCCCACACCATCACCCTCGATCGCCCCGCCAAGGTGTTCAACGACACCGGGCCAGAGATCGTCATCGACGGGGGCGGTCTGGTCACGCTGAGCGGTGGAGGAACGACCCGCATCCTCTACATGAACACCTGCGACGAGGACCAGGTCTGGACCACCGATCACTGCCAAGATCAGGACCACCCGCAGCTCACGGTCCAGAATCTGACCTTCATCGACGCCGACTCCCGCAACGAGACCGAGTACGACGGTGGCGGTGCCATCTGGGTACGCGGTGGCCGTTTCAAGGTCATCAACTCACGGTTCTTCAACAACGTCTGTGCCGACACGGGGCAGGACGTCGGCGGCGCCGGCATTCGTGTGTTCAGCCAGTACCAGGGCCTGCCCGTGTACGTGGTGAACACCACCTTCGGCGGGGCCGAGGGCTTCGGAAACACCTGCTCCAACGGCGGCGGCATCAGCAGCATCGGTGTCTCCTGGACCATCATCAACAGCCTGTTCAC
>CAZSVU010000195.1:0-16455 GCA_964610275.1 uncultured Polyangiaceae bacterium | reverse complement strand
TGCTCGCGGGGGATACGCAGGCGCGCGCCAGCTCACGCTGGCACTGGCGCCTGCAGGGACAGGGGCGAGGGAGAGGGGCACGGCGCAGGGGGAAGGCTCCTTGGCCAGGGCGAAGGAGCCTTCCCATGACGAACACCACGCACACCTCACTCATGCCTCATCATCGGTTGCGCGCGTACGGCGTGGCCGTCCAGTTGCTCGGGGCGGTGCGCGCGGCGCGGATTCGCGATCGCGTACTGCGCGATCAGGCGCTGCGCGCTGCCAAGTCGGCTTGCCTCAACTGCGCTGAAGGCGCCGGGCGCTTCACCCGTGCGGACAAGGCGCGCGCATATACCGTGGCCCGGGGCGAGACAGTCGAAGCGGTAGCCGCCACCGAGATTGCGGTCCTGGGCGGTGATGCGTGCGCCGAGGTGCTGCCGCGCGTGCTCGCGTTGGGCAATGAGCTCTACGCGATGCTCACCAGACTCATTCGGTGAGCGGAATCTGGAAATACTGGAATCTGTTTCGAGCACCATCGCGGCCGTCTGAGGTTTCGCGAGACCTCACCCTGCCGGGGACTCGTGAAACCATGATCAGGATCACCCTCGCGGATCTAGCGCGGCTTGCGCTCGTCTGCCGGGGGCTCCATGTCTTGGGCGAGCGTTCGGTTTCGGCGGCGCGGATGAGCCGCCTGAATTGGTTTCTGGCTTCATTTCCCGAGTCCACGCCATGTTCAACCCAGGCCGTTGGTCCGCCGCCCTCGTGTTGGGGGCGCTCACCGTCGCGCTCGCGCAGTGCGCGTCGACCTCGGCCGCGGCAGTAGGTCCTCGATGAGCCGCTGTCCGGACTTGCGAAACAAGAATGAAACTTCCGAGACTCATCCGTGCATCAGACGGCAGCGATGATCCGAGCGTGGAGTCTGTGACCTCAGCCAGCCCGGCGTACTACCGAGAATTCGTGGCCACGTTGCCAGCTGACCTGGTGCGTTCGACACCGCCTCGGGTTCACTCGGACCTGGCTGCGGTGGCGGCGGCACGTGGAAGTCGACCGGCACTCGCCGGACGATTCGAGTCCTCGCGGCCTGGACAGACGGGCATCTGCGTCGTCGCCGATGACCGCCCCGGGCTGCTGGCAGCCATCTGTGCAGCCTTGATGCTGAGCGGGCTGGGTGTGGTTCACGCCGCGGCGTACACGCGACGCACACCCGGCCGGCGCACGGAGGCAGTGGACTTGTTCTGGGTGCGACAAGGCGACCCCGCGGCTGGAGAGCTCGGGATCAGCGACTCGGTACTCAAGACGTTCAACCAGACGCTGCGCAACGTCATCAGCGGCCGGATTCGGCTCGAGGACGTGAGCAGCGGGCAACCGGCGCATGGCGTGGGCCACTCAGAAACGCGCGTCCGCTTCCTCGAAGACGAAGCGGGTACGCTGGCAACACTGGAGGTGGAAACTGCGGATCGTCCGGGGCTGCTGCTGGCGCTGTCGCGTGGCCTCTTCGGCCAGCGAGTGCAGATCGTCGCGTCACGCGCGGACACTGCCAAGGACGGAAGCGTCCGGGATCGGTTCAGCTTGGAGGAGCTCGATGGGTCGGTCATTGGTCAGGAGCGCCGCCTGGCCATCCAAGTGGCGGTGATGGCGGCCATCGGTTCGCTGGCCCATTGATGCCCCCGTCCCACCCGGGGCATCGGACGCCGCATACGGGGCGACCGCTCTCGGCGTGTCCCATCACACCCCTTGTGCACGGACCCGCCGGGCGTATAGGTTCAAGCGCGCACCCACTCAGGTTCCCGCTTGCCATGCCGCGCTCGTCACTTCTCCCGATAGGCTTCTTGCTGATACT
Organism: uncultured Polyangiaceae bacterium; assembly: GCA_964610275.1. GTDB lineage: Bacteria > Myxococcota_A > Polyangia > Polyangiales > Polyangiaceae > JAFGBI01. The sequence goes on along the minus strand of CAZSVU010000195.1, from coordinate 14,636 downwards.
GCACCTGACCGCTCTCCCAGGCTGCGGAGGCGACTCGACACGCAGCGCTGACGCACCGGAGGGTTCAAGCTCCGACGACGGCTACGAGGGGTCCGACGACAGCAGCTCGGGGTCCGAGTGCGCGGATGGGACCTGCTTCGCTTGCGGCGACGACTACTGTCCCAACGGCTTCTACTGCCATGACAACGCGCCCGGTGGCGCGGGCTGCAGCTGGTTGCCCGAATGCGCGGAAACGGCCACCTGCAGCTGCGTGGAAAGCGCACTCGGGGACGGGTGTACGTGCGAAGAACGCGACGGCGGCATCCACGTCACCTGCGAGTGAAGGGTGTCACGGGTAGCTTGAGGGGACGCATCCCACCACCTCGCCCGAAAAGCTCGGAGGGTACGCTTCTCGGGGTCGGGACTGCGTTGGACCGGCGTGGGCTCCGGACGCCGCCGAGCAAAGCTCGGCGACGACCTAGGGCTTGCGGGCCAACACGATGATGCGCGGCGACCGCTCTCCGAAGAACTTGCCGGGAGTGACCGGATCCCCGCTAGCTTGAGTCACCCGGAAGCCAACGTCGTGCAGAAGCTTTCCAATCTCGTGCAGAGCGTAGATGCGAATCGAATAGTACGTTTCCTTCGTGCGGCCGTCGTCGAGGATGAGAGACCGCTTCACTTTCATCCGACTCGTGATGAAGTCGACGGTCATGTCGTCCATGCAGACGCACGAATCCCCTTCGTACCAGACCGAGGACGGCTGATTGACCAGAGTGAAGTCGCGGTTGGTCACATCGAGAAGTACCGCCCCACCGGGTCGCAGCGCACGGAACATCCGCTCGGCAACGGCTAAGTTCTTCTCTTCCTCGAAGTAGCCGAAAGTCGCATTCCAGCAGTAGATACCGTCGAACATCTCCTCGAAGGCCATCTCCCGCATGTCGCCCTGAAGGAAGTTGAGCTTCTGTCCCGCCTCCTGCGCCACATCGGCGGCAAGAGCGAGCTGGTACAGTGACAGATCGTACCCCACCACGCCGTACCCGCGACTGGCGAGCTCCACGGCGTGGTGCCCCTGGCCGCAGCCCAAATCCAATACGATTCCCCCGGGTGCGACTCCCAGCGATTTCTCGATGAAGTCGACCTCACTGACGATCTGCCGAGGCTTCAGGGGCGCGTGGGCGCGGGCAAAGTCTTCGGAGAATAGCTCTTCCCACCACGGTCTCCGTTGGGGACGAATGGGCTTGGCCTCACGCTTGGGCTTGTCGGGTTTGCGCTTTCGGGCTGCCCGCTTCTTGAGCGCATCTGTGGACGACGGCGGCGGGGTGGGACGACGCGGCGGCGGTGGTGGACGCTTGGCGTCGGGATCGGATGACACCGGCTCGGCATCAACCGCGTCCAGTTCGTCGGCCTCCTCGGTAGAATCGGGCGCCGCTTCCACCTGGACCGGCTTCGGCGGCGGCTTGACCGAATCCAGCTGCACGTCAGCAACTTCGAGCAGAGCTGCAGACTCTTCTTCCTCGATCAGCTCTGCAGGTTCGGCATCCGACGGGGGCGGTTCGGCGGAACCTTCCGCCACAAGATCGAGATCTTCCAGGATCTCGGGCGGGGCTTCATCGTCCGCCCCGGAACTCCCCACCGAGATGATGCGCATCGCCATCACCGCGCGGGAATCGCTCGGCTGAGCCTGCTTCGGCACGGCGTCATCGGGGATGGACAGCTGGCTGGGCGATGGTAGTGGCTTGGGCAGCGGCTTCTTGCGGCTAGGCGTCGGTCTGGGCGGTTCGGGCTTGGAAGACGTTGCGCTGCCCTCGCCCGCTGGTTGGGTCTCCGGATCGAACTCCTCGACCCCAGCCACAGGCGCCATCAAGATCCCGTCCGCGACTCCGGCATCATCATCGTCGTCGTCATCGGAGTCTTCCTGGCCATCATCGCCACTCTGGGGAGCCGTAGACCGTTCCGTTGCCGCCGAAGCGGGTTTGGGGGGAGCCGGAAACTCCGCATCTCCGGCAGCACGCTGGCTCAACTGCGAGGAAGGTGGGGGCTTGGACCGAGCTTTCCGTTCCGATTGCGCCGCCTCTTCGACTTCGGCCAAGGCAGCGTCGAGGTCGGTGGTCTCCGCGGGAACCGACGAGTCGGTTGAGTCCATCGACGGCCGGGGCGGCGGTGCCAGCTTGCGCGGCGGCTTGGATCCCTTGCCGTTCGTGGCTGGTGGGCTGGAAGAGGTGCGATCTGGGCGTGGCGGTTGCGGAGACGGCTTGGCTGTGGCGGCGGGTGGGACCGATGGTGTCTTGCCAGCGACCGGTGCTATCGATGGAATCTTGTCGGCGCGTGGCGGTGTCGACGGCGTCTTGCCAGCGACCGGTGCTATCGACGGCGTCTTCTTGCCAGCGGCGGGTGGGACCGATGGTGTCTTGCCAGCGGCGGGCGGTATCGACGGCGTCTTGTCGGCGCGTGGCGGTATCGACGGCGTCTTGCCCGCCGTTGGCGGCTTGGAGAGCGTCTCGCCCGCCGTTGGCGGCTTGGAAGGCGTCTTGTCCGCCGTTGACGGTTTGGAGAGTGTCCTGCCCGCGAGTGGTGGCTTGGAGAGCGTGCTCCCGACTGGTGGCGGCTTGGGAGTCGCCACGCTCGCAGAAGCGCCTGCTTCGGTGGTCACGTCCGACGACGCCTGCTTTTCGGGCGGCCCGGGGCGCAGACTTCTGGGTTTTGGCGGTGGTGCCAACTTCCGACCGCCACCGGTGGACGTTGCAGGCCGGTCTGCATCCGACTGCTGATCGGGTGGCCCATCCGTCCCGCGAGGGCTCAACGGGGCATCGAAGATGTCGTCCGGCACGTTGGGCGGTGCCTCGTCATCCAACCGACCTCTCCCGGGTGGCACACTCCCGCCACCGGGGCGAGGTGCCCCGCCAGTCGACGCGGCCTTACCCGACTGCTGCTCGGGTTCCGGCACCTTCTTGTCTGGGTCCTCGCCGCTCATGTCCCCTTCGTCAACGCTTGACCATACCTCACCGGCCCATGGTCGCGGGCGATTCTGATGCCGGGCTCGAGCAGCAGCACTGCGGTCGACCCCAAATGAAACGTACCGATCTCATCCCCACGCTGAACGACGTGGGGCGGACTGACTTCGTACTCCCCCATGGGGTTGGGTTGTCCGGGCAGAGCGGTCACGGTGATCCGTCCCACGATCACGGCACCCACCATCACCACCGTCACGAGGCCCAGCGATGGCGTGTCGATGGGGATCGCAACCCGGCTGTTCCGCACGAGAAGGCGCGGAAAATGACGCTCCCCGATCGAGTTGACCGGCAGCAAGTCCCCAGGGATCCCGCGGACTCGGCGAATCTCACCGGCCACTGGAGCATGCACACGGTGGTAGTCCCGGGGTGACAAGTACACGACCACGAAAGACCCGTCGGAGTAGCGTCCTACGTCACCATGGTCGCCGACGAGATCACCAACGTCATACGGTCGTCCCTTGACGAAAATGCGCGCCCCCGTGTCAATCGGGCCGGTCGCTTGGATGGTGCCGTCGGCGGGACTGACAACGATATCGTCGTCAATGGGCCTCGCTTCAGCCCGAAGTGTCCGGGTGAAGAAGGCATCAAAACTCGTGTAGGCCCCCCGTCGTGGTACCGCCTCGGACATGTTCACGCGGTACGCGCGGACGTACGCTGTCTCCAGGGCACGCGACAGTCGGGGAGGCAGCGGCCTGTCGCAGAGGCGACCCACCGCGCGGCTAAGCCGGACGCGGGGTATCGCCCGCAGGAACTGCGCTGCGGCGAAGCTGGTAACGCTCAACGGAAAATCAATTCTTTCGCGAAGATGGGATGACCATCGTAGGCGCTGCTAGAAAGCGGGTCAATCTTGCCGGTTGAGCAGCCGGGCCTCTTTGCAGAGTGCCCTCCGCGTTGGCTCCGCGGGCAGGAACGGCTCTGACGCCGGACCAACCCGGGGTGAGCGCACGGTCCAATGCCCTTCGCAGGCCACGTCCTCGGAAAGCGGATCGAGCGAAATCCCCAGGAGGAATGCGGACTGAGCGTCCTCCTGCTTCCCATCCTGGCGCAGGAAGCGTCCGTGCAGCGCGAACCAGGCTCCGTGTGCGCTGGAAATGTCGTCTGGTCCACCCAGCCTTGCTCGAGCTTGGTCAGGCTCCCCGGAATCGAATCTGGCCCGGGCTGCGCGCCATCGCACCGCCGGCTCGTTCTCGGCCGCCGCAACAGCGAGATCGAACTGTCCGGCCGCCTCGGCTGAGTGTCCGCGGTCAAACAGCAGATCCCCGAGGCGCACCCGCCGCGCGGCCTCTCCAATCCTGGCGCGCAGCATGACCTCCTTCAGCGACTGCGGACGACTCTGCTCGCCGGGCCGCGCGCCCGACGGTGGGGCCGCACCCGATGGATCAGACAGCAGCTGTTGCCGCCAGCGCTCCACCCACACGGCGAGCTCGTACCCGGTCGTGCTTCGCATGCCCACATCCGCGCCCGGCGTCTCGGCGCCCCTGAGGTCGGCAAGCAGCAGGCGCAGCGCGGGCTCTCCGTTCTCGCCAATCCAGTAGTTGATGAAACTTGCAACTTCAGCGTAGGCGATTCGAGCGGTGTCCGCAGACGGCAGCATCGCAATGGAAGGGCCCAGTCGATCAATCCCGACCGATTGGCCGGAAAGTAGTGCCATCCGAGCAACCTCGTCATGGGACGAGCCATCAAACGGCCGTTCGGCACGCCAGCGGGTCTCGAGTCGCTTGGCGATGCCCTCCTGGAGCCAAAGTGGCGCTCTGTCACGAGAAGCTCGGGACAGCACCAGGTGCACGATCTCGTGCGCCAGCGTGTCCTCCCAGGGATACCCGTGGGGCATCGCGCGCGGCGTGATCATCGATACTCGTCCCCACCGGGCCACCGCCACGGTCCCGGTGGTCTCAGCGGCTTGGATCGGAAGGCCAGTCACCGCCGAGAGTGAGAAGTTGTCCCGAACGATCTCCAGACGTAGCGGGCGAGGCAGTTCGACACCCAACGCGCGAGCGAGCGACTGCCGTGCGCGAGCGGCGACATTGACCAGCAGCGGCACCAACACTCGATCGCGCTCGTCCTGCAATCGTACCCACACTCCCAACTGTTGGTCCCGGACCACGGGCGCCGCCGCGGTGGCTTCGGCACAGCTACGCGCGAGGCGCCCAAGCGAAGCTCCCTGCTCGGTGCTCGAGTACGTCGGCGCCGACAGGATGGCCGCGGCCGTGTCGCAGTCTCCACGATAGATGGCGAGCCGGGCCCGCTCGAAAGACAGCGCCGACGAATCGTAGTCGGCTTCGTCGAGCAGGCGCTGGGCCCCGGCGAGATCCAATTCGGTGATGGCATCGGCAATACGCTGGAGCCGCGTTCGCGGCTGCCACGCCCGCGTCGTATCGACGACGAGGATCGATGTCACCAGAACGAGGAGGAGCACCGCCTGCTTCATCGCAACAAGCCCTCTGCGTACCGCTTGATCGCCGGCGCGAGGCGTCCGCCCTTCTGTCGCGCCAACCCCTCCAGTACGCGCTCTCGAAACTCCGTGGCGCGCTGATTCGCATCGCCGTCCGGGACGCGACCATCCGTGCGCATGCCCCGACGACTGGATTCACCCTGCTGGTCTTCCCCACGCTCGCTGGGCTCCGACCCGGATTCTGCAGCGGTCCTTCCGGTGCTCGAACGCTCCAGCAAACGTTGTGCCCTACGCTGCAGTCGTAGACCCCGCTGCCCGTTCCCCTCGTGCAGCGCACGCGCAGCGTCCCGCATGAGACTGGCGGCACGGTCGAGTTGGTCCACCATCTCGTGCGGAAGCGCGGTCTCGCGGATGCGACCGCGTCCGGACAGATTGGTCGCGCGCTGGGCCAGTCCCTGTTCGCGGTTGCTCACCTGATCGAGTGCACCTTTGGCACGTTCCTCGGCGCGTCGCTGCAATCGCCGCAACCAGTACTCCGCCCATGTCAGCTCATTGTCCAGTCGTCGCTTCGCGTCCTGCAGCATGGTGTCGTCTACCCAATCGGAGGGACTGGCTCCGCGCTTGGACAGGCGCCGCGCATCGCGTAGAGCGCTCACAGCGTCGCGACCACTCTGTACGGCATCAGCGAGACTCAATCGCTCCAGCGATTGCGCCATCGATCCGGCGTGCTCTCGACCGAGGGCGGCGGAAGAACGCGCCGAGCCGGGCTCCGCTCCCGGCAACGGAAGATCCGCGACCGCGCGACGAATCGTCGCCGCCCGCCGCTCGGCTTCCTCACGCAACTCGCTCGAGTCCACCGACGCTTCCGCATCCGACAGCGCACCCTCCACGCCGCTGATCTCGGAAGCGTGCTCCCGCGCCAGTTGCTCCAACTCGGAGGCTAGTTGGTCGAACAGATCATCCGCGCGAGATGGATCTCCCCAAGTTGCAGGCCCCCGACCGACGCCACTCTCGGTCCCCCCTCCCCGCACGACGGCCGCTGAGGGCTGGGGACGGCGGAGTCGAGCCGCCAAGTGACGCGCGGCCAGCTCGGCGTGCGTCAGGTCGTCCAATGCGCGTGCGCGCTGGACACGGCGCAGCTCACTGAGCGCAACGCTGCCAAGGTCCCGACCAAGCTCGCCCAGACGCTGGAGTTGCCTCCCCCCCGCCTCCAGTGCATCGACGGCGGCGTCCAGCCGAGTCAGGCCACGACGACGTTGCTCCGTCTCACGTGCGAGGCGCGCTCCGTCCGCGGCTTCCTCGGCCACATCGCCGAGCCGCTTGGCGACCGTTTGGGCGTCGCGCCGGCCGAGCCCCCGAATCGCAACGTCGGTGGCGAGCAACGCGTCCTCCGTCCGCCGGATGGGAGATGCACCGGCCGGCGGCCTGGTCTGCAGCACGCTCAGTTGCCCGCGCAGGAAGGTCGCCAACCCGGTCGGCACGCTCAGACCTCCAAAGGCGTCCAGCAGCACAGCCTCCATCTCGTCAGCCACACGCCGCGCACGCTTGCGCTCCTCCCGTGCTCGGTCAGGAGCGTCGACGGAGGCAAGCTGCCACGCCAGCAGATCCACCATCAATCGATGCCCACCAGCCAGGGCCTGGAACCGATCCGCCTCGGGCTCGCCCACCGGCGGAGGAACCACGGTGATCGCCTCGCTCTTGCCCCACTTGGGACCCGTGAGGGGATCGTTGTCCCTGGCCTCAACTCGGATTTCCACCGGCAAGAACATCCGACGCAAAAACTCGTCGCTCGCGGTCAACGCGTGGCCGCCTCGCTCCTCGGTAGTCTCCCCGGACAGGCGAGCCAGAACCCGACGATCCTCGTGCTCCCCCGCCGACAGAACGAGATCGATCTGTCGCAGGCCTTGATCGTCAGAAGCGGAGTACAGGATCTTCAAGCGCTCGATGTCGCGCAGCTGCACCGTGCGCGGCGCACCTTCCACGCGCACCACGGGAGCCGTGTCGGGGCGGGCATTCAGCACCAGTGGCTGCCTTTCCTCGATGAGCACGTCTCCGAACTTGGCGGCAACGCTGAGCACGGAGCTCTCGGTCAATGTCCAGCGGGCGACGACGCCCCCTGCACCATCACTGACGAACGGCACCTGGGTGTGCCCGTCGGTCAGTACCAGATCGCGACCCTCACGGACCGGCACGCCCTTGACGCTGAGCAGCGTTCCAACCGGCTGGTTGCTGGGGAACCCGCCCTGGCTGAGCTCGCGAGCGGGTAGCCGCAGGTAGCCAGGCGGCTGTGCCGTGACGCGCGCAAACCGGAGCCAGTCCATGGGTACCGGCGCCCGACCCTTGGTCGCAGCCAAGACGTCGAGTCCCTCGATGACCCGCATGGGCCCAACCGCCGCGGCGAGCGCACAGCAGAACAGGATGCCCATTCCAGCCCACGTCCAGCGAGCGGCGCGCCGCCGGGCGGTTCGCTGAACCGCGTCCAGCGAGGCCCGGGCGAGCAGCCGCTCGTAGTGGAACCGTGCCAGATCGCGCGAACCCGCAAAATCGTCCCTCTCGGCGCGCTCCGCCAGCGTCAGCGCGCGCAGCGCACGTTCACCGAGGGCTCGGTCCGTCGGAACCAGGACGCGCCCGATGGTGCGCCGCGGGCTCCTCCAATCCCGTCGTTCCCGGACATACCGAGCGATCAGCGCGGCCAGCACCGCGGCGAACATGCCGAGCACCAGTCCCCTCCACACCAGGGTGCCCTGGCGTGCGAGGTGCGACCCGCCCAGCACGGCAGCCAGCGCGAACGCCCAGAGCGTTCGCCGCGAGGCGCGGCCCACCCGACCCCGCCACGGGTTGGCCAGTCGCTCCAGTAGTCCGGCTGGTGCCATGAGCTCGAGCTTAGCGCATCCCGCACAGAAGCCAGGTCGCGGCGAAGATCTGAATTGCTCGGCGACACCGGCTCATGGGGGTTCGGTCGGACGCCGCAGTGCGCCGGAAGCGCTGGTCACACGCGATTCTCCACGCAGAACGATGGGCCGGAGGCAGAAGGTGACCCACCGCGACGCAGCGCGCCCCCTCTCGAAGCCGAACACGCCGAAATGGTGCGCACGGCGCTGGCTATCACCAACAGCCCGACGCGACCCTGCGCCGTCTCCCGTGGCCGCAGCAGCCGCAGCAGGTGCTGCCACTCCTGCACCGAGCAGCGCGCGCTGCCAATCGTCGCGAGCGCTCAGCCACGCGGACCTGCCCACCGCGGTCGTGCCGCTCGACTGCGAGAGCACAGCCGCCGGCCTGGGACACTCTCGGCGCAGACCGCGACCATGCCACGATTTCCGGTCGCGATCACGAGAACCGTCCGTGCTTCGCCAGCCACGCAGCACCTGCACGACCTGGGCGCCCTGTCCCGAAGACCACCAGGACGCCCCACGAAAACTCGAAGAGGCGCGTTCATGGATTTTCACTTCCGGGACAGGGCACTGGGTGCCATGGACCGCAGCCGGAGGCGATTCGGTCGGCTGTGTTCGATCCCGAGATCGCGTATGCTGCTCGATGCTGAGGTTCTCCGTGGCGCGCAGAGAGAAATCGCTCGAAAGCCTCGTTCTGTTCCACAACTCCCGTGGACTCGACGGGCGCGGAACGCTGTTGCACGTCACGCGACACTCGGTCGCTTTCGAAGTCTACAACCCGTACTCGATCGTCCAACTGAGCGAAGTACTCCAAGACTTCCGAATCCTGCTGGACGGACGCTCCGTCTACCAGGGTCGAACCGTGGTGACGCATCTAGTGCCCACCGGGGCACTGACCATCGTGTCTGCAGCCCTGGTTGACCCATGGTCCGACTTGAGTGGTCTGGCAGGAGCAGAAGCCGTTCGTGAAGAAGCGCAACGCTTCGTGCAGCACTGGGAGTGCAGCTACCGGATTCGGCCGGACTACCAATTGGCCGTTAGCACGCTCGCGAACTTTCTGCAGGAGCTCAGCCGATGGCTCGGTCAGGCCGAGGCGCTCTACGCGGACGCATCGACAGGCCTAGCACACCTACCGGACGAACTCTTGCACGATCAAGTTCAACCGCCGGTTGAAGCAAAGCTCGGCGAGCTGTTCGGAATCTTCGAGCAGGAGGCGCGCCAGGTGGCCGTGGGCGACGTTCCAGTTCACAAGGCGTTCGCGCAGCGGGAGCTCCATCCGCTACTGCTGTGCGATCCCTTCCTGCACCGCAGCTTCACCAAGCCCCTCGGGTACGCTGGCGACTACGTGATGGTGAACATGATCCTGGGGCAGGAGGACCCACAACTGAGCGCCTACGCCCGGCTCATCAGCAGATTCAACCTGGCCACTCCCCCGGCCGTGGCACATCGCAATCGCATTCGGATCCTCCGGACGATACTGCGACGCGAGGCTCGCCAGAGGCAGGCGGGCGGACGAGTGTTGCGGGTTCTGAACGTCGGATGTGGACCGGCGGCGGAGGTTGCGAGCTTCGTCGCCACCGAGGATGCGGCGGACGTTTGTGAATTCACCCTCCTGGACTTCAACCAGGAGACGATCGCGCATGCCGAGAGTCGGGTGCGACGGGCCATCGAGAAGCACCGCCGCGCGACGCGCTTGAGGCTGGTGAACCGATCAATCCACGATCTCCTCGAGGGCGCCACGAGCGGCACCTCCACCGTGCATGGCAGCTTCGATCTGGTCTACTGCGCCGGCCTCTTCGACTACCTTTCCAACCGAGTCTGTCGCCGGCTGGTCGAGCTGTTCTGCGATTGGGTGGGCCCGGACGGCCTGGTGGTGGTGACGAACGTCCACGTGGGCAACCCGATCCGCGGCTACATGGAGCACGTGGCCGAGTGGCATCTGGAGTATCGGGACGAGCGGCACTTGCGGCGTTTCGCGCCCGGGTCACTGCCGTCCCGTGTCTTCACGGACCCGACCAACCTGAACCTGTTCCTCGAGGTACGCAAGCCGGGAGCGTAGGACGTGTCGACTCGCGTGATCCCTGCAGAGACGCTTGATGCCTACGTGGCGCACGATCGCCGCGTCCGCGTGCGCTACTCCAAGGTGAGTCACGTCCTAGTCATGTTGCTGGTGCCCGCCGGCACCACGCTCGACTGGTTCGTCTACCCCCACTTGCTGTGGGACTTCCTGGTCGCGCGATTGATCGTGGCAGCGCTGGCCGCAATTGGCCTCTCGTTGCACTACGTGCGAGCCGTTCAGCGCAACATTGGATGGTTCGCCATGTTGGTGCCCCTCCTGGCCAACGCCGCCATGAGCTGGATGGTCTTCCGGTCCGAAGGCGCCGCTTCGCCGTACTACGCCGGCCTCAACCTGGTCGTGATGGGAATCGGTGTGCTATTGCCGTGGAGTTTCGGCGAGGCCGTGATCGCCTGCGTGGCAACCATCGCGTTCTATGGCACTGCCGTGGCGGTCAGGTCCGACACTCTGCAGCAGGCAGAGGTCCTGTACAACAACCTCTACTTCCTGGTTCTGACGGGTATCATTTGTTCGACTTCGGCGTATTTCCAGGCCCGGGCCAGGCTGCAGGAATTCTGTTTGCAGTCGGAACTGGCGCAGTCCAACCGCCAACTCCGTGAGGTCGAGCGACTGAAGACGGAGTTCTTCGCCAACGTGAGCCATGAGCTACGAACGCCGCTCACGCTGGTCCTCGCGCCCCTGGGAGACGTCCTGGAGCGACGCGAGACGCTGACGCTTGGGACTGCCGAGCTACTGGAGACGGCGCGCGACAACGCGTTGCGTTTGCTGAAGCTGGTCAACGACCTGTTGGAGGTGATCCGCCTGGAGAGCAGTGAGGTCATGGTGCACGAGGAGCTCATCGACTTCTCGAGATTCGTCCGCACTCAGTGCGATTCGGTGCTTCACCTCGCAGGGATGAAGGAGATCACGGTCACGGTGCAGTCGGATCCGACACCCGTTTGGGTGGTAGCGGATTCGGTCCACCTCGAGAAGATCCTGGTCAATGTGTTGACGAACGGCATCAAGTTCACGCCGCGGGGCGGCGCCGTCTCGGTGGTGATCCGGCGCGAAGGGGACGTCGCCGTCGCGGAGACGAGCGACACCGGCATCGGGATCTCAGCGGAGGATCTGCCCTTCATCTTCGACCGATTCCGCCAAGCAGATGGCGCTGCGACCCGCCGGTTCACCGGGCTCGGAATCGGTCTGGCGCTCGCCAAGGAACTGGCGGAGCTGTGCGGCGGCGAACTTCGAGCGGAGAGCACGCCGGGCAGGGGAACGACCGTCGCACTGCGATTGCCCTGCCGCGAAACGGCCGTCGGACAGATGTCGGAGGGACGACTGGGCAAGCCGCTGGAGGCAGACGACTCGCTCGCACAACTGTTCCGCGACGCCGATCGATTCGTTCCCGTGGACCCAGGTGCCCCCGAATCGACTGCGGGAATACCCTTTCCGGACGCTCCCGGAAGCGTCCTAGTGATCGACGACGAACCGGACATGCGACGATATCTGGTGGCCACCCTCTCCGACGAGTACACCGTGCTCCAGGCTGCGGACGGTCGCGCGGGGCTCGAACTCGCGCGGCAGATACGACCGAAGCTAGTCATCGTCGACTTGATGATGCCCACGCTCGACGGGTGGAAAGTGTGTGCTCAGCTCAAGCGCGAAGCGGAGGAACACGGCCGTCCGAGAATCCTCGTCGTCACGGCCCGCATCGACGAGCGCTCCAAGGTCAACGCGCTGGCGGATGGCGCAGATGACCTTCTCAACAAGCCGTTCAGTGTACCTGAACTGAAGGCGCGGGTCGCCAACCTGTATCGCGCGCAGGAACTGGAACGCAGCCTGCGGGAGCGAAATTCCGAGCTGGCCGATACCATGCAGCGACTTCGCGCGGTTGAAGCGCAGCTCGTTCAACACGAGAAGATGATCGCCGTCAGTCGTCTCGCGGGCGGGATCCTGCACGAGATCAACAATCCCCTCAATATCACCCTGACCGCCATCGGCATCGCGCTGGAACGAGTCCCCGCCACCGACGCGGCCAACCGGGAAATCCTGTCTGACGTGAGGTCCGGAATGGAGCGCATTCGCGACATCGTCTCGGACCTGCGCGACTTTGCCAACCCCATCCACGAAGACCATCGCGATTGGTTCGACTTCGGCCACACCGTGGATGCGGCGCTCCGCCTCACCTCCCCCCAGCTCCGGGGTATTCGCGTCGAACGCCAAATCGACGCGAACTGCCCCACCTTCGGCGCAGAATCGCAGCTCCTTCAAGTGCTCACCAATCTGGTGCTGAACGCGGAGGCTGCGTTGCGCCGCTCGTCGGCGTTGCGCGAGCCATGCATCCGCATCACTGCGGTGTCTGGTGCGGACGCGACCATCATAACGGTGTGGGACAACGGGGTTGGAATCCCCGCGAGATTGCTCGCAAAGATCTTCGATCCTTTCGTCACGACGGGGGATGTGGGAGAGGGGATGGGGCTGGGGTTGAGCATATGTCACGCGCTCGTTGCTGCCCACGACGGGAGGATCACGGTGCATAGTGAGGAAGGTCAGTGGACCGAAGTGAGGATTGAGCTGCCCCAGCGACGCGCGGAGGGCGCAGTATGACTCTCGGCTACAACTATCGGGAGTTCGCCACCTTGTTCGTCGATGATGAGGAGCAGGCGCGGAAGTACTTCCGCATGGCGTTCGAAGGGGACTTTCAGGTCCTGACGGCGGCGAGCGTGGAGGATGCCTGGGCATTGCTCCAGGCCGGCGAGCCACCTGTGGGGCTAGTCGTTGCGGATCAGCGGATGCCGCATGAGACGGGAAACGAGCTGTTGGCGCGAGTGCGGCGCACGAACCCGGAGATCGTGCGCATCCTGACTACCGCCCATGGCGATCTCGATACGGTGATCGACGCCGTGAATACCGGTGCGATATTCAAGTACGTCGTCAAGCCGTGGGATGTGCGTGAGCTAAGGGGAACGCTGCTGCGTGCGATGGAGTACTTCCTCCTCCGGCGCGAGCGCGACATTCTCCTCGAGGAGAAGCTCTCGGCGCTGCAGCAGCTGTTGGTGGCAGACCGAATTCGCAGTCTCGCCGTGCTCGCCCAGGGGCTCTCCACCCACGTGCGAGACACGATGATTGCACTGCAGGCGTACGTGACGCTCGCGCGCGAACAGGCGTGCAGCGCACCGATGCCGTGGTCTGTCAGAGCCGAAGATTACTGGTGTAACGTGGAGGCCGAAGTCGAAGAGGCCAACGCACACCTGCTGCGAATCGTCGGTGGCGTGGCCGAGGCCACTGTGGAGCGGAGCTACGAATTCAATGACGAAGTCGCGTTGCCGGAGCTCGCCGGCAGCGCATGGGCGGCCGAAATGTCGGGCCAGAACTGCACCCTGCGCGTGGACGTTGCTGACGGACTACCGAAGCTGCGCTGCTGTCGCGCCATGCTCGAGCGACTGTTTGGCAGCATGTACCGCCAGATGCTGCGCGGTGCACGTGCCCGCGACACCGATGGGCCGGCTCTGGTTCGGGTGATCGCGCGCGACCGGGTCCGCGCATGGGGTGCGGACGGTGTGGCCATCGATGTGGTCGGCGAAGGGTGGACCTGGGACGACCTGCCGCTGAGCGCGCTCTTCATGCCACTTGGCGGGTTGGACGACGACGAGCACCCCGACCTGCTGGCCGCATTCTTCATCGCGTACCACCACGGTGGCACGATTGAGCTGCATCGCGGAACATCGGCCCGGGTTGGGTTTCGCCTGATGCTTCCCTTCGAACCCGAGCGCGCGGTGCGCCCTGCTTTCGATGCGGATGCCGCAGAGGAATTGTTTGCCCGGCTGCCGCATTGGAAGGCGCTCGAACGCGACGCGTGAACCACCCAGCGCGCTGTCGGGCGATCGACAGAGGGTTCGGGTAACATGCGGCAAGTCGTGGCGTCACTGACCCGGTTGAAGAAAGTGCTGCGCTCGCTCCCGGACATCGAATTCCGGCTGGGATGGCTCCGCGACCACCTGTCCGCAACCCCCTTGCCGCAGGCCGCCGACGAGCTCCACGCCCTCTGTGAGGAGGGGGAACGGTCGGTCCCAGACGCACGCGAAGCCATACTGAGCGTGGCAGCGCTGTTCGCCGAGCTGGGCGAGTGCGAGCTCGTCCAACGCCTGCGCGGAGAAGCGCACGCCAGAAGCCTGCTCAGCCTGGAGCGATTCTTGCGCCGCGGAGCTGACTCGCCTCGCGTGGACTTACACCTGGAGGAGCTCCCCGTTCCGGACTACGGCACCGGGCGCGAGCTGACCGTCGGGGAACGACGGAGCCTAGCCCGA
>CAZSVU010000194.1:0-16587 GCA_964610275.1 uncultured Polyangiaceae bacterium | reverse complement strand
CAACCATCCCAGGTCGGATGGTCACGGCATGCAAGGAATGGACCGATCGAAGATGCACCGTGACGCCTGTCGTTGGGCAGCAGCAGCGGGATACGGTAATCGGGCAGGAAAAGCCTCGAGCTGCGCTCGAGGCTTTGCCCTCCCAGGGCCTTCAGCTACCCTTTCTGCATGCGCAGGGGATGGCTGCAAAGGCTGGCGGTGCCGCTCGCAGTGGGACTTCTGGTGGCCTGCAGCGGCGGCGACGACGACGACGACGACGACAATGACGACGACGACGCGGTCCAACCGCCGCCGGAGGCCGACTGCGAGTCCGTCTGCGACGCGCGCTTGGCGGCGGACTGCCCGGGCGACACTCGCGCAGCGTGTGTCGCCAAGTGCGAGTGGGACCTCGGCCGCGGGATCTGCGAGTCGGAGACGAACGCCTACCTGGTCTGTCTACAATTGGAGCCCGCGTCGAGCTTCGAGTGCGATGCCGACCGACGAGCACTGCTGCCGCTCGAGTATTGCCTCGCGGAGCGCGACCTGATGGATCACTGCATCGAGGGCGAGGACTTCTACTGCCCCTGCCCGCCGGATGCCGGACCGTCCTGTCCGGAAGAGGGCTACCCGCGACTGACTCAGGAGATCGTGTGTGACGGGCGAACAGACTGCGTCGGCGGCGAGGACGAGGCAGACTGCTGGGCCGAAACGCCCCTGGGGACGGCGGGAGCCGGCGGTGCGGGCGGAAACGAGGCGGCCGGGGCGCCGAGCGAAGGGGGGGGCAGAAACGGCGCCGGCAGAACCGGGAGGTAGGTCACCCGCCCGGAATGCTCACCGTACCTCGATGACCTGCTCACACTCGAAACGCACGTTGACGGTGCCATCGGGGTCGCGGCGCAGGCGATCGCAGGTGGCCTCGCACACCACGACTCGCGTGGGGTTGTCCTTGTCGTTGTAGTACCAGCCGCCGCCGGCATCGCAGTTGTTGACGACGTCCACGTACGGGATCGGCTCCGCCTCGTCCAAGTCTCCGGGCGTGTACAGAACGCTCACCTTTTCGCGATCGAGAGTTTGTCCCGGAGGCGGTGCCGGGATCGCCCACTCGCAAGACAGTGAACCGACAACCACGCCCTGGGCAATGGCCTGGAAGATCGCGTCGAAATTCTCGTTGAGGCACGTCGGATACCGGAGCGCCTCGGTCATGATGCTGAGCGCTTGGTATCCGGTGCCGGGCGCCTCGGCTCCTCCGCCTGCAGAGCACATGCCCTCTTGGATGGAGTCTTCCGGTTGCCAGGGAGCGGTTTCCGGATCGTTCTCATCCATCGCCACGATGCTGTAGAAGTTGTAGTTCCGCTGTGCGGCGGTCCCGAAGTGTTCCGGTGACAGCTCCAGCAGGGCTGCGTCGAAGGCTTCGGCGACCGCTTCCCCCTCCTCGGCACTGTCCTCGTCATCCAGGTTCAGCCTGGACCCGTCTGCCGTGGCGTTGGTGGAGCAGTTCACCCCATCGTCGGTGATCTCGACGAACGTCTTCAGGGCGCGCTCGCGCAAGAATGCCGAGTAGCCGTTGCGCACAATCGGAATCCAA
The DNA here is from genome assembly GCA_964610275.1 of uncultured Polyangiaceae bacterium. Classification (GTDB taxonomy): domain Bacteria; phylum Myxococcota_A; class Polyangia; order Polyangiales; family Polyangiaceae; genus JAFGBI01. The sequence continues at coordinate 15,023 of CAZSVU010000194.1, read as the reverse complement.
TCGGGCCGGCCTTCTCCGATTTCGTCAGACTGCGCGAAGGCCTCGAAGATCAAGCACAGGGACGCATGGCTGGTGATGTCGGCACTGAAGTGGAAGAAGTGGGGCGGGTTGTGGTTGAGCAGCTCGTTCTCGGGGTCGCTGCAATCACCCGCGCCCAGAGGCTGGTGGATGCAGATGGGATGGTCACTGTCCCCGATCGGATCGCGGATGTCGACGTCGCCGTAGCGGGACAACATGATGACTCGGTAGTCGACGGCACTCTCCTCGATGATGCGAACGAAGTCGTCGTTGATCCGAGCCTCGACCTGGGAAATCTCCCCCGCCATGCTGCTGGAGTTGTCGATGATGAAGATGATGTCGACTGGACGTCGAGAATTCTCGGCCTCCTGCTCCACCACCGCACACGCATCCCCTGCCGGCTCCACGGTGCTGCTGGCGCCGGAGCCGTAGGCGCCCGTGCCGTTGATCAGGGTGCCGCCACCGGTTCCCTCGCCGTCATGGTTCGATCGTGGCCCGACAAAGCCGAACAGCCCCGTGTTCTGCCCCGCGGAGTCGGGGTCGACGTCGGTGGAGTTGGATGAGGAGCAGGCCGCCAACCAGAGCATTGGCAACGCGCGCGTCACGCTGTGGTTCAATCTGGCCATGAGCTGTCACCGCGGCAATCGTACGACGGGCAACCGCGAGTGCGTCTGTCTGCGTCGGCTCCGCCTCCTTCCTAGGTCATTCTACAGCGCTGCCGCGGCCACGCCAGGGTTCTGGTGCGTGAATGCGCGGGGAGGGCGCGGTTCCAGTACACCTGAAAGTCCTCCACTTGCATTAGTAGATCTCGGCCGGCGTACAGCCGATGCTGGCCGTCAACCGACCTGCACCGAACCGGCGACAGTTGCAGTCGCAGACCCGAATCCGCTCGGGCTCGTCGACTGGGGTGTAGTACCAGCCGCCATGCTCACTCACCAGGCAATCGGAAGACGACTGGGCGCGGGGGATCTCCTCGACTTCACCTTGTGCAGGCTCGTAGACCACCTGCACCAGATCCAAATCGAGATCCTGACCGGGCGGTGGCTGTGGCAGCTCGAAATCGCAGGAGAGCGGCGTGGCGGCAATGTTGTTGAGGGCTTCCACGAAGCTTTCGGTGACCGTGGCGTCGCTGACGATATAGGGAGCAATCGTGCCCCCGCCTTGGGCGATGGCGGCAAGGTTCCATTCCCCACCGATGCCCACGACGAACGTGGACACCCGGGGCTCCGTCTCCCGGGCACCTCGGGCGATCTCTGCAATCTCGTCCACATTGTCGGTGCACTGCGTGGGATAGCCATCCGTCACCAGCACCACCACGGTGGCGCGCTCGGGATGGTCGGTTGCCCAGGTCTTGGCGTAGTCGATCGCTCCTCGTAGCGCCGCACTGGTCGGAGTAAACCCGTTCGGTTCGGCCCCCTCCACTGCCATCACGATGGCGTCCCCGACCTCCGGCAGGGGCCCAATGGCCACGTTGGGCGTAGCGTACTGGTTGGCGTCACAATCGATGGAGTCGTCATCCCCGAAGCGACTGGCCGGAAAGAACTGCACGCCTGCCCCGCTGCCGGCCGCATTGGGAGACTGGACGAACTGGCGCACGGCCTCGATCACCGCTTCCCACCGCGTCTCGCCGGACTCCACCACCCGATCCACCATCGACGAGGACCGATCGATGATGAGGTACATGTCCACCGGCACGGGCTGTGCCTCCACACTGGTCCCGGTGCATTCCTCGCCGTCAGGCAATCCGCTGCCTACGGGCACGCCCGAGCACGTCGACACCGGAGGTGAGCCGCCACTGTTGCTGGCGGCGCCCGAGCTGCCCCCACTCCCCGCTGCGCCGGAACCGCCGTCGCCGGACCCTGCCGCGCCGGCATCAGCGTCGCCGCCCCCGTCCTTGGTACCGCACGACACGCTCACCGCGAGGGCCACTCCCAGGGGAGTGAGCCACCTGGGTCCGGTGCGCTTCAGTGTGGCGTGCATGTGGTTTCTCCTGCCGTTCTTGCCCCTTCGAACGCGCTCCCTGGGTCCGCCCAGACCCAATCCGAACCGTCAGCCGCCGCCTGGATCGACCGTCAGAGCATACCACTGCCCGGTTCGGTTAGCCGCCCGGCTGTCACCATGGCTGCTCCGGTCGATCAAACCGCGTGCCAGGCTCTGCTATTCTCGCCCGCATGGATGCGCTGCGTCGACGCCAGCATCCTCTGTCGTTCGAGGAGCTGCTCGGAGACTTGACCTCCGACGGAATACTCGACGCGACCGAGGCCACAGAGCTTCGAGCCCACGAGAAGCGCCAGTTGGCCCACTTGGTCAAGGTGCGGGCCGGCAGCGCCCCCCAGACGGTCGCCAGCCACCGCGATCTCGAAGCTTCGGTGACGGCCATCGAGTTGCTCGCATCGTTCGGGCTCAAGGGTCGCGACGACCACGCTCTTACCGAGGACCGGTTGACCGAGTTGTTCGCCCGCAACGCAGGTCTGCCGTACGTCAAGCTGGATCCCCTGGAGCTCAACGCACAGTTCGTGACGTCGGTGGTCTCCAAGCCGTTCGCCCGCAAGCACAGCATCCTTCCACTCGAGGCGACGACGGAAGAGCTCACGATCGCGACGTGCCACCCGTTCAACACCCTGGCGCTCGAATCGGTGGAGAGTGTGACCAAGAAGCGGCTCCGCGTCGTCGTCACGTCACGTGCCGACATTCAGAAGTTGATCACCGAGTTCTTCGGCTTTCAGAAATCAGTCGAGCACGCGGAGCGGGATCTCAGCGAAACCATCGACCTGGGCAACCTCGAGCAGTTCGTCCGCATGCAGTCGGAACGGGAAATCGAAGCTTCCGATCAGCACGTGGTCAACGCGGTCGACTACCTGTTCAGCTACGCATTCCAGCAGCGCGCGTCGGACATTCACATCGAACCGAAGCGCCAGGACAGCCAGGTCCGGTTCCGCATCGATGGCGTTTTGCACCGCGTGAATCAGATGCCTCTCATCGTGCACCGAGCGATGGTCAATCGCATCAAGGGCCTGGCGCGCCTCGACATCGGCGAGAAGCGTCGTCCGCAAGATGGAAGGATCAAAACGGATCATCGCGGCAAGCCCGTGGAGTTTCGCGTGTCCACGCTGCCGGTAGCGTTTGGCGAGAAGGTGGTGCTCCGGATCTTCGACCCGGAAATCGCCAATCTTCAGCTGTCCGATCTCGGGTTCGTGGCGCGCGAGCTGAATCTCTTTGAGCGACTCATACGCCAGCCACACGGGATCATTCTGGTCACCGGTCCCACTGGGTCCGGCAAGACCACCACCCTGTACACTGCGCTTCGCGCTCTTGCGACCGACGACATCAACATCACCACCATCGAAGATCCCATCGAAATGATCTTCGAGAAGATCAACCAGACCGCGATTCAACCGTCCATTGGTGTCACGTTCGCCGAGTCGCTGCGCACTCTCCTGCGCCAAGATCCGGACGTGATCATGGTGGGTGAGATTCGCGATCTGGATACTGCTCGGCATGCCATTCAGGCGGCCCTTACCGGCCACCTGGTGTTCTCCACGTTGCACACCAACGACGCCGCCAGCGGAGTGACCCGTTTGCTCGATCTGGGCGCGCAACACTTCCTGCTCAGCTCCACGTTGCTCGGCCTGGTCGCCCAACGACTGGTCCGCAAGATCTGTCCCCGATGCGCGGAGGAGCGGTTGCTCACGGACTCCGAGGTGGAAGAACTGGGAGTCCAGCTGGAGCCTGGGCCAGTTCTGGTCAACCACGGTGCGGGTTGCGTCGACTGCCGCCATACCGGCTATCACGGCCGCTCGGCGATCTATGAGGTCTTCGAGATCAACGAGACCATCGATCGGCTCATTCTCGCACGGGCGACCAGCGGACAGATCAAGGAGCAGGCGCGACGAGACGGAATGTCCACGCTCCGGGAAGCGGCGGTGGCCAAAATGCTGCAGGGCATCACGAGCTTCGAGGAAGTGCTCGCCGTCACCGGGGATCGGTAAATCCCGTGCTTCCCGGGCGCTGATGGTCCGACCTGGCGCCAGGTTGCTGCCTGTCCGGCATTCAGCGCGAGCGGCCGCACGTTGCCCCTGGTGCGAGGCGCACCCGCCAGGGTAGACTGACGATCTGCGCTCAAGGGGACTGCGCCTATGCGACCGCTACCATCGAGGCCACCGCCACGGGATGTTCAAAGGATCGTCGAGAGCCAGGTTCGCAAATGGCGGATCGAAAGGGACGACCGCGCTTCGCTGCCCGATGCGGAGCTGCCCTGGCCGGTGGTCACCGTCTCACGCGAGCACGGCTCGCTCGGGTCAGCCGTGGCGGCGCGAGCCGCCGAAGTGCTCGGCTTCAGTTTCTGGGACCAGGAGCTGGTGCAGCTAATCGCGGAGCAGACGGGTGCCGAGCAAACGTTGGTGGCGTCCCTGGACGAGCGCACCCGGACCGGCATCGAGGACTTCATCAGCGAGCTCTTGATGGGCATCGATGGCAGCGTGGCGGAGTATGTGCGTCACGTGGCGCGGGTCGTACGAACGTTCGAACGTCACGGCAGCGCGGTGGTGGTGGGGCGCGGCGCCCAGTTCATCATCGCCCCCGGGATCTGCTTCCGGGTTCGCGTCGTCTGCCCCGAGGAGATCCGCGCGGCGCGCATCGCCGCATTGCACGGGTTGGGGGAGAAGGAAGCCATCAAGCACGTGCGCGCCGTAGAGCGCGAACGCATAGCGTTCATTCGTCGTCACTACTCGGCGGACGTCAACGACCCCAGCCACTACGATCTGGTCATCAACACCGGCCACGTCGACGTGGCCGCCGGAGCAGAAATACTCGCCGCATGCTACGGCGCCAAGTTCCCCGCCCCGCGCGAAGCGATCGTCGAAATTCCCGAACGAGCCGTCGACTCGGCGCCGTTCCACCCCAAACCAGAACCGTAGCAGCGGCTGCTGGTGGGAGGCTGCTCAGTCGGCAGGCAGTCGAGTGATCTGCTCGACCACGCGGTCGATTTGGCGTCGCACCTGCCGGTGTTGGGCGAGTCCGGTCACGATGATGGCAAAGGCTACCGGGGCGGCGTCCGACTGCCCCAGGACGTAGCCGCTAAGGGCATCCACCCGCGCGAGCGTTCCAGTCTTGCCACGGACGCGGCGAGAGGCTGCGTGTTGGCGGAAACGCGACCGAAGCGTCCCGTCCACACCGCCCACCGCGAGTTGGCTCACGAATTCGGGCCTGAGCGCAGGGTCTTTCCAGGCGGCGGCCAACGCTCGAACCAGGGTGCGCGGGCTCGCCCGGTTGGCATCAAACAGTCCCGAGCCATTCAGCACCACGGTGCCGGCATCGGCTGCCCCCACTCGCTTCAGCCATGCGAGCACGACCGCAGCGCCAGCCGCGCTGCTGGCGGGCTTGCCTTCGCGCTCAGCACCCAAGGTCTTGAGGATCATCTCGGCATAGAAGTTGTCGCTGTGCTTGCCGAGCTCGTCGAGCAACCGAGCCAGCGGCTCCGAACGGTGCCAAACCAGCCGCGAGCTGAGCTTCTCACCCCCGGCCGCAACGCCACCTTGGATGGTGACGCCCATGGACTCCAGCAAGTGCGCCACCACGTAGCCCGGCATCAGGCGCGGGTCGTCGACGCGACGGGAGAAGCGCAGCCGGGGTAGGCCAGTCGCGAGATGGCCACCCACGTTTGCCCGTAGTCGGCCCTGGTCCGGCGTCAATGAGAGCCGGACTGCCTGACCCGCGCCGGCGTCGCGGCTCTGCACCTGTCCCTTGACCGTCACGAAGCCCGGAGGGTGAAACCAGATCGTGGCGGGCTGACCGGGATCGCCAGCCAACACGTTCATGGTGACGATGTTGCGCTCGACCGCGACGGCACTGACTGGCGCTCGAAACGCCGCCCACTCGTCTGGCTGCTGGACGTACGCGGGGGGCAAGAACTCGCCGTCGAACCGGCTTTGGTCCACCAAAATGCGTCCCTCGACACGACGCAGGCCCATGGCGGCCAGCGAGCGGCACATGGACGATAGATCAGCCAGGGTCAGGGAGGGATCGCCGTGACCGCGCAGGACCAGATCGGTCACGGCGCCGTTGCGCAGCCTCCCGTGCAGCTCGGTGGTGTAGCGATACCCGGGTCCGAGCTCGGCAAGCGCCGCAGCGGCGGTGAAGACCTTGGCGTTGGACGCAGGATTGGCGGCGACCTCGGCGTCGTTGGCCGCCAGCTCGCGACCCGTGCGGACGTCCAGGACGGCCACCAGTGCTCTTCCGCCATGCTGCCGCGCCCAGCGCGCCAGCCCATCGACAGCTTGGGTGAGGGGCAGACTTGCTACGCGCGCCGGCGTGGTGACCGTCGCAGCCGAGTTCGCCGGCTGCTCGGCTCGCGCCGCACGGAACGCCACGGTCGAGACCAACGCCAACGCCAGCACGAGCACACCGGTGGGGCGGAGCCACGTCGCCCGGCGGCCAGCGGCTCGCGTCGAATCATCTCGTCGAGCTGATGTCCCTTTCACACTGGGAGAATGACCCTCACAGCGGCGGCTTGACCAGTTCCGTGGAGACTCCCTTCTCGGTTTCGGACCTGCTGCAGCGCCCCCGCGCCGAGGGAATGCGCTCGGACCACTCGGACGCCCTTGCTTTTGTGCGCCGGTGCGGCCAAAAGGGGGCCGTGCCGAACCACCGCGCTCTGGGACTGCTCTGCGCCTGCGCTTGGGGCGTGTGCGGGCTGCTCCACTCCGGGTCTGTCCGAGCGGACGAGCCCGTCGAGCCGATCCGGTACGACCCCAAAGCCTTTCCTCCCTCCTACGCCCCGGCGTCGTTGATGTTGGCCGGCGCCGCAACGACGACAGCCTGGTACGGCCTGGCATTGGGCGGCGGCCTGCTGTGGCCGAACTCACCGGGCGGCGACGATCTGGTGATCCCGGTGGCAGGACCCTGGATGGCGCTTGCCGACACCGGCTGCCCGGATGGCAAGCCCCACTGCGCGAAGTGGTGGGTGGTGGTTCGCGCGATTCTGATCGGCATTGACGGGGTAGGACAGGCCGGCGGTTTGGCCGTGATGGCAGAGGCTGCCTTCATGCCCACCAAGCCAACCCGAACGAGCCGAGCTCGTCGTGTCCTCCCGGGGTTGTCGTCAGACTCTCTGGAAGTCTACGCTCTGCCGATGGTCACGGGTCGAGACGCAGTCGGCCTCGGAGTATTCGGGTCGTTCTGATCGTCGCGCTTCTGACCGACCATCCGTGCACAGTCGGTGTTGCGCGCGGAGGCCGAACGGCCAGGTCGAATCCGTGCCGCTCACCAGTACCCTGTACATCCGTGCATTCTGGGGATGCGGTGTCTCGTGAGCCGTGATACGAGCCTCGCACATGGACCAAGGAGGTCGCCGGTGAGCAGGCGAACGAAGTTCGTCCTCGTCACCGGTGGAGTTGTCTCCGCGATTGGGAAGGGTCTCACTTCGGCGTCCATCGGCGCACTCATGGAAGCGCGCGGGCTTCGTGTGACGCACATGAAGCTCGATCCGTACATCAACGTCGACCCGGGAACCATGTCACCGTTTCAACACGGTGAGGTCTTCGTGACCGACGATGGGGCCGAGACCGATCTGGACCTGGGGCACTACGAGCGTTTCACCAGCTGTCGCCTCACCCAACGCGCGAACGTCACCACCGGTAGAGTCTACAATGCGGTCATCAACAAGGAGCGTCGTGGCGAGTATCTGGGCGCGACGGTTCAGGTGATTCCGCACATCACCAACGAAATCAAGACGCGCGTGCTGGATGCAACCGCGGATGCGGACGTCGCCATCGTCGAGGTCGGCGGCACGGTGGGCGACATCGAGTCGCTGCCATTCCTCGAGGCGCTGCGCCAGCTCAAGCTCGACGTCGGTCCGCAGAATGCGGTGAGCGTGCATGTCACGCTGGTTCCCCACATCGCGACCGCCGGGGAGCTCAAGACGAAGCCAACGCAGCATTCCGTGCGGTCGATGCGTGAGATTGGTATTCAACCCGATCTACTCGTGTGCCGTTGCGACCGGCGTATCGCACGCGGACTGAAGGAGAAGATTGCACTCTTCTCCAACGTTCCGGTGCAATGCGTGATCTCGGCCGTCGATGTCTCCTGCATCTACGAGCTCCCCCTCGTGCTGCACGCCGAGGGAATGGACGACCAGATCACCGAGAAGCTCAACATCTGGTCTCGTCAGCCCGAGCTCGACATCTGGCGCGACACGGTGGAGCGATTCAAGAAGCCGACAGGGGGGACCGTGCGCGTGGGCATCGTCGGCAAGTACGTCCATCTCAAGGACAGCTACAAGTCGCTGCACGAAGCTCTGGTGCACGGCGGCATGGCCAACGACGTGGCCGTGCAGCTGGAATACATCGATTCGGAGGACATCGAGCGTGGCGAAGCGGAGCCGGCACTGTCCGGTCTGCACGCGGTACTGGTCCCGGGAGGATTTGGAGATCGGGGCGTCGAGGGCAAGATCGCGGCCGTACGGTACGCCCGCGAACGCAGCGTTCCGTTCTTCGGTATTTGCCTGGGGATGCAACTCGCCGTAACGGAGTTCGCCCGCAACGTCTGCCATCTGGAAGGCGCCAACTCGACCGAGTTCGAAAAGGCGCCCAAGCATCCGGTGATCGACTTGATGCCCGACCAACAGACCATCGAGGACAAGGGCGGAACCATGCGACTGGGTGCCTACCCCTGCGTGCTCAAGCCTGGTAGTCGGTGCGCGGCCATCTACGGCACTACGGAGATCAGCGAGCGACATCGGCACCGCTACGAGTTCAACAACGACTTCCGCGAGACGCTGTCCGAGGCCGGACTGGTCCTGGGTGGCACCAGCCCAGACGACCGGTTGGTGGAGATGGTCGAACTCCCCAGCCACCCTCATTTCGTCGCCTGCCAATTCCACCCGGAGTTCAAGAGCCGACCCAACTCTCCGCACCCGCTGTTCTCCGCCTTCATCATGGCAGCAGTCCGCCGCCGCGACGAACTGGCCGCAGAAACGCGCTCTGACGAACTGTCGCGACCGGAAGCTAGCCCGAGCGTGAACTGACGCCCGATTTCGCGGGCAACCGCCGCCGCCGTGTTCGGTTCGGCGGAGGACGACGTTTGCGACTTGTGGGTCAGAGCGCCAGCTGTGCTATCACCGAAGCGTCACTGATGTTGCGCCCCCTCCTAGTAGCAGCCGCGTTGCTGACCGCGTCGTGCGGTGCACCCAACGTGGTGCAGGTCGCGATGCAGGGCGACCTGGCCACCCTCAAACAGGAGATCCAAGCGAGTCAGGCCGAGGGCGAGTTGGACCGCGGGACGGTGCGACGACTGGCCTGGGCAGTGGCGGGGCGCGAGCTGCGCTCTTCCCGGGGTGAGGCCGCAGTGCGCCGCATCCGTCAGGTCAGCCCCTGCGCCAGCAACCTGGTCACGGTGCTGCGGGATCGTGCGGGCCGTTCGGACGACGCTGGCGCCGAAGCTTCGCTGCTGCTCCTGGAGACCCGTCGCATCGACGGAACGCCGCTGGTGGCCCGCTACGGCGATGCTTCCAGCGGCGCCTGGCGAGCCGTAGCTGCGCGAGCAGCGACCGCTCCGAGCTACGCTCAGTTGCGGCGCAAGCTGATCGCCGATCACGACGAGCGCGTGCGGCGCGCTGCCCTGCAGGCAGCGCTCTCGACACCGCACGTGGACGATCTGGCGGCGGTGCTGGAAGCGACTCGACTGGACCCGGATCCTCTGAGTCGCAGCCTTGCGGCGCGCGCCGCCGGTGCCATCGGCGGTGAGCGAGTCGCACTCGCCCTGCGTGACTACTGGGCACGCGCGGACGAGTCCACGCGCATGATGATTGTCGAGGGGTGGGCGATGCCGGCCACGCTCGACGCCGGGGGGCGCGAATCGTTGGTCTGGGCTGCCGAAACCGAACCGGGCCTTCCCGCTCTGGCGGCGGCGGACGCGCTGATCCGCTCCGGTGGCAGCTCCGCCGACGTGGGAGCAGCGGTTCTCTTTCGAGCTCTCCAGGAAGGCACTCAGCAGGAGCGACGACTGGCAATTCGACTGGCTCCAGTGAGCGACCCAGCTCTACGAGCTGAAATGAAGCGTGCCCTCGACGACTCGGACCCGCTGGTCAGTGTGATGGCGCTAGCTCGACTGGTGGACGATCCCGCCCAACGTCCCACCATCATCCAGAAGCTGCGCAAGCTGGCGCGCCGCAAAGGCGGGGTGGCGCTCCAGGCACGAGCGGCCCTGGCCGCGGCAGGAGACACTGGTGTCGTCGACCAACTGCTCCAGCAACTCGAGCAGGGCAGCTCGCACCGCAGGCGGTTGGCCGCAGAGTCGCTACTGCGCCTGGGGCTGTACGATCGAGCCGCGACCGCGCTAGCTGACGACGACCCCGCGGTGCGCACTGCCGTGGCCTGTTCGGTGCTGAGCCACTCGCCCTGAATTGGGCCCAGCCCAATTCGGGGCGCACCGTCCCAGCGTCGTTCCCCTGGGAGAACCGTTCCTGCGCCGCCCCCTCAGGCGAACCGACCGCGAGCCTCGCTCGCGGTCTCCGCACTTCCCATCCGTCCCCTCTTGCTGCTGCCCCCCTCCCGCGGCCCACCGAGCTTCAGTGGGCGGTTCGGCCAGACGTCGTTTCCCTCTCCCGCCTTGCGCCATGCCGCCCGCTGCGGTTCTCTGCCCCCGTGACCTCGAATGACGTCGCCCCACCCCGCCGCGTCGACGACGTGGATTGGGACACCTGGAAGCCCCACGACCTGGCCACGATTCTATTCGTCATCCGAGCGGGAGAGATCCTGCTCATCCACAAGAAACGAGGCCTGGGCGCCGGCAAGGTCAACGGCCCCGGAGGGCGCCTGGAGCCGAGAGAATCGGCTCACGAATGCGCCATTCGGGAGGTGCGCGAAGAGCTGCGCATCACGCCGCTCGGCGTCGCCCAGCGCGGCGAACTGTCGTTCCAGTTCGTCGATGGCTACTCGATTCACGCCACCGTGTTCGTCGCGAACGGATGCGAAGGCGAGGCGCAGGAGACGGACGAAGCCACCCCCCTGTGGGCGCCCGTCGACCGCATTCCCTACGAGCGCATGTGGGCGGACGATCGGATCTGGCTTCCACGCCTGCTCGCCGGCGAGCATTTGCGAGGTCGCTTCGTGTTCGACGGCGACACCATGCTCGACCATCGGGTCTGGGTGGTCGCCCCACCCCGAAACCGTGAGGTGAAGTAGTCTCGGGGCAGCTCCTTCCCTGAGTCGCGGGCGCTCAGTTCATCGCCAGCGGAGCCTTGCCACTGATGCTGCGCAAGAGCTCGCGTGCCTCGGCACAGCGCGGGCTGTCCTGCAAGAGCTGCGAAAGCGTCTTGATGGCGTCGTCGCGCCTGCCTACTGCGCGTTGCATCCGGGCCAAATGCATTTTCGCTTCGGTGGTCTGGTCGACCTCCGCCCATTGCTTGGCCACGCGATACGCTTCGCCCCAGCCCTTCATTCGGGCGGCGGCTTCGGACCAGGCCTTGAGCGCACGGGGGTCCTGGCGGTGCTTCTTGCCCAGACGCCGGAACTGGTTGAAGGCCTTGATGCGTGCCCCCTTGTCCATCAGGTCGTTCGCTTCGGCCAGCTCGCGCTCCAAGTCGTCAGACGGGCTCGTGCCGCTGACTGGCTGAGCCGCAAACGTCGTCTCGGCGTCGGTCCCTTTCCCGCCCGCCTCGGCCGGCTCGGGCGTGTCCTGGGCGGCCAGCTCCTCGGCCTGCGGATCCTCCTCTGCCGCTCCGGCGGCCGTGCCGCCAACCTTCTCCACCGGCGCCTGACCCGCTGCCTCCGGGGAGTCCTTGACCACTTCGGGTGCGGTCTCGGGCGCCTCGACGGCGTCCTTGCCCGGAGCTGTGGTCGTCTGTGCGGCAGCAACCGGAGCAGAGCTCTGGCCGCGGAAGCTTCGAGCCTTCTCGACGACGGGCTGAGCCATTGCGTAGGCGCGGGCTCGGACATCCGGGCTGCGCACGGCCAGCACCGTCAGGGCTCCGGCTGCGATCACGAGAGCGCCCAGCGCGATGAATCCTACGCGGCGGCGGCGACGACGTGCCCGGAACGGTTCGTGCAATGCCGCGGCCAGTGCGTCTCTCATCTCACCTGCATCTTGGAACCGCTCCCCAGGGTCGCGGGCCACAGCACGCTGAATGGTCTTGTCGAGCATGATCGGGATTCCTCTCTTTGGTGCCCGCACCCGGGGCGGCTCGGGGTCACGGCGAGTCTTGGCATCGAGCAGAGCCACTGTGCTGGACTCCGAGAACGGAAGCTCACTCGCCACAAGTTCGTACAGCACCGTCCCCAGCGAGTAGAGGTCGGTGCGCTCGTCGGTCGACTCGCGCCCGACTTGCTCCGGTGCCATGTACTCCGGAGTGCCGAGTACGGTCAGAGCGCTCGAATCGGAGTCCGAGGTCTCGCTGGAGACGTCCATGGCGGCAATGCCAAAGTCGAGCAGCTTCACCTTCTGGTCGCGGGTGATGAACAGGTTGCCGGGCTTGATGTCCCGGTGGATGACCCCAGCCTGGTGGGCAACCTCGAGCGCATCGCAGACCTGCATCGCCAGCCGCACGGCTTCGCGCCAGTCCATGCCCTGCTCCCGATCGAGCAGTTGCTCCAACGACTCTCCCTCGAGCAGCTCCATCGCGTAGTAGGGACGGTTGTCGCTGGACAGTCCGAAATCGTGGAGTGCCACCAGGTTGTCGTGGCGAAGGCGCGCGATGGCACGGGCTTCGGCGCGGAAGCGCTCGGCGAACTGCGGGCTCGACGCGCGCTCCTTGGGCAGCACCTTGAGTGCCACCGCTCGGTTCAGATCGACATGGTACGCCTCGTAGACGACGCCCATCCCGCCACGCCCCAGCTCGCGCACCAGGCGATAGCGCGTGCCTGCCAGCAGCGACGGCGTGAAGTTGAAGCTCGGGGCTGGTGTCGGTGACTTCTGCAGGGACTCGGGCTCGAGCTCGGCCTGATGCGCTGCAGCCACGAGTCGTGCGAATTCCGCCCTGGACCGCGCGGGCTCGGCTGGATACAAGCGCCGCACCAGTCGGGCGAGGCGCGCTCGCACGCTGCGCTCACCGTCCGCCAAGCTGGGAGCGCGCTTCAGCAACTGTGCCAAATCCGTCATCACCTCACGCGACTCGGCGTAGCGCTCGTCCAGCGGTGCTGCCGTCATGCGGGCGATGATCGCGTCGAGCTCGCTGGGAGCACCCGCGGCCTCGGCGATGGGCGGCGGGTTGCGCTGGCCGGCGGCCACTGCGGCCAGGTGCTCGGACGGCTCCCCCTTGAGGAAACGACGCCCGGCCAGCAACTCCCAAAGCATGATGCCGAAGGCGTAGATGTCTGCAGGAGCGCCGCCGGGATTGTTGTTGGCCACCTCTGGCGCCACGTAGCCAGGCTTGGCGAACACGATCCCGCTGACGGTGTGACAGCGCCGATTCTCGCCGCGAGCGGTCCCAAAATCGATCAGCTTAACGTCGCCGTCGTAGCCCACCATGATGTTCTGGGGGCTCAGGTCACGGTGCACGATCTCGAGCGGACGGCCAGCTGCGTCGGTTCGCTCATGCACGTGCGCGAGGGCTTCGGCGAGCGAGACCCCCACGGCCACCGCGTCGGGCCAGGCAATGCGAGCGCCCAGCTGGGACGCCCGATTCCTCAGCTCACCCAGATTGCGCCCTTCCACGTACTCGACCACCACAAATGGCTTGCCCGAAGGATCGGTGGCGGCCTCGAGGATCTGGGCCACGCCGGGGTGGTGCAGCTGCGCCTGGATCCGGGCCTCGTCCAGAAACCGCGCCAGGAAGGACCGGTCGTCGGAGTGCTCGCGACGGATGATCTTCACCACGCAGGGTCGCTCGGTCCCTTCGATGCCCCCCGTGGTCGCCAGGAACACTTCGCCCATCCCTCCGCGGGCGATCTGCTTGAGCAGCGTCAGCCTGCCGAATCGGCGGGGCAGGACCTGGTCCGGCGCGACAGTCCCGGCCGCCAATGCCCGAGCGGATCGAGGATTAGTTCCTGATTTCGAGGTGTTATCGTTCTGCTGGGGGGCGGGCATGGGGGCATGGTGCCAATGTAGGATAAGGTGGCCAAGAAACTGACATTGTCACCCTGAGGAACAAGACGTACGAGGTCCATGTTGTGCTGGTACGCGCTGAGGCTAGACTGCCCCGGCCTTGCCGACCGTGGTCGCAGCCGGTGGGCATTCTTGGGGGTCCGCGACCCGCCACGCACCATGAGGTGCTGGCCGCCCTCCTCAGAGAACAGAAAGACGAAGAGGAAAGATGAACAAGGGAACCGCCATCGTTGGCTTCTTCCTGTGCTTCCTGGCCGGGATGGGCTTGATGTGGGGAATCGAGCACAAGCAGGGGCCCGAAATCGAAGCCGAGTCCACCGCGACGGGCGCGCTCAACCACGAGCAAGGCAACCCGCCCGTCACTGCCGCAGATCCGATGTGGGGCAATGCCGACGCGCTGGTCACCATCGTCGAGATCAGCGACTTCGAGTGCCCGTTCTGCTCGCGAGTGCTCCAGACCCTCGACAAGATCAAGGAGACCTACGGTCCCAGCAAGGTGCGTATCGTCTGGAAGAACAACCCGCTGCCCTTCCACAAGCACGCCACCCCGGCGGCTGAAGCCTCGATGGCGGTCTTCGCCGCAGGTGGCAACGATGCATTCTGGAAGTTCAAGGAGTTGGCTTTTCGCAACCAGAAGCAGCTGACTCCGGAAAACTTCAAGAAGTGGGCCGTCGAAGCGGGTGTGGACGCCGCCAAGTTCGAAGCCGAGCTCAAAGGTGGCAAGCAGAAGGCGAAGGTGGACGCCGACAAGGCGCTGGCGCAGAAGATCGGTGCCTCGGGAACGCCGGCATTCCGGATCAACGGCGTGACGCTCAGCGGCGCGCAGCCCTTCCCGAAGTTCAAGGAAGTCATCGACAACGAGCTCGCGGAAGCCAAGAAGCTCGTGCAAGCGGGCACCAGCAAGGCCGAAGTATACGTCAAGCGCAGTCAGGCCAACGCCAAAGCGACCCCCGACCAGAAGACCCCCG
>CAZSVU010000193.1:5926-16590 GCA_964610275.1 uncultured Polyangiaceae bacterium | reverse complement strand
GAGGAGGTCTTCGGAGCCCTCACCCGGAGGGGGGCTCCGAAGACCGGCGCGAGAACCGCGCTTGCTGATGTAGGGTGCGGCTGTGACGCATCTGCAGGTGCGAGGTCAGGCGTTCATCCTCGGAGACCAGCCAGTGCGGCTGCGTGGCGTGGGGTTGGGCAACTGGCTCAACCTCGAGCACTTCATGCTCGGCATCCCGGGAACCGAATCCGAGATCCGATCGAGTCTGGAGATGGCGTACGGGCAGGATGCGGCAGCGCACTTCTGGGACAGCTATTTCCAACTTTACACGGCCGAGGCGGACCTGCGGTTCCTGAGCGACCTGGGCCTCAACAGCGTGCGCGTGCCGGTCAACTTCAATCTTCTCGAGACAGCAGACAGGCAGTTTGCCACTGCCCCCGCCGTCCGGCAGTTGGACCGCCTCGTCGCCATGGCCGAGCGTCTCGGGCTCTTCGTGGTCATCGATTTGCACTCGACGCCCGGTGGACAGAATCCGGATTGGCACTGCGACAACGCAAGTGGCGAGTCTGGCTTCTGGACGGACGCACGCCACCGGAGCAGGGTCATCGAGACCTGGAAGCAGTTGGCTTCCCACTTCCGGGACTGCACCACGATCGCAGGGTACGACCTCATCAACGAACCGTGCTTCTTCGATGAAGCTTTGAATTCGACGCTGGTCGACTTCTACTCCGCGTGCATTGCCGGCATTCGTTCCGTCGATCCACGGCACATCATTTTCATCGAGGGGAACACCTACGCTCGCGACTTCTCGATGTTCGAGCACAACCTGGACGACCAGACCGCATACTCGTTTCACTTCTATCCGTTTCTGCAACTCGGCCAGGACCTGGGCGAGCCGGATGTCGCGAGCAGGCTTCGTGAGCGTCTCTTCAGTGACGTTTCCCTGACCCACTTGCTCGAGCGCTTGGATCGACCGGTTTGGTGCGGAGAGACCGGCCATCCCTGGCATCTGCCCGGTAGTGCGCCCGTGTTGTCTGACTTTCTCGAGTTGCTGGAGGGGCTCGGCGTCTCCTGGGCGTTATGGCCCTTGAAGGACGCACGGGCGATGGGATTGCTTGCGCCGAGAGCGCACAGCCCCTGGATGCGCCTGGTGCGCGAGGCTACCGACGACTGGCGCTTCTGGGACATGTTTTCGCAGGACAGCATCGCCAGCGTGGAGCAGGGGGCCGATCGACAGAGATTCTACCGGCGGTTAGCCGAGCTGACCTCGACCGCCAATGCTCGGTTCAGGGACAAGCTTGCGACCGTCCCGTTTGACGTGATTCACGCCGCACTTGACAGTTTCGCTTTCGAAGCCTGCGAGGTGCAGGAGTCCTTGGTCGAGCCGGTTCGAAGCATGCGCCGAACCCAGTCGGGCTGAGGAACCATGCGCTTCAGCCCAAAGCAATGCGGAAGTCAGCTCAGCTTGCGTGGAGCACGCCGAAACACGTGCAGCGAAGACGGCGGTCCGTATTTCAACGAAGGCGGGAGCCCCAGCACGGTGGAGAGTTCGACATCGGGCTTCAGTCCAGCGTTTTTCGCTGCCGCGGCGAGCGAGGCGCGATCGACATAGGTGTAGGGAAGCGGCATGGGTGGGTGCCCCGGGCGCGGACCGGGCAGAAAGACGTGGCCGAACGTGTCTTCGAGACACATCAGCATCGATTGGGTGCGTGCGTCGGCTCGATAGAAGCGCCGCGACCAGGCGCGGTATGGCTCCACCCAATCGCTCGACGGCCAAGCCGCGTGCCCGTTCAGGCAATGCTCAAAGGAATCCAGATCACTCGCGTCCGCGCCCACCGAGGCTTCGAGGATGAGCAGTCGCCCCGCCGGCGCCAAGATTCCGGCGAGATCATTCATCACGGTACCTTGTGCGGCCTCGGCCATGTGATGCAGCACGTATTTGGCGACCACCAGATCCACGGGAGCGTCCAGCGCCGCAGAGAGCGGCTGGTCGTGGATATCGTGCAGATGGATGTCGCTCTCGGGATCCATCCGGGCGTCAGGGGGCAGTTGAACGTCGACGCCGATCACGGTGGGTACCCTGAGGCCCGCAAGTCGAAGATCGTCCTGCAGGGCGGCTGCGAGCCGATTCTGGCCACAGCCGAAGTCCAGCACGCGCTTTGGGGCCAGCTGGTGTAGCTGCGGTCGGAGCAGAGGCAGCATGAAGTTCCGCTCGTACTCTGGCTCCAGCTCACGTCGTGCTGCCAGGCACTCCTGCGGACCCCGGTCGCCGACTGCTTCCGCGAAAGCCTCCCAGAATGCTTCCGCCAAGCTTGGCAGGTCGGTGGGGCGGGGCGCACTCCGCAGTCGATCGACGTACTGGGCCACCAGCCGCGTTGCCTCGACTTCCTCGGTGCCCACCGTGACCGTACCTCGATGAACCTGCTCGATTTCGGGTAGGGTCTCGAACATCTGCACGTAGGGCGTTAGGTCATAGCGCTGCAGGACCAGAAACGTTTGGAACAGGTCGCGAAAGCTCGGGTCGTCCAGTGCGCGAATCGAGTCTATCAGCAGGGGGTGCATGTCCGCTGACCAGCATAGGCGAGTTGGGCTTGCGCGTCCTCCGAAGTTGTCGCACCGGTGCACCGCTAGGCAGGGGTGGCCGGAACGGGGCCGCGCGAATACTAGATCCGGTCGCGTTGCGAGCCCGGCTCGCAAGATCGTGGCGCCGCGGATTGGGAAACTCGGCTCCGATCCGCCAAATTCGTGTGCGCAGCATTAGGCGCTTTGGCTAGTACCCGGCGGACCCAGATCAGCCCGACGCAGCCCAGCAGCAGATCGGCCAGCCAGCGTGCTCCGAACAGACCCTCGACGCCCCGGAGGCGTGCCCCGAGCACCGAGAGCGGAATCAGTACTCCGAGCACACGCAGGGCATTGAGCAGGGCGGACGCGACCGGGCGGTGCAGCCCGGCCAACACGAAACCGGCATAGCGGTGGACCTCCATCATGCCGTAGCCGAAAGACACGATGCGGATGTACGTGACCATTACGGTGACGACCGCCGGGTCGTGGCTGAAGAGTCGGGCCAGGGGGCGGGCGGAGGCGAAAAACACGAGGGCAACGACGGCACCGTAGTTCACTGCGAAACGAGTTGAGAGCGCCACGCACTCACGAACTCGGTCCCAGCGTTCGGCTCCGAAAGTCTGGCTCACGAAAGGCATGAGCGACATCCCGAGAGCCATGGGGATGACGAAGGCGAACATCTCGAGGCGCTGAGCCGCGCCGGCGGCTGCGACGGCAGCGTTGCCGTCGGAGGCGAGCAGCCAAGTGATCACTGCGGTCGAGATCGGCATGAGCATCATGCTCAGGATCGCTGGAACCCCGAGCGCCAGGATGCGGCGCCACGACTTGGCACAGGCTCGGACCGTCCAGCCGCGCAGCACGAGCAGGCGATGCTTGCGATGGAGCAGCCAGAAGAGCCACGTGGTCGAAACCCCTTGGGCCAGCACAGTGGCAAGTGCTGCGCCCCGAATTCCCCAGGCCGGAATCCCGAGCCATCCAAAGATGAGGATCGGATCCAGAATCAGGTTGACCAGTGGGCCCAGCATCATGAACCGCCCGGCTGCTCGAGAGTCGCCTGCTGAGATGAGGAGGCCGTTGCCGAGCACGGGCAGTGCGACCAGCGTTGCGCCGAGATATCAGATCCGCATGTACTCGGCGATCAGCGGCAGGACGGCGTCCCCCGCGCCGAGAGCCGAGAAGACCGGGACAGTACTGGCGTAGCCTGCTGTCGCGAGCGACACGGCGACGCTCAGGACCAGCAAGAGGCCGTGAGAAGTGAACCTCGCAGCAGCTTCGTGGTCACGCCGACCCAGAGCGTGGGACATCAGTGTCGTGACCCCGGTTTCAAGCCCCCCGGCTACGAAGCTGAGAAGCATGACCACCGGGAAGCAAAATCCCATGGCTGCGAGCGGCTGCGTTCCCAGCCTCGAAACGAACCAGGTGTCCGTCAGATTGTAGGCGTTGAGGGCAAAGGTCCCCGCCAACATGGGAAACGCCAGGTTGAAGAGCGTGCGCTTGACACTTCCCTGGACGAGCGAGCTCACGGTCAATCCTGGGCGGTTTGGGGCGGCCACTTCTAGCACGGAGAGCGGCGAAGCACGCCGCACCCTCAGACGCGAAAGCGGTGGACGAGCTTGCGAGCGCCGGAACGCAGCTTGGCAATGGGTGGCTTGCGACCAGCGATTGACCCTCCGGAGTGTCGACTCTGCGGGCTACCCAATTCGGGGACGAGGTGTTCGGCAGGGAGGTCCAGGGCGGGTGGCCACCCAGGAGCATCGATGGGTCACTCACGCCGGCAGACGTACTGACAGTCTTGACCGGCCAGCGCCACCGGTTGGCACACCTGGCACACCGAGTGAGCGCTAGAATGTTCGCGTCTATCGCCAAGTCGCCTCGGCATGTAGCTTGCAGATTCATCGCAATGGTCGGAACATGCAGGAGAAGGAATGGCGAGTATGACGGTGGGGATTGGCAAGATTTGCATCGGTTTCTTAGTGGCAGCCCAGGTGGTGTCCTGCTCGGACTCGTCTGACTCCGGCCCTTTGGGAGCGGCGGGGGCGAACTCCGGCACCGGAGGCGGTGGGGGCGAGGCAGGTGCGCTGGCGACGGCGACGGTGGAGCGGTCCGACCAGCCGCGCGACGAGAGCCCAGACGTGAGCTCGGCGGAGTACGCGGCGTTCATCTCCAACACCAACCAGTTCGGCCTGGACGTGTTCGGTGAGCTGACGGATGACGAGGCGAACACCGTGTTCTCGCCGGTGAGCACGGCTGTCGCGTTGGGCATGGCGTATGCTGGTGCGCGCGGTGACACTGCCACCCAGATGGCGACGGCGCTGCACAACGACCTTCCTGCGGACACCTTCCACGCGGCTGTGAATCAGCTTGCGCTCGATCTGGACGCGCGCAACATCGCTCCCCATGAGACCCAGGAAGGGACGAAGAGCGTACGCGTGTCTTTGGTCAACTCGAGTTGGGCCCAGAAGGACTACCCGCTGCTCACGCCGTTCCTGGACATTCTGGCGACCCAGTACGACGCGGGCATGCACCTGGCCGACTTCATCAACGACCCTGACGGGTCCCGGCGGCTCATCAACCAGTGGGTGGCCACCGAGACCGAAGACCGGATTGAAGAGCTGATACCGCCCAACGGAATCACGGATCTCACCCGGCTGGTGCTCACGAACGCGCTCTACTTCTACGGGACCTGGGCGACGCCCTTCAACGCCGAGTACACGAGCAGCGGCGCATTCCACACGCTCGCGGGAAGCGACGTGACTGCAGACTTCATGATCGACACTGGGTACTACCCGTATGTAGAAGGGACTGGCTACCAGATTGTAGACTTGCCCTACGATGGCGGCGACTTGGCGATGAGCATCGTGCTCCCGGATGCCGGGCGGTTCGGCGAGATTCGAGACGCCCTGAGCAGCGACTGGATCGAGCAGGCGCGCGCAGCCATGTCGACGGAGCAAGAGGTCCGGGTGAGCCTTCCCAAGTTCAGCTACACCTGGGGGACCGAGTCGCTCAAGCCCGCACTGGAATCGTTGGGGATGACCGACGCCTTTGTCTACCCGACGGCGGACTTCTCGGGCATGGAGAGCACGCGCGAGTTGTACATCAGCGAGGTGTTCCACCAGGCCTTCGTGGCGGTGGACGAGGATGGCACCGAGGCGGCTGCCGCTACGGCCGTGGTGATGACCGCAGGAGCCATTCCGGATCCCCCGGTGCCGTTTGATGTGGACCGGCCTTTCCTCTTCCTCATCCGTGACGTCACGGGCGCAATTCTGTTCGTCGGGCAGGTGCTCGACCCCACTGCGTAGGTGCACGCGGGCCTGCTGCTCGTCCCCCAGTCTCGGGAGTTGGTTGATGACGACGCCGCGCCAGGGGAGCGGAGACCAGCCCCGGGCTGGGGTGCCGGCTACTCGTTCGTGACGCAGCGGATGGGCAAGGCGTAGGTCCCCGGCCAGGTCTCCCATCGCCCCACGGTGTCGGGAGGATAATCAAACGGATTCGGGTCGGACGCGTAGCACCGGCGCCACGGATAGCCGTAGGTCGGGCCCAGCGTCGAGGTCCAGTGGTAGCCGTAGGACGGGTAGTTCACCGAGGCGCCATCGGAGCGGATAAAGCCGCTGAGCGGGGCGTCGAAGCCACTGCTCCCCCCGACCTTGAGTGCCGTGCCCACCCCGGGGCCGCGCCAGCCGCTCGTATCGGCGAGTGCGGAATCCATGCCGACGGCAATCTCCAGATCTTTGAACTCCTGGTCGGTGGGGATCCACCATCCAGCGGGACATATCCCAGTCGCGCCTTCCACCGCGGTGTACTGCATGGCCTGGTCCCACTGATACACCGCGCCGTAGGCATCACACATTGCCGCGCTGTTGTTGAAGCAGTACTTCTGGATCTGGCCCGGGTCGTCTTGCTGCAGGGTGGTCGAAATCTGCACCCCGACATTGAGGTTGGTCGCCATCCAACAGAGGCTGCCGAGTGCGACGGTTCCGTAGACCTTGCCGTCTCGATCGTCGACCAGGGGGTCGCCGCAGCCCCATCCACTTCCAGCGGTTCCGCCCGCGCCACCGTCCGCAATGAACCCACCCGCGCCCGCGGAGCCAGCCACTCCGGCAGCTCCGGCAGTTCCCGCGGCACCGACGGACCCTGCAGCGCCCGCGGTGCCAGCAGCGCCGGCAGTTCCCGCCGTCCCCGCGACACCAGCCTCTCCTCCGGCGCCCCCACCCGAGACTCCGCCAGCGCCGCCAAGCGGATACACCCCGCCCATGCCGACGGTGCCGCCCGTGTCGCTCCCTGCCATGCCACCCGGGGAAGCCCCGCCAGCAGGAGCACCTGCGGTTCCTGCAACCGCGGGTGCACCGGCCGTACCGGCCGCAGCCGCCCCGCCCAGGGACAGCCCCGCCGTGCCTCCATCAGCGGGTGCGCCCCCCGCGCCTCCGGTGTAGGCGCCTGCCGTGCCTCCGAGCGGGTCTTCGCATCCCGAACCGCCGCCGAGGGATCCGCCCGCGCCGATGAATGCCCCTGCACCGCCACCAGTCGCAACCGTGCCCGCCTCGCCTCCCCAGCCAGCAACAGAAGCGCCTGCCGCACCTGCAATTGCCTGCGCGCCACCCGTTTCGCTCACCGGCGCGCCGCCGTTGGAGGCCCCTCCCCCGCCGGCTCCGGAAACGCCGGCGGCGCCTGCAACCGGCTCGGCAACGGGATCTCCACCTGCGCCTCCATCGGACGAGCCCGCAGTGCCCGCAGCCGGTGCGCCCGCGGAAGCCCCTGCCATACCCCCGCCAGATGTGCCCGCGGCGCCCGCCGCAGGCCTGGAACCGGTAGCTCCTGCTGCGCCTCCGCGCGATGCTCCGGCCTCGCCCGTGGCCGCCCCACCAGTGGGAACGTTTTCCGTACCCCCGACTGCGTTTGCGGCACCGCCGACTGCGTTTGCGCCACCATCGACGCCGACGGAAGCGTTGCCGGCGGATGCGCCGGCCGTCCCGTCATCGGAGTGTGCTCGCTCCGAGGAGCATCCCATCGGAGCAACGAAACCAGCTAGTACCGCCAACGCAGCGTAGGTTCGAATGTGCAGCATGCAGACCTGCCTCACCCTCCCCTATAGATTACTACAGATTGCTGAGAATACACCTCCACCGCGAGCGCAGCACGCTCGATCCAGAGGTGAGCGGCGCGGTTTGCGTCGGGAGACGCCGCCCCTCGGTGATTTTTGCTGGTTCGGTCCGAATTGGACCGCGACGAACCCACGAGTCAGGCACGTCCATCCGCACGGTCGCAATCCTGGTGGCTGCTGGCACTTGCACTTGCCGTGCGGTACGCGACATCGCGTCTTCGACCACTACGGAGAGACGCCGTCGCAGGGATAGCTGATGGTGAGGCGGCGGCTGGTCGTGAGAATCGCTGCGCACGCTGCGCCCAGTACCTCGAGGGTACTGGTGCTGCGCAGCACCCAGCCATCCCAGTCTCCATGCCGAAGGGGTTGGCCGTCCAGCAGCACGTCGGCCTCAGTGGCTCGCGAGAGATCGACGGTATCCGTGAGGTCGATCAGACACACGCGCTGCGCGCCCAACATCCCGGTGAGCTGCGCTGCGAGCTCGGCTTGGTCGTCGCTGGCTTGGTGGGGCTGCCCCGCGGCGTCATCGTATCCCCACACCGCCGTGAGGGGTGCGCCCACCCCGGCGTTGGCCATGCGCTGCAGGTGGGTCGGCGCGATGTCGGCGGACACGCCCATGATCAGCAGTCGGACGCCCTCCTGGTGAGCCTGCTCCGCGGCTGCAACGGCTGCACTCTGACCAGTCTGCGGATCGGGCACGACGCAGGTGTCGGGCTCCCCGTCGGTCACGAGCAGAATGTACTTGGGCGCGGGGTGGGTGGCGAGCTCGCTCAGCACGGCGTGAATCGCATCCCCGGTGGGTGTGTCCCCGTCCGGCGCCGGGGACGTGTCCTCAAACGCGGCCTGCACAGCTGCCGCGTTGTCCAGCGCGATTGGAACCTCAATCAGATCCGGACAGGCGCCGCCCGAGTATCCGTCGTAGCTTGTGTAGAGCGCCATTCCAAACCGCACGGTGTCCTGCAGGCGCGCCACCACACCATGGTCCGGATCGAAGAGGGCGCTGGCGAGCACGCTCCACCGGGTTCCGCGTCCGAACGGGTCGTGCATGCTGCCGGAGCGGTCAACGAGGAACAGCACCGTGGCGTGCCGTGGCTCGTAGTCAAACGTGAGTTCCACGCAGCCCGACGGCAACGCGTCGGTTCCCGCGCCCCGCTCGGGTTCGGGCAGCGCGGTGCGACTCCCACACCCCAATGAGACGAGCAGCGCGCAGAGCGCGCCGCAGGTCGCCGCGGTGCGGTGTCGGGTCCGCCTCACGACCCTATCCTACCGCGTTTGGCGGCGGGGAGGACGACGTCGTCCTCGCGAGCGCATGAATCGTCGGGCACGCGCAGTGTCCGGGCTTCGCGCCCGGCATTGCGCGCCGCGGATCAGGAGGACGACGGGGTGAGGGTGACGAAGAGCACACCTGGCGACGGAAGACTGAAGCGGTAGCTGAACGTGTCTCCGCAGAGCCCCTGGCCCAGCGGTTCCGCAGGAGAGTCCATCGTGGCGCGAAGCTCGGCCCAATCAGCGTCGGACATCGCACTCATGCTGGGCCTGCCCTGCCGTTCCCACGCGGCGTAGGCGTTGCCATGGGTATCGTCGATCCGATACGCGGTCACGTCGTACGGCACCGCCGCGTTCAGTCCGGCCACCGTCACGGCTATGTCCTGCTCGCCCGTGACCGCGTAGTAGACGTCGTCCACGGGACCGTCTCCGGGGTTCTGGCCGTTGTAGACCAGAATCTGCACTCCACCGCCGACGTCGCGCGAGGCCATTCCCCCGACGTCACCCGCACCATTGACGGACAGGGGGATCTGCTCGCTGCCCATCTGGGCCAGGAACTTGTAGGCGTTGTACGCGGGTTTGCGGATGTTCTCGCGCGAGATCAGCCCCATGCAGCCAATGAACGGGTCGTTCTCACGGTAGGTGCCTTCTTCGAAAATGTCGGACAACACCCACCAGGAGTAGGTGATCGGGAACCGCTTGCCCTCCTGGGCACAGCGCTGGGAGATGTCGGCGTAGGTTTGTGCGACGAAGGCGGCGCCCTGGGCGTTTTCTTGAGGCTCGTCGTAGAGACCGAACTCCCAGGTTGGTCCGAACTCGGTGATCGCGATGCCCACATCCTGCAGCCCATAGCTGTCCAAGAGGTTGAGCCCCTGGAAGTAGCCGTTGACCGCCCCGTCGATGAAGCTCCAGGTGTGATAGATGAACAGATCGAGCCCAGCCGGCGACCCTGGTGTCACGGTGTTGTCGGTGGTGACGTGGTCCAAGAACATCTCGCCGATGGCGGTGTTCTGCGTGAGCTCGATCGGCTGGCTTGCCACCGGCCCGCCAACACGGGCGCCGGGGAGGGCGGCACGCACTGCAGCGGCCGCGTGGTCGTACAGCTCGAGGTATTGCTCCAGGGTGCCCGACCAGAACTGGCCGCGACAGCATTCTGGCTCGTTCCAGACTTCAAAGTACCACTGGGCGACAAGCTCGGCCCCGTAGCGTTGCACACTGTGCTCGACGAAGCGAAAGACGAGCTCCTGCCAGAGATTGAAGTCCTTTGGGGGCGACCGCCCCATCTCCCAGTCGAACCAGACCTCCGAGGGATCGCTGGCAAGATCCTGCGGCATGCTGCCCAGCTCGACGATGGGCATGATGCCTTGAGCCACGAAGAAGTCGAAGACCTGGTCGGAGACGCTGAAGTCGTAGACGGGTGTGCCGTTCTCCTCGTGGTAGATACCGATGTCCTCGTGGAACAGCCCGTGTTGCCGTAGGCTCGTCAGACCGAGGTTCTGCACTCCGTCAACCACGTGGGCTTGGAGCGTCGCACCCCAACTGCGGTCCTGCCGCAGGAACAGCCCGAGGTGACCGGTCCCATAGGTGTTCCAGAAGTGTGGCAACCCGCCCCAGGAGTTGCTGTTGTCGGCGGTCACCGAGTGGACCGCTCCATTCAGATCCGCGGTCGGGAAGTTCGCCTGGCAGCTCGGCGTGCCCGTCGCACCTCCCGTTGAGCCGGTGGACCCTCCCGTGCCCGGCACCGACCCTCCCGTGCCCGGCACCGACCCTCCCGTGC
>CAZSVU010000193.1:0-5826 GCA_964610275.1 uncultured Polyangiaceae bacterium | reverse complement strand
CCTCCCGTGCCCGGCACCGACCCTCCCGTGCCCGGCACCGACCCTCCCGTGCCCGTCGCCGATCCTCCCGTGCCCGTCGCCGATCCTCCCGTGCCCGGCACCGACCCTCCCGTGCCTGGCACCGAACCGCCCGCGCTCGGCACCGATCCTCCTGCGCCCGGTGCCGCGCCGCCCGCGCCCGGCATCGAGCCTCCGGTACCCTCCACCGAGCCGCCCGCGCCTGGCGCCGAGCCTCCGGTACCCTCCACCGAGCCGCCCGCGCCCGGCGTGAGCCCGCCCGATCCCACCGCTCCACCGTTGGAGTCGGGGTCGATTCCAGCGCCTCCCCCGGTGTCGCCGCACGCGGTGCCAAGCGCCAGGGTGAGGACGAGTGTCGCCGCAAAGCGCGCCCCAGACAGGGTGGATACAAATATGCCGGGAGCGCCGTAGGCCATCGCAAACAGCTCCGTGATGGGGACACGCCACGTTGGACCAGGCCCAACGCCCAAACCATGGCATGAAAGCTGCTTGGCGACTAGGCACGCACCGTGCGCGTGTCACCGCGGCACGTACGTCACCGAGAATCACGACACCACGTCGCCGTACAGCGACGACGGTTCGTCGCGCGACGAAGGCCAAGACGGCCACGCGCTCCTGTTCTACGTCGGCCTGGATGGCGCCGACACCTGCCGTCGCCGATGCCACTGTCGACAAGAAGGTCAGCGAAGCGACCGCTCAGCAGAACGCTTTCGAGAAGGCGCGGGCCCCATCCGTGCCTGATCCAGGCAGCGCTCAGTGGCACACTCGTGTGTCTCATTCTGTCCCGCTCTCCCTCGATGTGGCTTAGCCTGCGCTTTGGCGGAGAGTCTGCTGGGGACGTGCGGCGTGAGCTGCAGGTGGTAATTTCCTTCCTCGCTTGCACGCGATGGCACAGCTCTTGCTCGAGGGCGAGCAGCCCGGGAAGTCTCCGCACCAGTGTGCCATCGCCAGGATGGTTCACGGCAGCGGAGGTCAACGCAGAAGGAATGAATCATGGCGAACCACCGACGCGGAGAATCGCGTGCGAGTGTTGTCGAGACGATGTCCGAACCCACCTGTCGCTCACGATCGTTGGTCCAGTCGAGCTGGGCCTGCAGAACCGTTGCCGCTCTCGCGGCCATTGGGCTCTGCTTGAGCCCCGTCGGCTGCGGCGACTCGGGCTCGTCAGAGGATGAGCTCGCTGCCGCTGGTGACGTCGGCAGTGGAGGTGTGGCCACCGGAGGTAGCGCGGGGATCGCCGGATCCCTGCCGGGAAGCACGGGCGGGGCAGGCGTTGGCGGCACGGGCGATGGCGGTTCTGGCGGTTCTGGCGTCGGCGGCACGGGCGTCGGTGGTGCGGGCGTTGGCGGCGCAGGACTCGGCGGCACAGGCGATGGCGGCGCGGGCGATGGTGGCGCGGGCGTCGGCGGAGCGGGCGTCGGCGGAGCGGGCGATGGCGGAGCGGGCGATGGCGGAGCGGGCGATGGCGGTACGGGTGTCGGCGGCACGGGCGATGGCGGCGCGGGCGATGGGGGTACGGGCGTCGGCGGGGCGGGTGTCGGCGGCGCAGGAGTCGGTGGCACGGGCGATGGCGGCGCGGGCTTCGGCGGAACGGGAGTCGGTGGGTCGGGCACGGGCGGAGGCGGTGCTGGCGAGGCAGGCGCCGGCGGTGTCGCCGACTTCGGGTTCGAGATCCGACTGCCTCAGACGCACGTCATCACCTGCAACGACGAGCCCCCAGTGGGCTTCACGGCAGAGCAGGAGTTCTCCGATACGGACTGGCTGTGCACGTTCGATGACGACGGGATTCAGGGCACCATCTACGTCCAGTCAACGCCGGTGGAATGCAACTGGGAGATGGATGCAGTTCCCGCCTTCGCGACGACCCTGGCGCAGATCTCCATCGATGGACAACTCTACCCGCTGCAGAGCGCGCAGTATGATTGGGGCCACACCCACCACAACGACTTCCTCGTCTTCGAATACGGCGGCACGAGCTACGAGTACAATCACTCCTCCTTTGCGAGTGACCTCTACGCCTGTCAGCCCATGGATTGCATGCTGGTGGACGATGGGCAGAGCCTGGTGGATGGGTGCACCGCCGAGCGCACTCTGCCCGTGGTGTGCGTCCCCGTTCAGGAGGATGGTTCGTACGACGAGTTGGTGGACACCTTCGAGCCCTGCCCGGACTGGTGAGCTCCGGGGGCCACCAAGCTACGGCCGCGCCGTACCTTCGGCGTGGTAGCTCTCCGGCGGCCCGAAGTAGCTGGGCTGCAGGCCACCCGTGTCGATCACGAACTTCTGGACGACGACTCCGGGGTCCACCATCCAGAACTTGAGCACGTGATGACCGGGCTTTGCCACGGTGTGCGTGGTGGACGTGAGGTTGACGTTGTCGGTCGTGTTGCGTTCCCAGCCGCGGGTGGGTGGCAGGCTGCTGAGCTCGGTCGTGGTGTTGACGACCTGGGGCGGAGCGTCGTCGAGCGAGACCGCATACTGGAGCCCATCCCGGGACTGAACCGGAAGTCGTGGGGAAAGATAGGCCCACACGGTCACGGTGCCCGCGCTGAAGAGTTCGACGTCGTATTCGAGACGTGCGCTGCCGCTTCGGGGGTCTTGCCGGCGCGCGGTGACCGGGAATGGCGCGAGCCCCGAGCCCGTGCGGCCGATGCCTGGGATGAGCGTCCAGGTGATGCCGTTGGCCGGCACGTTTCGGTCAAAGTGCTCGGCTTCGAACGCAATGGTCCCATTGCTTTCGACGAAGCCCGAGAGAGTCTTCGCATCGACCGTCGGGCGAAACACCTTGGCCCGGACCGTCACCTGCTGGTTCTTGGGGCCGGACACCATGATCGGAACCTCGGTCGTGCCCGGTGGGGCCTGGGCGAAGTCGACGGTCACCCGAGCTCGAACCTGCTGCTGCACGGTGCCGCTCTGGGGCGACACCTCGACCCAGGGAGCGCCAGTGGTGATCTCGTAGCTCACCGCCTGCGTGCCGCGGGCGAAGATCTCGATCACTTGGGGAGGCTGGGTCTGAAATGGGCTGAAGTCGGGCAGCGTGAGCGTCCTGCTCTTGGGGTAGTACTCTTCAGAGCCATTCACGGCGACGCCGAGCTTGGCCCCGGCAGGCAGCTTGATCTCGACGAGCTCCGGCCAGATGAAATCCGGCAGGGGCTGGTTGTCGCGCTCGGGCTGCTGCCAGCTCGAGTTTGGGTACGGCCCGCCGTAGCCGATTTTCGCTTGGGTCTGAAATCCCTTCCACTTCCCACCCGCGACCTCGTGGTTGTAGTAGCGGCTCATGGCCTGGTCCGCCTCGAAGCGAGCACGAGCCTCGGCAGCCCTGTCGTTCGTGGCAGCCCGCCCTTGTCTGGCATAGAGCAGGTTCTGGAACTGGGCGAGGCGGAGTTCGTAGAGATTGGCCGTGGCGTCAACGGCGTGGTGGACGAGTTGGTAGTACGCATCGTCGTACAGTGGCGGGATGAGACCGCGAATGCGTTTGGACTCGGCCGCCAGGGCCTGCCACTCGGAAGTGACCCGTTCGGCTTCCTGATAGTGCACCAGGCTGAAGGGACTCCCGTCCGTGTACACCACTGCGCGCCCGGGGTCCTTCTGCAGATCGCGGGCGAGGTCGAGGGTGACGATTCGATTCAGTAGCTCAGGCTTCCTGCGGGACTGCAGCTCGTGGTAGCGCGACGTCACCCGAGCAACGGCCTCGGCGTGCTCGGCACCGAATTGCTCTTCGGCCCACGCCCGTTCCCACTCCGGCAGCTTCTCGATGGGCAGCTGGTCGGGGGCCCAGGCATAGTCGAGGAAGAACTGCAGCGGTTGTTCGGCGTTCTTGAGGTCGCCCACGTTGACCACCCACACCCGGTCGACCCCATAGCGATAGGCCATGTGCAGCTGCTCCCAAACGTTCGGCAGCAGGTTGGTGTCGACCCACTTGTAGTTGCGTCCGCCGCCCACGTAGTCGAAGTGGTAGTAGAGTCCGTAGCCGCCCTGCCTCGGCGGGTCGTCGAGGTTGGGCAAGCCGCGCAGGTTGCCCCAGTTGTCGTCGCACCAGAGGATGGTGATGTCGTCCGGTGGTCGCATGCCCTCGTGCCAGTAGCGCTGCACCTCCTTGTAGAGCGTCCACACCTGAGGAATGGTTGAGGGGTCCTTGCCCGTGACCTCCTGGAGGATCTTGCGCTGGGCCACCACGATGCGATTCATGAGCTCGATGCCCTGCGCGTCCTCCATCCCGACGTCTCCATCGCCCCGCATGCCCACCGTCACCAGCGCCTCGTAGCCAGCATTACGGCGAATGGAGTCGGTCCAGTAGCGCTCGAGCGCGCCTGCGTTGCGAACGAAGGAGAACGCCCCGTTGCCGCCATAGGGACCGCCCTGCTTGCCGTACCGACTCCACTCGTCTTGAGCCCGCATCATCGGGGCTTCGTGCGAAGTCCCCATCACGATGCCGTATTCGGCAGCGAGGGGCTGGTTCTTCGGGTCGTCGTCAAAGAGAGAACGACCCCACACGGCGGGCCACAGGTAGTTGCCCTTGAGTCGCAAGAGCACCTCGTACACCTTGGCGTAGAGCTTGTGATTGAACCCCCAGGGGCGCTGGGGATGGGGCGCCGGTCCGAATGCCTCGAGTGCCCACGTGGCCAGGGCCGGGGCTTCGTCGTTGATGAAGAATCCACGGTACTTGACCGCCGGCTCGCCCTGGGTGTGACGCCCCGGCAGGACGAACAGTGCGTCCCGCTGGCGGACGGGCACGTCATCCCAGTAGGTCCAAGGGGAGACGCCGATCTGTCGGGACAGGTCGTACGCCGCATAGATGGTGCCTCGCTGGTCGCTGCCGGCCAGCACCAGCGCTTGCTCCACGCCCGGTAGCGGTTGGTCCACCACCTGTTCGAGCGATGTCTCCCACCGACCAGCGATCCCGCGTACGTCGAGCTTCCCTTCGCTCACGAGACGGTCGATGAGCGCGCTCTTGCCCAGCGTGCCGAGTAGGACCACGCGCGACGCGGTCGGCGTGTCATCCTTCAGCAGTTGGGGCATGGCGCGTGTCACGCGTTGGACATCGGCACAGAGATCGCCAGCCACCCGCACGACTCCGGGGTAGTCCCGGCTGCTGACCCAGACCGGTGCGGTCACGCCTTGGTCGAACAGGGCAAAGCGACCGGCCCCCGGCTCGAATGCGACATATCGAGGTCTCAGGCCAGACGTGGCCTCAGGCGGCGGTGCCGCCGTCTGCACTGCCGGGGCAGCCGTTGGCGGCGGCGTGACGGGAGCGGCTGTGCCGCCGCAGCCCGACAAGAGCGCCAGAGTGCAGAGCCAGATCGCCAGGCCGCAGGCGGTGCGCGGCAGCGAAGCAGCAATCATCGGAGGCATGCCTCATGCACTACCGTTAGGGCCGCCCGCGAGTCCAGCGTGGGCGTGCGCCTGGCGCGAACCAGGTTCTGACGGACGGCACCGCTTCTGCCGTCCACGCGCCCGACCGTCGGCGGATGCTACTGGGCGGCGAACACGAAGGGGACGTCCACCTCGGTCTTGCCGGTGGCCGTGGGGAATTTCCAGTGCTCGACCTGGCTGGTGATGCAGCGGGCCAGCGCTGGGTAGCCGGGTGGGTCGCCGCTGCTGGTGACGCGGCTGACGCTTCCGTTCGGAGCGACCGTCAGCGAGACCGATACTCGAGCCGTGCGCGGCGCACGACCATCGTCCAGGTCGAGCGATCGCTGCCAGCAGCGGCGGCTGACCGCGCGGGTGTAGCGCGAGACGGTGCGCTGGACGTCGTCGGGGTGCAAGGGCTCGCCCTGCGGGGCGGGCGCGGGGGGCTCCGGCGGCGCCGCT
>CAZSVU010000192.1:2148-16616 GCA_964610275.1 uncultured Polyangiaceae bacterium | reverse complement strand
GACGGCGACAGCAGCGGATACGACGCCGTCGCCCAACAGTCCGGCAACACCTGGACGGTCACGAACGGCGGCAGCACCGTGTACACCGGTGGCGACATGGAGTCGGCCATGACTGCCGCCTACAACAGCCTCACCTCCGGGCGCACCTCGAAGCAGAGCGTTCTGGTTCAGGGCTCGGGCGACATCGACGCCAACGCCCAGGTCCGCATCCCCAGCTACACGATCCTCAACGTGTGCGGCACCATCAACGTCACCGGCTCCGCGTCGAACTCAGACCGCTCGCCCCTGTACGCGCGCGGCGGCGGCAATATCGACATTCCGAATGTCACCATCGCGGGCAACGCCCAGTACGGCATGTTCTTCCGCGAAGTGAGCAACCTGCACCTGGGCAACATCATCATCAACGGCACCGGGGGACTCGGGGTCCGCGTCGACAACAACCCCTCCGGCGGAGGAGCCAAGGTCACCAACATCCAGATCGACTACGTCTTGGCCAATGGCACCGGCGGCCACGGCGTGGAGTTCTACGGGGCCGACGGCATCACCATCGGTCAGTTCGAGGGGATCAACACCGGTGACTGCGGGCTGATCCTGAACAACTCGATCAACGCTGAGATCGGCTCAGTCAGCTGCGACAACTGCGCCTCCGGCACGGGCTACGCCGCCTTCCGTACCGCGAACACCAATGGGCGGTACGGGGACGGGAGCTACCCCACCAACATCCATCTGGGCAACCTCCAGGCGAACGGCGGGGGCCGCGGCTACTTCTGCGTGTCCGGGAGCGGCGGCGTCCAGATCGACAACTTCAACATCGACCAGACCGGCGGCGACCCGTCCATCTTCATCGAGAACTGCTACAACGTCACCCTCGCCTCCTCCTCGGGTTCGGGTACGCTGGTCGGCGGACGCGCCTACATTGGCCACAACTCCAGCAACGGCGACCCGTCCCGCGATATC
The DNA here is from genome assembly GCA_964610275.1 of uncultured Polyangiaceae bacterium. Lineage (GTDB taxonomy): Bacteria > Myxococcota_A > Polyangia > Polyangiales > Polyangiaceae > JAFGBI01. Next base: position 15,659 of record CAZSVU010000192.1, on the reverse strand, counting down.
ACCTTCCAGAACATCGTCCTGCAGAGCGGCGCGTACATCGAGCAGAACAGCGCAACGTGCGGCCTCAACAACGTCGCGATCAATGTGACGGGGGGTACGGTGGACATGTGTGGGTAACGCCGCCGAGCGAAGCTCGGCGGCTTCCTTAGTCCACGCCGTTCACCTCTGCTGCCCCACCCCAACAAGCGCCCCACAGCGCTTCAGTGGGTATCCCGCAAAGACGCGTCCCCCCGGGTTTCCCACCGAATCCCGCCGTGCCGCTTCTGGGGGTGAAGCAGCAGAAGTAGCAGAAGAGTGATTGAGGATGCCCGCGAGCTGCGCTCGCGGGCTATCTGACTGCCTCGCTGCTAGCCCCGGAACTTCGTTCCGGGCCTAGCAGCTCGGCGGTGCCTCCACGCACTGCCCGCTGGCGTCACAGTACCCGTCCACCGGAAGGCATGGGGGCGCGAAGCATTGCACCTCGATGGTGCATGCCTGGGCCCCACAGGGCTGGCCGGCACAGCCGATGCTGCCGCCCGTGCCTGCGGGCTCGCAGGCCATCAACGTGCAAGCGACCATCCCATTGTTGCAGCCGCACGTGTTGCAGCCGTCGTCCGCCGGGAAGCTGCTGCCGTCCGCGTACGTCTGGCCGTAGTACTCGCAGCTGCCCGCAGCGGCGCCGCCGCTGCCGTTGTCGCCACCAGTCGCCGAACCGTCGCTGCCGGCACTTCCGCCGGTTGCCGAGGCCCCACCCGCTCCTTGGCCGCCAGATCCTTCACCCGGACCGGGTGTGGAATCGCTTCCACATCCGATAGCGAATATCGCACCTGCCAGCCCCAACCAAGCTGCATTTCTCATGGTCCACTCCCGTACGGTGTCGGTGATGGTGCAGTGTAGCGTGCCGTCTCGGGTCCGTCAGTGAGGCGGCTGCCGGGGACTCGCAGAGCGGGCATCCGCGGGCCAGAAAAGCCTCCGATTTCGCACAGTATCGCGCGAACGGGGTGTGGCGAAACTCGGGGTTCGATCCTCTCTGGCCTTCGGCTCACGTTGCAGTTAGACCCTTCGCCCTATGGCGAAGTTCATGAAGACGGGGTGGGTGCTGGCGGTGTGTGCTTCGCAACTCGGAGCGTGCAAGGTCATGACCGACGTGGATCGCGATTCGATCCCCACGGGAGGTGCCGGTGGTGCCAGCGGCGCTGCGGGGGCGCCAGCATCCGGCGGCGTCGGTACCGGTGGGGCCCATTGTGAGCTCTCCACGGAGTTTCGGTGGACTTCCACCGGGCCCTTGATCGCCCCCGTCTCCGACGATGAGCACGACCTGGTGTCCATCAAGGACCCGACGGTGGTTCGCCACGACGACCGCTGGCACATCTACGCGACGACGGCCACTCGCGGATCCGGCAATTGGAGTCTGGTCTACCTGAACTTCAGCGACTGGTCCGAGGCAGGAAACGCTGAGCAGATCTACATTGACGTCAACGAAGATCTCCAAGGCTATCACGCCGCTCCCCAACTCTTCTACTTCACGGGGCAAGATACCTGGTATCTGATCTTCCAGTCACAGCAGCCGCAGTACTCGACCACGAACGACATCACCGATCCGTCGAGCTGGAGCGAGCCGCAGAACTTCTTCCAGCGCAAGCCCGACAGCGCGCCCGATCTCTGGATCGACTACTGGGTGATCTGCGACGACGCCAACTGCTACCTGTTCTTCACGGGTGACGACGGCAAGTTCTATCGTAGCCAGACTACGCTCGGCGACTTCCCTCAGGGTATGAGCGATCCAGTCGTGGCGCTGGAGGTGGACGACGCGCAGTCGGAGAACGACCTGTTCGAGGGCAGCGCAACCTACAAGCTCAAGGGAGAGGATCGGTACCTCACCCTCATCGAAGCGATCGGGCCCGGTGGGGCACGCTACTACCGCTCGTTCGTCGCCGACACTCTGGACGGCGAGTGGACCCCGCTGGCCGACACGTGGGAGGCGCCATTCGCTGGCCCCACGAACGTCGTGTTCGGTGCTGACGGACTGATCGACCCTCCTGCTCCACAGCATGCAGGCGGGGCTGGCGGCAGCGGCGGAGCTGCAGCGGGAGGCGTCGCGGGCGCCACAGCCGTGGCCGGCGCCGCAGGTCGCACTGAAGCGAACGCCGGGGGCGCCGCTGGTAACGGGGGCGCGCTCGGTGCCGGCGGGGCCTCAGCGACTGGCGACGGTGGCGAGGCTGGCGCCGCCGGGCAGGCCGGGGCAGCGAGTTCCATCCAGGTCCCGTGGACCCAGGACATCAGCCACGGCGAATTGCTGCGCGACGGCAACGACGAAACCATGACCATCGATGCCTGCAATCTGCAGCTGCTCTACCAGGGCCGGGCGCCTGGCACGAGTGGGGTCGCCTACTCACAGCTCCCCTACCGACTCGGACTACTGACGCTAGCCCCCGCGGAAGAGGCCACGCCGGAGGAGTAGCCGCAAAGCCACCCCGGCGCAGCTCAGTAGAGCAAACCCTCCTCGCGAAGCCGAGATACGATCTCCACCACCGATTTGGCGCGGTCCATCGTGTAGAAGTGTAGCCCGGGCACGCCGGAGCGAATCAACTCTCGGCACTGTTCGGTGGCAAATTCGATGCCGAATTCCGCTACCGCCGCCGCATCGCCTTCGGGGAGCGTTGCCAGGCCCTCGCGCAAAGGCTCGGTGATGGTCGCGCCGCAAAGCCGTGCCAGGTTCTCGAGCATCTTCACCGAGTACACCGGCATGATTCCCGGCACGATGGGTACCTGAACGCCGCGCGCCCGACAGCGCTGGACGAACTCGAAGTAGAAGCGGTTGTCGTAGCAGTAGTTGGTGAGGACGAACTCCGCGCCTTGTTTCACTTTGAGCTCGAGGTAGTCCAGATCTCGGGCCGGGCTTTCCGCTTCGACGTGGCCTTCAGGATAGCCCGCGGCCCCGAGGCAGAACGAGTACCGCTCTCGAATGAAGCCGAGCAACTCCGACGCATGGGCGAAGCTCTCCGGGTGGGGAGAGAAACCCTCCTCTTCCCGCGGGGGATCACCGCGCACGACGAGCAGGTTCTCGATGCCGAGCTCTTGGTAGACGTCGAGCACTTCGACGATTTGCTCGGGGCCCAGACCATACCCCGCAAAGTACGCCATCACCTTCAGGCGCCGCTCCTGCAGTTGCTCGACGAGCTCACGGGATCCAGCCTGGGTGGCTCCACCGGCACCAAACGTCACCGACACGAAGTCCGGACCCAGCCCTCCGAGCTTCTCGATGGCCTGCTTCAGGTTCTGGGCGGCCTTCTCGTTCCGCGCCGGAAACAGCTCGAAGGAAAGAGTGGGGTCTTGCCCTTGCTGCCATCGATCGACAACTCGCATGATGTCCTGGCCCTGCCCCCGCAAAGAGGGCGACCCGGAGCATACTCGCCTGAGCTGGGCGGCCAAGCGTGCGGGCAGGGTCGTTGGCTGGGGCTCCTCTGTCGCCGAGTGCTCGCTAGCTCCGGGCTGGGTCCGGTGATATGGTTGACCCATATGAAGACAACCATAGATATTGCCGACCCGCTGTTGCGGAGGGCCAAGCGGCTGGCGGCGCGGCGCGGGATCACGCTCAAGGCGTTGATGGAGAGCGCGCTGAGGGAGGAGTTGACTCGGGAGCAAGCGGTTCGCGCAGGGGTTCCGGTCAGAACCCACACCTTCCGCGGGCGAGGCCTTCAGCCCGGACTGTCGTGGGATGATTGGAGCTCGATCCGAAGCCTGACCTACGAGGGTCGAGGCGGATGATCGCCATCGACACGAACATTCTCGTCTACGCGCACCGCGAGGAGTGCCCCTGGCATGAGGCCGCAGTCGCGAGCCTGAGCCAGGCAGCCGCGGCACGCTGGGCGATCCCGTGGCCTTGCATCCACGAGTTCTTGGCCATCGCTACCCATCCGAAGGTGTTCGACCCTCCGTCGCCGCTGGGGGATGCGATGACCGCGGTCGAAATGTGGCTGGGTTCTCCCACAGTTTCGCTCCTGTCCGAGCACGAGGGCTACCTCGAGGTGCTGGGTCCGTTGCTGCAGGCCGCGCAAGTGGTGGGACCGCGTATTCACGACGCCCGCATCGTCGCGCTCTGTCTCGAGCACGGTGTCGCGGAGCTCTGGACCGCAGATCGCGACTTCTCCAGATTCCCTTCGCTGATCACTCGCAACCCACTGGTCGCAAGCGTCTGAGCCCAGTCGAGACTGCGGTCGTCAATCTGGGCCGTCTCCAGACCCGGGCTCGCGAATGAGGCCCCAACGGGGCGGCTCGGAACCAGGCACTCCAAGACCGTTTCGGCCTTTTCGCCTCCCTTCCCTTCCCTACCCTCTCAGCACCTCCAAGAACAACTTGCCGTAGCGCTCCAGCTTGGTCGGTCCGACTCCGGAGATTTCGAGCAACTCGTCCTCGGTGGTGGGGCGGTAGGCGGCCATTTCCAGGAGAGTGGCGTCGCTGAAGATGACATAGGCAGGCACACCCCGGTCCACGGCCAGGGTCGTTCGTAGCGCCTTCAGCTGGTTGTAGAGGACTCCTGGCACGTGCGCGGGAAGAGGTGCCGCGGCCGGCTTGCGCTGCCGCTTGGCTTCGGCAATGGCGCAGTTGGCTTCGTCCAGGAGATTCGTCTCTGTGCACACGTCGCAACTCTCGCCACACGCGCCCATTCGCTCTCCGAAGTAGCCGACCAGCAGCTGGTGCCGACAGCACTCGCTCTCGGCAAGCCGGTACATTTCGCGCGCTTGGCGACTGATACGCTCCGCGGCTTCGGGTGGCGCGTCGAGCGCGAAGCGATCGTAGGTGAGCACCTCGGGCCAGGAGTAGAAGAGCACGCAATCACTCGGGAGGCCATCGCGTCCGGCGCGCCCGATCTCCTGGTAGTAGCCCTCGATGGAGCGCGGCATGTCGCGGTGAATCACGTAACGAACGTTCGACTTGTCGATCCCCATTCCAAACGCGATGGTCGCCACCACCACGTCCACGTCGTCGTCACGAAATGCGTCCTGGACTGCCGAACGCGCGTCCGGCTCCATTCCCGCATGGTAGGCGCGGGCGCGGGCCCCCTTCTTCCGAAGAAAGGCCGCCGTGCTCTCGGTCGACTTGCGGGACAGGCAGTACACGATGCCGCTCTGCCCGGGACGAGTCCGGACCAGGCGCCAAATGGCTTCGCGGACCTGCGGCACCGGGTGCGCGACTCCTTCCCGCTTTCCCTTGAGATAGGCGTGGAGGTGGAGGTTGGGACGGAAGAAGGAACCTCGGTAGACCCGGGGCCGATCCATCCCCAGCTGTTCGATGATGTCGCGGAGTACCCGCCCGGTCGCGGTAGCGGTCAGGGCGAGCACGGGGACGCCGCCAAAGATGCGCTTCAGCCCCGATAGGCTTCGGTACGCCGGACGGAAGTCGTGACCCCAGTGGCTGATGCAGTGCGCCTCATCCACCGCGATCAGGCTCAATCGCATTTCGCGCAGGGCCCACCCCACCGAAGCATTCAGGCCTTCCGGCGCCGCATAGACCAGCTCGAACTCGCCGGCTTGGATCTTTCGCTCTCGCTGCTGACGTTCCTCCGGCGACAAGCTGGAGTTGAGGAAGGTCGCGCGGAGTCCCGCTTCGTTCAGCGCGTCGACCTGGTCCTTCATTAGCGAGATCAAGGGCGAGATGACCAGAGCGGTTCCGCCCAACACGCGTGCCGGGATCTGGTAAGTCAGCGATTTTCCAGCACCCGTGGGCATGACGCCCACCGCATCGTGCCCGGCCAGCACTTGGGAGATCAGCTCGCGCTGCCCTGGCCGGAAGGCGGGATATCCGAATGCCGACTCCAGGACGTCCTGAGGGTCCACCCGTACCCCGTCCCACGAGATTGCCTCGCACTGTGCCTCGGCCGGCTCGACCGACCCTGCGATGTCCTTGAGCATGGCGACCATGTCGGCATCGAACAGCGACGAGTTGCGTCGCCAGAGGCCCCGAAGCTCATCGAGCTCCCTTTGAAGGGGCTCGGCCCCGGGGTCGCCCGACGGCTGCGAGTCACGTTGGGCGCGGAGCCACTCGACCGTCTGGCGCACCGATTCGGCGGTCGGTCGCGATGCCACGATGCGTCGGCGCCGCGGGGGATCGTCGCCATTCGAGTCCCGGTGCGTCATGGCCTAGCAGTCGAGCCCATGCGACGAGGCTCTACCGGAAATCCCGCGATGGCTACACGCTCTGATCTCATTTTCGAGGGTCTCGGACCGAACTGCCAACCCTAGCGCCTCGAGTGATCCCTGGGCGGGCGTGGGCAGGTGGGGGTAGAACAGCATCATGCGAGTGGGACCACAAGCGGGCGGGATATTGGCATGCGTCATGCTTTGGGCGTGCGGTCCGGCCGGTGTCGCACCTCGGCAGACAGCCCTGGCTGAAACCCCACAGCCGGCTGCCTCCAGCGTGACCCTGACCAGACCGACACCGCCGCTCGATGTGCCGCCTGCCCACTCGAATCCCAACTGGCGCTGGCTCAGTGCAGACGGTCAGGGGCACCACCTCCTTGGTGTCTGGGCCGGGGTCGGAGGGCGAGCGGTGGCGGTGGGCGACTTCGGTACCATTCTTCTCACCAGCGACCATGGACAGTCATGGCGGCCGGTGCACGCCACATCGGTGCGACTCCGGGACGTGTGGGGGACGCCAGAGGGTCTGCTGATTGCAGTCGGCGACGAGGGACTGGTTCTGCGCTCGACGGACCGCGGAGAATCCTTCGTCGCGGTCCATGCCGATCCGGGCAAGCAACTTCGGCGGGTTGCCGGCAACGCGGCCGGAGTGGTCGTGGCGGTGGGACCGGACGGTGCCTGGCGCTCGTCGAACTGGGGTCAGTCGTGGATCCCGGTGGTCGAACTCCCCGCCGGCCTGTCCGACGTAGCAGTGGACTCGGTTTCCGGATCCATCTGGGTTGCCGGCATGGATGACGCCGAGCAGAGCGATCCGTTGCTCATGCGATCCGACGACGGAGGAGTCAACTGGCGGGCGGACTCAGGGGGGCACTGGATCAACCGCGTGGCCGCCACCGGCGGGTGGGTGTTCGCCTCCGGCGCCGGAGAATTGCTCCGTCGCACGCCGCAAGGAAAGTGGCAGAAAAGCGCCGGCTTCCCGCTGCACGGGGACCTGATCACGAGCGACGACGGCAGGCTCTGGATGGTCGGCGGAGATCCCGTGATGTCGGCCGACCGCGGACAGACTTGGCAGGTCTGCAGTGTGGGCTCCCGGGTGCGCCTGCGTGATCTGGCGCGGTCCCCCAGCGGGGAAGTGTACGCGGTTGGGGACGCGGGAACCGTCTGGGTTTCATCCGATGACGGTCAGAGCTGGCAACACACTGCGGGGGGATACGTGGGCGACTACTTCACGTTGGTGGTCACGCCAGACCACCTGGCCGCGGTGGGCGACAGCGTGTTGCTCATCGATCGCCAGGATCGCTCGCGACAACGGGTGCCGTGGGTTACAGGCGACCTGACGTCGCTCTGGGGGCATGCTGACCACTGGTATGCCGCGGGGCAGTCCGGTCGGATGCTGTCGTCCACCGATCGCGGCGTGACCTGGTCCGAGTTGCCGGCCCTGGCAACGTCGGTGTTTCACCGCGGTGTCGCGTTCGAGAACGGGGACGCCTACGTCGCGGGCCGCGGTGGGGTGCAGGTCCTGCGTGACCATGGCCAGCGCCGCGTCTCGGCATTGCAGGATCGGCGGGTTTGGCTGCACGCGGTCTGGGGGGCGGCGCCAGACGACGTATGGGCCGTGGGCGACCGTGCGGTCGTCTGGCATTCGGCCGATCGGGGTGCGAGTTGGCAGCCCGTTTCGCTGAACACGGACGTGAACCTCACCGCGGTCTGGGGCCGCGGAAAGGAGTTGGTGATCGCGACGCAGTGGGGAAGCCTCTTTCGCTCCGTCGACGGGGGGCGGACGTTCGATCCCCGCGACCTGGTGAAGACGAAAGCCACTGGCACGCGGGAGCCGATCGAGATCTACGACCTCTGGGCGGGCGCCCGGGGTCCCTGGTTCGTGGCCACTCGGCGTGGGCTCTTCCGGTCCGTGGGCGAGCGCTGGCAACGAGTGAAGGGGCTGCCCGACGAGCTGACGGCAGTGGTGGGCGATGGCCGGTACGTGTGGGTGGCCACGCCGAGTGGGGACGTCTTTCGGGGCACGGCGTACGGGACGGGGTTCCGGAAGCGCGGACACCTGCCCGCTCGGGTCCGCTCCCTCTATGCTTCGTCCGGAACGCTCGTCGCTTCGGGCGCCCACGGGCTACTGGCGCGGTCGACGGACGGAGGGAAAACCTGGGCGCCGCGCCTCATCAGCAACCACAGCAACGTCCGCTATCCCGCCACGGCTGCATTCCTGGCACGCGGGCGCCTCTGGATGGCAGCGAGCCGCGGCAACCTGCTGAGCTCAGGGGATGGCGGTCGCAACTGGGAGCTTCACCGGGTGCCCCCCACGGCGGACGCGGTGTCGACGCAGTGGGCGAGCGGTTGCGGCACCGACGACGCCATCTACTACAGCGACGATGCGCCGTTCGTGTCCCGCTCCACCGACGGAGGCAAGAGTTTCGAGCCCCACGCCATCGGCACGGGCGTTTCCTTGCGCGCTCTGGCCTGTGACGGAAAGCGCGTGTTCGGCGTCGGTCGGGATGGCTCCTTCGTGCGCTCGGACGATGCCGGGGTCACCTGGAAATTGGTGGCGACCGGGTCATCACAAACGCTCTTCGCGCTGGCGGTCCAGGGCGACGAGCTCTGGGCGGTGGGGAGCACCGGCACCATCCTGCGGTCGCAGAATGCGGGCGAGTCGTGGCAGCCTGCGCCGAGCGGTACCGAGCGGAACCTGTACTCGATCCTGCGGCTCGCCTCCGGTGCGGTCGTGGCCGTCGGGGAAAAGGGTACGGTTCTGACGTCCGCGGACGGCAGCACCTGGACGGAGGAACCTCCAGTGGTGGCGTATGACCTTTGGTCCGTGGTCGGCGACGGCGACGGACGGGTGTACGCAGCCGGCTACGGCGGCGCGGTGTTGGAGCGAGTCACGCCGGTCCAGTAGTGCTCTGTCCGACAAGTCGCCATCGGTGTCCTCCGCCGGGCCGAACGTGCGGGTGGCGGCCCGGTAATCGCAGGGGAGAACCGCCCGCCCGTGCCTACTCCAACAGCGCCCGGCGAAGTCCTTCGTGCCAGGTGCGAGTCTTGACGTCCATGGCTCGGAACTTCCCGCCATCGTCCCAGTAGCACCAGCCGATACCGCGACGCTCGGCCTCGGTACGCACGAGCCACACGTAGTTCTCCCGGGAGCGCCGGTCGGCAAAATCGATGGCGCCAAACTCACCCAGATACGCTCGCTTACCGCTCTGCTCGACCCAACGCGCGGCATTGTCGAAGTGCGCGAAGACGGTCATCGGACCGCTGGGGTTCCACTCGATCGGCTTCTGGTTGTAGTTCTCGAAGAACTTGAGCACCCACGGTTGGCCCTGGGTCGCCGGATCCGGCTTGAGCGGTTTGGAGGGTGGCCCCGGAAAGACGACCCCGATAGTGCGGTACCAGGGATCCAGCCAGTCGGCACCCTGGTGCGTGAACAGGGCCGGCTGGTACATGTGAAACTGGCCGATCACGTTCGGATCGTCGGGTGGAAGCTTGAGCGAGCTCAGGTAGTCTGCGGCGGACCAGTAGTAGGGATCCGCCATGATGATCCGCTTCGGGTTGTCCTTGCGAATGATGCGGATCGCCTCGGCGGTGATCTCGTTCAGCAGCGTGGGCTCGAGCTTGCCGTTTGGCTCACTGAGGATCTCGAAGGCAACCTGTTCCGGCCGACTCGCGTAGCGCTTCGCCACCTGACGCCAGATGGAGTAGAGCCGTTCCTTGTGAGCGGCTGGCTCCTGGTGAATCGCGTCGTAGTTGAAGACGGTAACGATGATGGACAGGTTGCGCGCCAGCGCCTGATCCAGCGCCCAGTCCACCTGCTTGAAGAACGCCTCCTTGATGGTGAACGGTGGCTCGCTCAGCATTCGCTCGTCGGTGGTGAAGCGAACCGGCAGGCGGACGTGATCCATGCCCGCCGCCGCCGCCATCTCGAAATGGGTGGCCGAGATGCGTGTGCCCCAGGCGCCTTGACTGGGAGCGTCAAAGCAGTTGCCGAGGTTGATCCCCTTGGTGAAGCCAGGCAACGGCTTCGACACGGCAATCACGTCCGGGCGCTTCAAGTTCTCGTCCAGGGCAACCACGTCCGCCCGGTAAGGGGGCAACGGCCGAGGCTCGGGCGCGGCGCGGCAGCCGGCCACACCCAACAGGGCAACGGAGACGACGATTGCACGGACCATGTGGCCACGGAGCGTACACGGTTTCCGGACGCGCCAGGACGCATGTGAGCCCCGCAGCGCCCTGCCCGTGCATGGGGTGCGCACGAGGGCAAACCGGGTGTTCAGGCCGCCGACGTGCGACGGTCATTTCGGTACCTCCAAAGTGGAGCCGAGGCTGCCTGGCAATTCGTTCCAGGTCTCCGGACAGAGGCATCAGCACAAAGACTACGTACCGAGCAGTGCCCCACACCCACGGGACGCTACCAGGGCTTCCGGGCCGGACCGCTTCGTGAGGCCGAGGTCGAAACGAAGCGTGGCGCGGGCTCGTGCTCCAGATTGGGCCCGGACTGCAGGACTCAATGGGGCTCAGTCAGGACACGAAGCGAACCGCAGATGTTGCAGTGCTGGTGGCAGCGTGGCTGACCCCGGCGACGGCCCTGGCGCACACGGCCATGACGTCGCCGACGATGTCGCAGGTGTACTCAACGGGGGACCCGATCCCGGTCGGCTTCGAAGTGACCATCTGCCACGGTCCGGCCGGGTGGGAGCTTTGGTTCTCGCGTGAAGCCGCAGACAACAGTCCGCAGCCAAATGGACGAGCACGATTATGGAACAGGTCACCCGTCCCGCAAGCCGGTTCGCTGGCAACCCTACGCACTCCCCACGCAGGCAGGCCCGGGCGGGACCCGGTGCGTGGGGCCCCGCGAGCGAGCAGCCCGCGCAGCGTGCACGCAGTACGTGAGCAGGCAGCGCAGCGAGCAACGCCGCCAGTGGAGCGGATCGCGGGACGTCGGTTTGTTTCAGAATGACGCTCCCTGATTTAGTGGCGATCCCAGACGACGCGCGCACCAACCAACCCACCTGCGGCAATGGGCAGTGTGAGTGAATTCCCCCAACGTCAGCCGAATCGCCGATGAGGGACATGGGCTGGAAGGCTCGTAGCCAGTCACAGCAAGACGGTAGCGCTCAGCCGCGTAGCCCGGTGCGCAGCCGCACATCTCCCAGACACAGCGCCGCTGCTGCAAGCAACTCCGAATTGGGCTCGTGCACCAAACGCTGAACCTGGCGGCGACTCACTCCTGCGGCAGACGCCAACAGCGCGACATCTCGCCACCCCTGCGCCCATGCCAGCAGGACGAATGCGTGCCTCCGCACCGGAGTCGCGCTCCACGGTGTGGCGGCTCTGGCGGCCGAAACGATCTCAGCCAACGGCACTCTTGGAATATCGGACTCCCCCGCGGGGGAAGGGAAGCAACGTGCCGTACGCACGACGTCCGGATCTTCTGCCACGTAGGCGTAGACCCACTGCGCGAAGCTTCGCCGCGCACCAACGGCTTCGGCCAGGCGGGATGCGCGAACCCACGGATCGAACTCGGCGCCGATGACTCCGCGAAGCGTGGACAGCGGCCAGCATAGGGGATCGGAAACGAGTCGGGCACGACAGGGGTTCAGCAGGACGTAGCGCACGGTCCGCTGCAGGTGTCGCTGGTCCGGCACGCGCACGGGATCCGGAACCGGCTCCCAAAGGCGACCTCGTTCAAAGCGCCGGCCAAACGCCGCCACGATTCGAGCCAACCGCACGCGTTCCGCGCGGGCACGGGCGGCCTCGATCAGCAGGTGAACGTGATTGGGCATCACGCATGCAGCCACTGCCGCAGGCCAGGCGCAGCGAAGACGCCTCATCATCCAGCGAGCCTCGTCTGCGGCTTCGAGCGGCCGCTGCCCAGGCAGCGCCCGCGCCACGATGTGCATGAACAATGCGGCACCGCCTGGGTTTGAGGTTCTGGCACTGAGCTCGGCTCGTCCGGCTCGTTCCAGCCACCTCCATCGGTTCGCGCAATCCCCGAGTTGTGCGCTGGTTGCGCCCAACGCTGGTTTGTTCGGGCATGAATGTCGCGAATCGCGACATTTCTCGCTGAACAACCGCTTGTTCGGGCACAAATGTCGCGTTCTGCGACACTTGTGCCCGAACAAACCGCCTCGTCGGGCAACCCGTGCGCGGCGAGGTGCGGGTAGGCGAGGGCCCGACCCGCATTTCCTGCGGGTAGCAGGGCCACGGCACGGAGCTCAAGACCGCCTCTTGATAGTTGGCGCACTAGGGGACGGTCAGTAATTGGGCGGAGCGCCGCCGTGGAGAGGTTGAGCCCTCAGACCGGTCAATGGCCAGCCTTCCGGGGATCCGTGGGGGAAAAATGAGGCCCAGAGGGCTGCTTCCGGGGCCGAATGATCGCCACCCGCGCCTGCTGCATTACTGCATTGGCGCCAACTCCCGCAGTCTACCCGGAAACAGGGCACCGGGCCGGGAGCACCTCGCGCACGCGGTGGGGCGCCCCAGTGCCGCCTGCGATTCGGGAGCCCAACCATGCTCAATCGCGCTCGAATCCTCCTCGTGCTGGTGTGGCTGGTGTGCGGCTGCTTCGGCTGCAGCAGCGACCAGAAAGCTGAATCGTCAGCAGGAGGCGCGGCCGGAACCCCGGCCGCCGCAGACGGCCTCGGCGGGTCAGTGGGTTGTGCCGCGGGACAAGTACAATGCCCAGACGGGTGCGTCACCCTCGCCGCAGACCCAGCCAACTGTGGCCAGTGCGGCACCGTCTGCCCCGCCGGCGCCGGGTGCGTGAACGGAAGCTGCATTTGCCCGGCCGGCTCCGGCCTGTGCGGCAATGCGTGCATCGACCTCAGCCAAGATCCATCGAACTGCGGAGACTGCGGCGTCCAATGCGCCCCGGGTCAGCTCTGCCAGACGGGTCAGTGCGTGTGCCAGCCCGGCCTCACCAACTGCTCGGGTTCGTGTGTGGACCTGCAGAGCGACGGAGCCAACTGTGGGGGCTGTGGCCTCGCGTGCACCGGGGGTCAGGTCTGCTCATCGGGCAGCTGCAGCCTCACCTGCCTGGTCGCGGGGCAGACTGCCTGCGGAACGAGCTGCGTGGACTTGGCGAGTGATCCACTCAACTGTGGCAGCTGCGGCGCCGCATGTGCCGCCGGCCGGGTGTGCACGGGGGGCAGCTGCGTGTGCCCGGCGGGTCTTACCGACTGCACGGGTCAGTGCGCCGACTTGGCGCAGGACGTGCTCAACTGCGGCCAGTGTGGCCTCGCCTGCGCTGCTGGGGAGTCCTGCGTGAGCGGCACCTGCTTCAGCGAAAGCGGAGGTACGGGTGGCGCGGGCGCGGGTGTTGGCGGCTCCGGCAGTGGCGGCGACCCGGGCAGTGGCGGCTCCGGCACCGGCGGCGACCCGGGCAGCGGCGGC
>CAZSVU010000192.1:0-2048 GCA_964610275.1 uncultured Polyangiaceae bacterium | reverse complement strand
CGGCGACCCGGGCAGTGGCGGCTCCGGCACCGGCGGCGACCCGGGCAGCGGCGGCACTGGCACCGGCGGCGACCCGGGCAGTGGCGGCTCCGGCACCGGCGGGACAACCGTGACCTGCGACTACTACGTTGCGACGGACGGCAACGATTCGAGCTCCGGAACGATCGACCAACCGTTCCGAACCGTGGGGGAAGCCCAGTCGCGGGCCTCCGCCGGGGACTTGGTCTGCATTCGCGGAGGAACCTACTCGTTCAGCGGGACGGGCACCGTGGGGGTCTCGTTCACCAAGAGCGGGCAGGCGAACAACCTCATCAAGTACTGGGCCTATCCGGGCGAGACACCGGTGTTCGATCTCACGGACTTGTCACCCGGCGGTCGGATCACCGGCCTCGACGTGCACTGCAGCTACATCCACCTGCGCGGGCTCGAAGTGTTGGGGGTGCATCAGTACCAGAGCGGGCAGGACTCGTGGGGCGTGCGCATCCAGGGCAGCGGCAACATCATCGAGAACCTCAACGTGCACCACAACGACGCGCCGGGGATCTTCATCACCAGTGGCGCCGACAACCTGATTCTGAACTGTGATTCGCACCACAATTACGACTACCTGGAGGACGGCGGCAGCGGGGACGGGATCGGCTGCCATTCCTCCGGCGGCGGCAACGTCATCCGTGGATGCCGCGCGTACGACAACAGCGACGACGGCTACGACTTCATCAACGCGGCGGGATCGTGCGCGGTCGAAAGCTCGTTCGCCTTCAGAAATGGCTACATTCCCGATACCTCAACCACGGCGGGCAACGGCGCGGGCTTCAAGGCGGGCGGCTACGGCTCTCCGCCGAACGTGCCGTCGGGCGGTGCTGCGACCCACTCGGTTCTGAACTGCGTGTCCTTCGGCAACCGCTCGCAAGGCTTCTACGCGAACCACCACCCGGGCCGGATCAATTTCTACAACAACACCGCATTCCGCAACTCCGTCAACTACAACATGCTGGCCGACTCGGGCTACCCGTCGTCTCACGAGATCCACAACAACATCGCGATGTCTCCGGGCACGGCGATCAACAACCTGACCGGGGGCACGGACACCTTCAACTCCTGGAACCTGTCGGTGACGGTATCGTCCGCCGATTTCGTCAGCGTCGACGAAGCGCTGGCAGAGGCGCCGCGCCAGGCCGATGGAAGCTTGCCGAACGTCGACTTCCTGCGCCTCGCAGGAGGCAGCGATCTGATCGACGTGGGGACGGATGTCGGTGTGCCCTACAACGGGTCCGCACCGGATCTGGGAGCGTTCGAGTACTGAGACTGCTTCGGTTTCAGCCTCAGACCCCGCACTCCCGGCGACACCTGGGCCTTGGCTGCCCGAGTCGCTACTGCCGCAGCCCACGGCCGGCCACCACGCGACCATCAGGCCGGCCGTACTCCTGAGCTGAGTCGACATCGTGGAGGCTCCTTTCGCGCCAAAGCGAACGCCTCACCCCTAAAACCTAACACGAGGGAGGCCGCGGCCAATGACTTGTTGAGTGCCGGCGCGGCTGGCTTCCTGCAGAAGCCGTTCGCAGGCAAGGACCTGGAGAGGGCCATCCAGGCCGCGCTCGTGCCCCCAGAGCCGTAGGCGTTGGCGCACGCGCCGACCCAGTCGGTTTCGTCGGGACCATCACCGGACACAGCACTACCTGCCGAGCCGCACGGTCCCGCTTCCGGGGATATCCTGCTCCGTTCTCCAGTCCGGCCACCACCAGGACTGCGACTGCCCATCGACGTCTCTGTCGTTGACTGCAAAGTTGATCCGAATGTCGGTCGCCCGAGCCCCAAACGCCTCGTCGAATGCGGCACGCGCGATGGACGCCTCCAGAGTGAACCCACGCTCACCGCGGACGCACGCCACCTCCGTACCCCGCGGGAAGCGTTCGTAAGCCCAGCCCACGACCCAGTCGTCCGTGGCGGAAGTGCTGGGGCTCGCCGCCAGAAACAAGAAGTCTCGACCGTCTCGAGCGCCACCGCTATGCGCTCGCTCGGGGTCTGAGCGAGCATCGCGACGTATCTCG
>CAZSVU010000191.1:0-16688 GCA_964610275.1 uncultured Polyangiaceae bacterium | reverse complement strand
GCGGATCGGAACGGAAGGTGTGGGGCGCGCGCCCAGGGGCCTCGGGCCTGGGAGGGCCCCGTCCGCGGACGCGCCTACCTCGTGAATCGGTAGTAGGAGCCGGTCTCGATCGAACCGAACTTGAGAGCGTTCCCGTCGACGCAGTAGTCATAGTCGGTGCCGTCGACCGTGACCGGCCTGGCAATCGTCTCGCCGGGACCGCCGCCAGCGCCGCTACGCGCAGGCCAGCGCGCCCCCCGGCGGTGTTTGGAGGATGCCTTGCTCCAGGATGGTCCAGAACTCCTTGGCTTCGTTCTCCTCCGAGAACGCCACCAACGAGTCGGCAATGCCGGCCTCGCGGATGAGACGGCGGACCTGCACGGAGGCGGTGGAGTCTTCGGCCAGCAGCACGCCGCCGAAGGGGTTGGCGCGGCCGAGGAGGCTGAGCCAGGCGCGAAAATCCTTCAGGCTGTCCCGGGGGCAGGTGCCGAGCTCCCGCACGTCGAGAAACGCGATCAGCGACCGGTTGAAGCGGTGGGCGCTTTGCGACCCCACCAATGCATGCAGGTCCCGACTCTCGACTTCGTTGAGACTGCCGGAAATCCAGATCCACAGTCGGGCCTCGTCTCTTCGAACCAAGTACTTCTTGTGCACCGCGACCTCAGAGCTCTCTTCGAACTCAGCGGCGGTGTGACTCGCGTACTCGACGATGACTTGGCGCTCGACCCGGCTCAGGCCATAGAAGCTCACCCCGAACTCGACCGGACCGCCCGGCTCGGTCGGGGGGCTCACCCAGCGCACTCTTCCGCACACGGACACGCGCATGGTTCCCGGGAGGGCGAAGCGCAGGCGAATGCAGTCGGAAGGGCGCAGCGCGACCTCAGGGCCTGCGGTCACCAGTGCTCCGCCCGACGAGACGTTCCGCAGCGATCCCGCTACCCGGTGGGTGTGGGCGGTGACCTCGGCGAGCCAATCCGTGTCGTGGCGAGCGTGCTGCCTGCGGTTGGCAGGGGCGGACATTCCGCTGTCCATCCTCATCCCCCTACCCCAGCTGCGAGCGATGGGTCGAACGGGCGTTCGGCACCGCGCTTCGAATTCACCTGACCTCTCGCTCTGCTGGGCATCTATGTTTGGTCGAGCGGCTCGCAGCCAGCGCCCTGCCGCTGTGCACGACACGCGCTCTCGTTCAGATTGACTGGAGGCACGTCCTGCCACAATTGCGGGTTTGGTGATCGGGGCACTCCAAATGCGCAAGTCGGCCCGCGAGTAGGCTCGGATCTAGCGCCGGCGACGTGTCCCGCGGGACCGTCCTGCCGGAGGTGGTGTGGCGTGGGCGCCGTCTTCTGGCCAGTCGTGCTTGGGGTAGCGGCGCATGAGCTCCTTGCGGACGCCTGGGTAGTGGCGTTCCCAGAAGCCGGCGAGATCCTGCGTGACCTGCACGGCACGCTGGTTCGGGGCGAGCAGGTGCAGCGTCAGGGCCACCTGGCTACCCGCCACGGCTGGCCCCTGCTGCATCCCGAAGAAGTCCTGAAGCCGCGATGCGACCCACGGCGGCTGGTCGTCCTCGTAGTGGATGGGGAGGTTGCGTCCGCCGGGCAGTCGGACGTGCTCCGGCGCCAGCTGATCCAGGGCAGCGCGCTGCGCGCCACCGAGCTGGCGGCGCATCTCCTCGGCCAACGAGGTGCCGGACAGCTCAGAGAAGCTCGTCTTGCCCGCACACGCCGCGTGCAGCGTTGCCTCCAGCTGCTCGGGCTCGAGCGATGGCCAGCCGAGGTCGGGCCGATGGCGACGGGCGAGCCCGATGCGGCGTCGCAGGTGAACCAGCTCCGGAGCGGACATCCAGTCGCTCGCCTTGGCCGTGAGTGCGGCGTGAGCCAACAGCCGTGAGGCGGTTTCGCTAGCCGGTGCGCGGGCGCGGCTCTCTTCCAGCACCACCGACCCACACGCGATGTGTTGGACCACCTCCACGCGCTCGGCGCGCGGGTTCCACTCCAGTTGCTCGTCTGACGCGAGCAGCGTCGGATGGTCATCCAACAGCCACTCGGCTTCGATACCGCTGGCCAGCCGCACCAGGGTGGTGGCGCGTCGCCCGGTGGCGGACTGCTCGACATCCACCGCGACCATCAGCCCCATCGAGGGCTGCACGCAGCTGTTCACGAGGCGTGCCGTCATTCCGTTCGACAAGATGAGCTCTTCCGGAGCGCCATCCCGCCGCCGGGCCACTCGATCCGCGAATCCGGCCAGCACGCACCGGCACACGGCTCGGTCCACCGCGTCGGCGCCTTCCGGGCACTCGACCGCGTCGTGGACCAGGCGCTGGAGTCGGCGGTGCGCGTTGCGCACCGCGCGCACCGCCCGCGGGTCGAGCCCGGCGGCACGCAACCGCGCCGGGTCGAAGTCGAGGTCTTCGGCCTCGCGAAAGCGGTCCATCAATTCCAGCACATCGGAGGGACCGGAGTAACCCTGCGGCAGCGTTCGGGCATGGCCTCCCATCGAGAGCCGTGCCGTCCGGCGAATGTCACGCTCGCCGAGCAAAGCCGCTGCCAAACAGGCTTCCGAGGCCACCCCCAAGCGCTCGCCTTCGACCACCAGCCGTGCCAGCCGCGGATGGCTCGGGAAGGCGAGCATGCGTCGACCGATCTCGGTGAGCCCAGCTCCTGCCTCGAGCGCACCGAGCAGCGCCAACAGCGCCTCGGCCGCTTCCCGGGACGCGGCGGGGGGAGGAGTGAGCCACGGCAACCGTTCGGGGTCTGGGATCTTCAGACCATGCAGGAACAGCAGTGCTTCGCACAGATCTTGACGCAGGATCTCGGGGGCATCCTGCTCCGGGCGCAGGTCGTGGTCACCGCGGGTGTACAGGCGCAGGGCGCGGCCCGGAGCCGTGCGGCCGGCTCGCCCGGAACGCTGTTGTGCGGAGGCCCGGCTGATCTTTCCGGTGACGAGCCGAGGGATACCGCTGAAACGCGGGTAGGACAGCACGCGCGCGAGGCCCGTGTCCACGACGGCGGTGATGCCATCCACCGTCACGCTCGATTCGGCCACGTTGGTGCTGAGCACCACCTTTCGACGCGAGGAAGGCCCGACGGCGCGTGCCTGCTCGTCCAGCGGAAGATCGCCGTGCAGCGCTAGTACCTCGGCCCCCCGCAGTTCGGCGATTGACAGCAGCGCCTCGCGCAAGCGCCGAATCTCACCGGCGCCAGGCAGGAAGACCAGGACACCCCCGGAGTCCGACTCGCGCAGCAGTCGTTTGACGGCGCTGGTGGCCTGGGCCGTGAGGGGGCGGTCGTCCGGACGCGCGAGATGCTCGATTTCCACTGGGAACTCCCGGCCCGAGCTCTGCAGGTGAGCGCAGTCGTCGAGAGAGCGGGCGACCGCGTCCGCCTGTATCGTCGCGCTCATCACGACCAGCCCGAGGTCGGGCCGCCGCGAAGCCTGGAGGCGGCGAACCAGTGACAACACGATATCCGTCGCCAGGTGGCGCTCGTGGAATTCGTCGAGCACCACCACGCTCACACCGCGCAGCAGTGGATCGTCGAGGAACCGACGCACCAGCACCCCTTCGGTGACGTAGCGGACGCGAGTGGCGCGGCTCGAGACGTCATCGAACCGGACGCTGTAGCCGATGCTCTTGCCGATTCGTTCACCGCGTTCGCTGGCTACGAAACGAGCCGCCAGGCGAGCGGCCAGACGTCGAGGCTCGGCCACGAGGATTTCGCCGTCTGCCGCGAAGCCGGCGTCGAGCAGCGCAGCTGGAACTCGCGTCGTCTTGCCGGCTCCTGGCGGTGCCTGCAGGACCAGACGCCGTTCGGTCGAAAGCGTCTGGGTGAGCTCGGGCAGCAGAGGGTCGATGGGCAGCGCACGCATCTCGCGAGGTCAGCCCTTGACACGGATGGCCCACGTCAGCTTGGCCAGGTTGGAGAGCACGCCCGGCACACGCTTGACCAGGTTGATGGACGGTGGGCGTTTCTCCATGACCCGCACGGGGATTTCCACCACGCGGAGACCCTGGTGGTAGGCACGAATCACCAGCTCGCTCGCGAATACGTCCCGATCCACCTGACAGGCCGCCACGACATCGAGCATGCGGTCGCGACGGAACGCCTTGAGGCCGTGGGTGTCCGTGCCTCGGAAACCGAGCAGCGCTCGCAGCATGCCCGTGTAGGCGATGCTCGCGGCGTGGCGCAACCAGGGTCGCTCGTCCTGAGCGCCGCCGATCAACTTCGATCCGATCACCATGTCCACTGGCTCACTCTCGAGTATCGCAACCGCGCGTGAGTGAAAATCGGCGTCGCAGAGATCGATCTCGTCACACAGGACGAGGGGGGCACGTGCTGCCTGGATGCCTTCCCGGAGCGCACGCCCGTAGTTGGGCTCACCGACCGACAGCGTACGGACCTGCGGGTACCGCGCCCCGAGTTCTTCTGCGATCGCGACCGTTGCATCGTGAGAACCGTTCTCGGCCAAGAGTACTTCGTACGACCACCCCAACGGAGCCAGTCGCTCGCGCAAGTCGACCACGGCGGCGTGCAGAATCGCCTCCTCGTTGTACACGGGGATCACGATGGAGACGTGCGGCGGTACGGTGGGGTCGTTCATGAAATCAGGGTCGCGGCCTGGGTCGCGACGTCACGGCCGAAGCGGAGAGCGTCTTCCATCGACGAGTAGTTCCAGTCGCCGTAGCGGCCCGTGGACAGAATTGAGTTTTCGAGTAGGAACGAGTGAATCGTGGCTCGGGCTTCGGAGTAGGCAGCATCGTAGACGACGTAGGCCTGGTCCAGTTGCCGAGCACGAGCGAACGCAATCTCGTCAGGGTTGTTGATGATACCCATCTCGACCAGGTGGTCCGCCACCTGCGGCAGCAACTGGGGTAGGTTCGGGGGATCCCGATCGACCAACTCGACGTACAGATTGGCCATGCCGTCTGGTGCCATCGCCGGCGAAAAGTTGGAGTAGCAGCCGACGCGGTAGAATGGGTATCGCGCTTCTGGAACGTAGACCCAGTGCAGGGGTTGGCGGCACGGCGCCCGAAGGGCCACGTCCAGATAGTAGAGGCGACTGCAGCGCAGGTTTCCCGCGGCCGCCAGGACGTCTGGGGGCGGCTGCTCGAGGAGCCCCACCAGAGCGGGCAACGGCATCGTGCTGATCAGAGCTTGGTAGGGGATGGTTGCGTCGCCGAAGTCGAGGCGTCGGCGTCGAAAGTCGATACGTTGGGGGGGACGCGACAGTTCGATCGCAGGAACGCGACGCGCAAGCGCGGTGGCGAGTTGGCCAATCCCGAGCTTCGGATAGAGGAAACTGGCGTTGTAGCCCAGTTCGCGGTCGTTCAGACCCACCGCTCCTGCGACGACATCCTCGAGCCGAGGCTTGGGCACGAAGCGCTGACACCACTCGGAGGTGATCTCGCTGGGGTGGACCCCCCACATGCGCTGGTTGTAGGGCAGCATGAAGTGCCGGCTGAAACCAACCCCGAAATGCTGCAGGCAGAACTCCTCGAAGTTCTTCGGCTCCCGCTGGGCTGCATTGAAGTGCGCCTGGAGGAACCCCAGCAGGCAGTCGTAGGCAACGTTGGAAGGTAGGCCAAAGGTGTTGGCCTGATAGGGGTAACGCGTGTACCTGCCGTGAGACCAAATGCGCGCCTGTCGCCGCACGGTCGAGGACGCTTCCCCGACGAGATCCTCGATGAGTTCGCGCAGGGTCGGGTCGCCGAGGTGCAGCAGGTGCCCGGTGCGATCGAACCGATAGCCCGAGTCCTCAACGGTCGTGGCGAGACCGCCAACCCGAGACGACTTCTCGTGGACCCGATGGGGGATGCCGGCCGTCTGCAGGTGGAACGACGCGGAGAGGCCCGTCAATCCGGCACCGAGGATGGCGATGGGGGCGGAAGGGGCGAGCATGGCAGAGAGGAAGCCGGGTCAATGAAAGCGCGTCGCCGGTGGGTGGCGCGCACCGCCAGGCGGCCGCACGTCCCGAATGCACGGGAGACCCAGTCGGACCCCGCACCAATAGAGCGGAGTTGCGCGCTGTTCAAGCACTGTCGGTCACCGCGGTTGCCGGGTGGTGCCGCCTGCCTCCGTCTCGCCGGATCTGAAGCCCTGCTAGAACTGTGCGAAGAAGTTCCAGATGGCTTGAGCCGAGAAATCTGGGATGGTGTGGCCCCCGTCGTGCACGCACCAGTTCACGGGGAAGCCCGCGTCGCACCCCGAGTAGGCCACACAGTACTCGGTTGGATCCACCGGCACCGTGTCCGTGGCGCAGTGGTTGGCTTCCAGCCAGTGGTCGCGGCTGGACTCTCCCATGTCGAACGTCACCACGTCGTCGGCGGTGCCATGGATCAAGATTGAGGCCACCTGGCCCACGCAGGTGGGACCGCCGAAGCTCCCGAAACCGGGGCCTGCGCCGGCGATGGGCCCGATGGCGCGGACCAGGTCTCCCAACTCGCACCCGACCGTGTTGCTCATGACCCCGCCGTAGCTCATGCCCGTGGAGAAAATGCGAGCGGCATCGATGCAGAAGTTGGAGCTATACCAATCGATGAGCGCGCGCACGAACGCCACGTCTTCGCCGTCGGTGTTTCGCCAGGCGTAGGCAGTGGGGTCGTCGGCCGTGCCGAGGCCTTGTCCGGCCGCGAGGATCGCACTGCCGTCGTTGACGTTCGCCATGCCGTAGTAGCCCCAGAACTGGCTGTCCATGTTGTCGATGGTGCCGCCCAGGCCGTGCCACACGAAGATCAGTTTCATGGGTGTGGATGCGTCGTACCCGGCAGGCGCCGTGAACACGTACTCGCGCGTCGTGCCCCCGACGTCGATGGTGTAGCGGCCGTTGTCCGGCCAGGTTGCGGCGTCGCAGCCAGACGTGGGCTGTGACGGTGTCCCGCCGGAGCCGGTGTCCGCACCGCCGGAGCCGGTGTCCGCACCGCCGGAGCCGGTGTCCGCACCGCCGGATTCTCCGGGGTCGGTGTCCTCGTTGCTGTCTTCCCCGTTGGAGCTGCAGCTGGCCACGGCTGCGATCAGCGAAAGCAGAACCCCGGGTACGCCAATCCTGTGGATCATCTCACGCCTGGCACTCATGTCGAGATCGTGGGCGGAATGCCGATCGAATGCAAGGCGGGGCGTTCGCGACCAAGCGTCGGTTGCACTCCTCCGAGGCCGGACGCACACGGCGGGTGGAAGCTTCTGGTCCGACGGGATTCGCGTGCGTGGGTAGCCAGGCGATCGACAGCAGACCGTGCGGCGTGTCCACGCGGTACCGCGTCTCGCCGCAGAACTACTCCGCCTCGGGCTCGGGCTCGGGCTCGGGCTCGGGCTGGAACGACGGCTCGTCACGCCGCTTGACGGCCTGGATCGCCTTCGTGAGCTCCTTACCCTCGCGCAGGCACTTGTAGCAGTCTTCCAGATTCTTGCGTCCGCAACCGCGCTTCTTCAGCAGGCGCCCGAGCAGTCGCAGGGAGCGTCGGTCACCGTGTTCGATGGCCCGGGGCAAGAGCACCTTGTACTCTTCGCATTCCTTGGCGTTTCTCAGCGCCAGCGCCACCGAAAGCGCTTGGGAAGCCTTGGGTCGCACGTCAGGGCCGCAGACCAGCTCCTGCGCCAACCCCGAGGCATCGGTCCGTTCGCGAGTTTCGGTCCAGACTTTGTACAGGAGGTCGGCTCCAGCAGGGCCTGGGAGCTTGGCAATGATCGCGAGTGCATCGGTGGCGGTGCGCGGATCTCGAACGAACTCGTGCAGCGTTCGCCATGCGTGATGGTCGTGCTCGAGTTGCGGCTGCAGCAGAAGCTCTTCGCCGAGCTTCTTGAGCTCACCCTGGCGGCGCACTTCGCGACCACGCACCAGGGCGGCGGCTTCGGCGGCGGAGCGCGCGGTGGTAGGCTTGGCGTCCAGGGCCTCCATCGCCTTGACGTTACCGGTGCTCGCCAGCGCCAGGAGGTCCTGCGCGGCGGGCTGCGCCGAAGCGGCGGGAGAGCCAGAAGCCGAGAGCGCCGCCCGCGCAGACGCGGCGGCCGCAGTTTCGGTGTTGACCGGCCGCTCCGTGGACGAGGCCTTCTCGGCGGAGCGCACCACTGCGAACACGGCCAGGCCCACGAGCACCGCGCTGAGCGCTATGCTGGTGAGGAAAACGGTGCGGAGGGATGTGGGCCACCGTCCGAAGAGCACGTCGAGCATCAGCGCGTCGCCCAGCTGAATGGGCTCTGCTTGGACGCCTGGCCACTCCGAGCGGGCCGGTTTGGCCTCCTGCACTGAAGCAGGAGGCGGCGAGAGCATGGACAACTCCCGATCGAGCGAGTCTGGACCCGCGGACGGTGGCTCGCTCGGTTGATCGCCCTTGGGGTCGGATGTCTTGGTTGCCTTCGCGGTTTCAGTCTTGGACTTGGCCTTGGGCTTCGTCGCCCCGGCGTCGTTCTTCCTGTCGGCTGGCTTGGCCTCGGCTTTGGGCTTCGTCGCGGCAGCATCGCTCGGCTGGTCCGCAGACTTGGTCTCGGCTTTGGACTTCGTCGCCCTGGCGTCGCTCGGCTGGTCCGCAGACTTGGTCTCGGGCGTGGCGGACTCGGATGTCTTCACCGTCGGCTCGGGGCGGGCACTCGGCGAACCCGTGACCTTGGACTCGGGCTTGGCGGGCTCGGGCTTCGCCGCCGCCTCGGCAGCCGGGGTGGACGCGGCTGCAGGCTCACTCTGGTTCGCGGCGGGCTGGTTGCCACCGTCTGCGGCGTCGCCACTCGTGGCGGCAGGCGTCGCCGTCGCGTTTGCCCAGGGCTCGCTTTCGGCATTCGCCGGATCGGGATCCGACTCGGCCCACTCGTCGTCGAATGCGTCCATGGCGGGTGGTGGCTGCGAAATCGGCTTCGGGGGCTGGGACCGCGGCGGCTTCGAGTCGTTCACCGCCGCGACTCTAGTGCCCTGCTCCACAAGCCGCAATCGACCTCGGCGATGCTGAATCGATAGTTTGACCCAGGGCGCCGGGCGCAAAGAAAGAGAGGTCGGAAACCGCACTGTCGGGAAACTTGCGGGTCCTGGATTGCGGGCCAGCCCGCCAGCGCGGCTCCGGCGGGCCGTTCCGGACGTGGGGCGCGAGCCCGTGCGCCCGCGCTACTCTTCCTCGAGGCCGGCGCGGATCGCGATGTACTCAGCCACGTAGTCGGCCAGGTTCTCCGCGTCGCTGCTCAGCCGGCAGCTGATCGAAGGACAGGTCATGCCGCCCCCCGTGCTGCTCTTGACGGTGATCTCGTCCACGACCTGCCCGGCAGCGGTGGTGATGCGCAGCCGCAGGCGTGTTTCACTGGCACCAGCCGAGACGCCCACGTAGTAGCCCGGCTCCACGTACTCGATGCGAGGCCAGAGCTGGAATGGGCCCTGTGGCACGATCTGCATGCCGTGCTCCTGCATCGCCTCCACCAGCTTGAGTCGGAATCCACTGTCCAACTCCTTCTTGTCTTCCACCCACGCAGCCCGCTGCTCGGCGTCACGCTCTGCGAGCCAGGCTGCTTCGGGTTCGTCTCCCACGATCAGGCCGTCCATGACGATAGGCTGGACCGAGTACTGACGAACGTTGACCATCGGCGAGGGCTGCGCCTGCGTGACGACCTGCCAGGGCTTCCCGCAGGCTGTCGCCAGAGTGCTGAGCGTGAACACTGCCGCCAACTCTGCCGGCAGCTTGAGCGACCTTGCTCGAATCATCTTCTTTCTTCCTCCTCCCGGCACACCCCGGGACCACGCGCCTGATAGCAGGGGGGCGGCAAGGTGGAAATAGCCAACTGGCACGGTCCCGGCGGTCAGCGTTTATGCCCCACGCTTCGCCGCGTCTTCGTGGGGTTCCCGGGGGGTCGGTGGGATAGGGCATGTCGGTACCGCAGGTGCCGCCTGAACGACCAGGTGGTGTGTCCGGATCGCAGCGGAGCTGTCCTCGCCTGGACCGCCGCCGAGGACGACGATTGCGCCTTGTGGGACCCGCCACCGTTTCGGGTGACCGCAAGCGTTGACAAGGTGGAAGCCAGTTGCAGTCGATCCCGGTCATCGATCGCACGTGAGAGCAGATTGCGTTCGCGCGAGTGTGCTGCTACGGGCTGGGCCCCCAGATAAGTGATGATTGAGGAGGTTGGAGTGACGAGAAGCTTGGTCGCCTGGGTTGCGAGCCTTGCGTGCATGGCGAGCGCTGGCTGGGCCAGTGCGCAACAGCCGGTCGCCCCGGGAGCAGTCGCCCCCGGAACCAGTCCGGCGACGGGCACGCAGCCCGCGCCGGGCACGCAGCCCGCGCCGGGCACACCAACAACTGACCCAGTTGCAGGACCCGCGAGCGGAGCGCCTGCCACTGAGCAGCCCGCGCCCCAGCCCGCGCCGGCGCCCCAGCCCGCGCCGGCGGCGGCGCCCCAGCCCGCGCCTGCCGTTCAGCCTGCTCCCCAGGCGGCGCCGGTTGGGTATCCCCCAGCGGCTGAAACGCCTGACGCCGATGCCGAGCCCCCGGCCAAGCCGTTGGAAGTCGGACAGCGCGCATTTGGGCTGGCAGCCAACCTGGGACCCTATTCGGGCTTTGGCCCGGGGCTGCGTGCCGGGCATCGGCGATTCGGTGTGGAGGGATCCTGGGGCTACGTCCCCATTCTGGTCGGCTACACCGATGCCGATGCCAGTGCGCAGTTCGAGTTCTTCAACAGCACGCAGCTCAACGTCAATCTCTACGCCATCTTTGCGCAGATCAAGCGATTCGGCATCGGGATGACGGCGGGCTACAAGCGCAACAGCCTGCTGGGGGACGGAGGCGGCGCAGGGGGCTACATGACTTTCGATTTCTCCCGCAGCTTCGGGATGCACGCTGCACTCGGACTCTCCGTGTTCCCGAACGGCGAGGATGCCATCGTGGAGGAACTGCCGGACCCCTGCGAAGGGCAGGACTACTGTAGCTACGAGTACCAGTTCGACGTCCCCGGCCCCACCGTGCAGATTGGCATCATGGCTGGGTTCGTCTGGTACCCTGGCTGATCCCGAGCACCATTCGGAGGTACGGCGGCGGTCGGCGTGGCGACCCCGTTGACTATCGACCGGGGAAGTGTGCGTGATCTGCGGCATGGGCATCGAAGATGACAATCCCCGGGTGAAGGAGCTCAAGGCTCAAATTGCCTCGCGCCTCGACAAGCTTGCTGCGGACATCGAGGCGGATCGGAAGGTGGCTGCGCTCTCCACGTTGGCTTGGTTGCGTGCGAACCTGGACCGGCTGCTGTGTAACGTTGGCTGTTCTGCGCTGGCCAATAGCGCCGAGGAGACCGACTGAAGCGTGCTCGTCGTGACGAAGTATCAAGGGCAACCTCGGCCAGCACACGATCTTGGACCAGGCCGCCGACGTGTTCGGCAACAACGACACCGAGGTGGCCCGAGGATTCGGAGCTCGCCGCGATCAACGAGTATCTCCTGGGCAAGTGGCAGTAGCTGGGGCTGCGGTCGGAGCGGATTGGCGGATCCACCGCGCACTGGGTGCGGCTTCCGGCAACGCGCAGCGGCGCTGCCCGAGGGCCATTGTTGCACCGTGACTGGATTTCCGCTCAGACGGCAACGAGTGGCCGATTTCAATCAAATCCTGGAGTTACGCGGGGTTTTTCCGCCGGAAATGACAGCTCGACGGAAATTCTGAATGGATTGGGTGCGTCGGTCCGTGGCGAGCGGGCAAGAGGTCAAATAGACTTGTACTCATCCGCGATCGCGCCGGAGGCAGGCGCGGCGGATGACGACAGCTCAGCCTGCCCGTGCGGCGCCCTAGAGGACGTTGTTCATGCCAGCCACACTTCCGAGACTCATATCCTCTTCTCCACTGCTTGCGCTTTCACTGGTTGGGATCGTTGGCGCTACCCACTGCGCAGAGGGGTCTCCGCCCACGGTTTCGAACCCGCGCAATCCCTCGAACGACGCCGGTGTCGGCTTCGGAGGGACGGGGGACGGGGATGCTGCATTTCCGGGTGGAAGCGACGGAATGGGAGGTGGCTTGCCCACTGGTGGTGGGTACGGGTACGGCGGTTACGGCATTGGCTACGGCGGCGGCCTGGGCCTGGGCGGTGGCTACGGTGGACAGTGCCCCGAGGGATTCACGCTCTGCAGCGGAACCTGCGTCACCCTGACGTCGCCGGCTCACTGTGGCGCCTGCAACAATGCTTGCGGCCTGGGTGCGCTCTGCACCGACGGCGTGTGTGAATGCGCCGAGGGCGACGTGCTCTGTGGGACGGCCTGCGCCGATCTCAACACGAATCTCGAACATTGCGGCGCCTGCAACAGCCCCTGCACCGGCGGTCAGACCTGCGACGGGGGCACCTGCGTGTGTCCCGAGGGCGAGGAATGGTGCACGGATCACTGCGCCGATCTGCTCATCTCACCGACGGACTGTGGCGAGTGCGACAACACTTGCCCGGGCGAGCAGACCTGTCAGGACGGTGTGTGCGACTGCGGGGCAAGCGAGACGTTTTGCGATCCGGAGTGCGCCAACCTGGACACCGATGCTCTCCACTGTGGGGATTGCGACACCGAGTGTCCCGGTGAGCAGATCTGCGACGCAGGTGTCTGTGGTTGCGGTGCAGACGAAACCTTCTGCGATCCGGAGTGCGCCGATTTGCAGACGGATGCCCGCCACTGTGGTGCGTGCGGCGAACCCTGCATCGACGACGAGGTGTGCAACGCAGGAGTATGCGAGTGCGCCACTGCGGGCGCGTCGCGCTGCGGCGACACCTGTGTGAATCTGCAGACCAACAACTCGCACTGTGGCACGTGCGACAACGCTTGTGAGCAACCGCGCACGTGTCAGGAAGGGGTCTGCGCCTGCCCGAACGGACAGACCTCCTGTGGGGGCGTGTGTGTGGACACCTCGAACGACGACAACAACTGCGGTGACTGCGAGAACGTGTGCCTGGACACCCAGACCTGCGTCGACGGCGTCTGCCACGACGAGCCGTGCTTCCCGGCCGAAGAGGTCGAGCGCAGCATTTCGGTTCCCGAGACCGGAGGCTGCTACCGAACGGACGCCAGCTTCTCTCATCTGGGATGCTGGAACTTCGGTGGCTTCACCGTGCTGATCAACAGCGAGGAGTTCGTCTGCGACGAGAGTCAGCCGACCGTCACTCTGCCCCCTGCGTACAACGGCTACTGGTACATTGAGATCGTCGGCACCGGCACCCAGCCGGGCGCCAGCATGTCCTGGTGGTAGCCGCTACGTTGCCGTCCTGGAACCGCGCGGCGCCGAGACTTCCACCCCGGCCCGACGACGGGTGCATCGCGGCTGACAGAACGGTCCGGACAGGGCATGCTGAAGGGTGTGTGGTCCGATTGGAGCCGCTGCAGGGATGAAACCGTGACGACACACGCTGCGGTGCGCGGGTGGTCGCCGCAGCAGACGGCTCGACGCTCGATCCTGGGGGTGCTCGCCGCGGCCTGGGTGACATCGAGTTGCACCTTCGAGTGGGATGGGCTCGATCCGCGGCTGGGGGACGGCGACGACGGCCAGGCAGGTGCGGCTGGCGCGAGCGCCCAGCCAGCCGGCGCTGCCGGAAACAGGGCCATCGGGGGTGACTCGGGTCGTGCCGGAGCCGAAGCTGCCGGCGGCCCCAACGGCGAGGGGGGATACGCCGGCGGCGTGGCGCCATCCGGCGGAGGCACCGGAGGTGGGGCAGGACCGGGTGGCGGAGGTGGAGTTGGCGAGGGCCTCGGGGGAACCGCTGCGGGTGGTTTCGCGGGATCGGCAGGCGGGAGTCCACGACCGGACCGGGTCCGGCGCGGCCTGCAGGTCCTCTACACGTTCGACGAAGGGACCGGGGACACCGTACACGACGTATCGGGAGTGGGCGCTCCGGTGGACCTGACCATTTTGGATACGGCCGTCACCACCTGGCTGCCGGGAGCGCTCCAGTTCACTGGGAACGGGATTGC
The DNA here is from genome assembly GCA_964610275.1 of uncultured Polyangiaceae bacterium. Classification (GTDB taxonomy): domain Bacteria; phylum Myxococcota_A; class Polyangia; order Polyangiales; family Polyangiaceae; genus JAFGBI01. The sequence goes on along the minus strand of CAZSVU010000191.1, from coordinate 2,822 downwards.
GGAGTCAGCGGTGGCGGCCACGAAGATCGCCTCGGCCTGCGTGGCGTCGAACGAGCTATCCATCGAGGTATGGCACGCTCCTGCGGATCTGAATCAGGGTGGGCCCGCCATCCTCGTCACGATGTCCGCTGGCGTGAGTGAGCGTAACTTTGCACTGGCCCAGAACGGATCGGTTTGGGACGTGCGGGTCCGCATGGACGACACCGATTCGAACGGTTCACCGTCGGTCACGGCGTGGCACTCCAGCACCGAGTTGACGCACTTGACCTACACCGTCGACGCCGACGGTGAGGTGACGATCTACGTCGATGGGGTCGCGAACAATCCGGTACCGAGAAGTGGCCGGTTGCAGAGTTGGGATGCGTCGTACCGCCTTGCGCTCGCCAACGAGATGACGCGAAACCGCTATTGGCGCGGCGAGCAGCATCTCGTGGCCGTCTATTGTGTCGCGCTCACCGCCGCCGAAGTGGCGACGAACTTTGCGGCGGGCCCGTAAGCGCTCTTTCGCGATCACTCCGGGGGGGGCTCTGCCAGTTGCTGGCGCCAAGCCTCCAGGATTCGCGCTCGCCGCTCGGCAGTGGACGGAGACAATCCAGCAACCTGGGTCAGAGCTGCGCTCACCTGGCTCAGATCGAGTGCCGGGGCAGTGAGCAGGTCCGGCGCCACGAGCCGCACCACCGAGCAAAGCGTGACCGCGTCCGAGAGCGCAGCGCGCTCGTCCGGGCTGCCGGGCGGTGTGGCCAGCAGTCGATGGCCTCGATCGGTGAGCGAGCGCTCGGCATCGATGAGGCCGAGCACCTTGGCCGCATGGAGCCGGTAGCAGACGTGGCGGTCGGAGAAACCGGTGTGCTCGGCCAGGGATTCGGTCGACGTTCCCACCTCGAGCAGAGCAGAAACCAGCTCTCTGACCTCGGTCAGATCCTCCGCCTGGGGGATGTCCGCCGATTTCAGGCGTGGTGTTTCTTCCATCGCGCGTCATCCTACCCCATGCGCGCACCGACTCCTACGTGCACCGCCGTCCGTGCCGCCGTCCGTTGGGAGCTTGCGTACGGACCGGACTTTTGGCCGGTGGTGGGCCCGGGTCCGGTGCTGCGGCGTTGTGCGTCGGATGTCCGGCGACGCCCGTTCACTGGACGATCACCCGGCAGAGCGGCGCCGTCGTTCGAGATCACGAAAGACGCGTCCGAGGTCGAAGAGCGCACCAACCTTGGCGGCGGTGTCGAGCTTCGAGCCCGGTACGTCACACCAGGCCCGGAGTGGCTCTTCCAGCACGCGGTTCGGGTCCAGCGGGGGGACGTCCGCCGTACCGATGAGGAGTCGGCCGAGTAGCTCGACATCGAAGCACCAGCGCGAAAGAAAGGGTTCGGACAACGCGGCCAGCAACGCGGCAGTTCGCCGAAAGAGCTTGGCACCACATTGCGTGTCGTACACCTGGAGCCCGAGCGTGAGGGAAGCGGCCGAGGCAAACACGCGGCCCAAGTAGTGTCGCACCGCGGAGCGATGAATCGAGCGCCCGAGCAGCGCGACCCGCGCGGCCAGCAGCACGTCCACATCGCAGTGCGCGAAGGTCGTCACCAGTCGCACCACTTCGCTCACCGGGGTGGCCAGATCCGCGTCGAGATAGCCGACCACCGGGGTCCCCCGTTCCAGCGCCGCGAGCATCCCCTGGCGCACTGCCTCGGCCTTGCCGCGGTTGTGCCGCAAGGTCAGAAGGTCGGTTCGCCCCGGCTCGTGTGCCACGAGCTCCTGCAACCTGCGCGCGGTGTCATCCGTGGACCCGTCATCGACGAAATGGAGACGGAGATCTGGGAGGGCACCGAGCAGCTCGAGAAATGACGTCGTGTCCAGGCGACGTGCCTCGTTGTGGCACGGAACCACCAGTGTGATCGGGTGGTCGTCGTCATTCATGGCTTGCGTCCCATCCACCAGGTGCTCAGGCCTGGCAGGTAGATCTCGGAATGGGAGAGCCAGCCCGACACGCGATTGTCCAGTGCCAGCCACCCACTGACCAGTCGAGTGAGCAGCGGTCGATCCGGCCAGTTGCCGACGGCGGTGTCTGCGGGGCCGACGGCAGGGTGCGCCAACGGCGTCGTGGCTCTGCCGCGGAGGAGCTCGCGTGCGCGTGAGAGGGCACGCGGGAGCAGCAAGCTGTGGAAGAGCCCACCTCGACGCAGCGGCGACAGACCCGCGCCGAGTGCCAGGCCATCGAGCTCACTCGGCCGGTAGCGGCGGTGGTGGCCGAGCACCACGTCGTGGCGGGTGTAGAGGCCAGGCCAAGCGGGTACGCTGAGCAGCACGGTGCCGCCGGGTCGAACCAGGTCGTCGACCAGATCGGCGAGCAGCTGTGCGTCGTCCTTCACGTGCTCCAGCACGTCCAACGCGAGCAGGAGATCGAAGCGCCGGCTCGGGCGCTGCGCAGTGAAGGTCTGCTCGGCGGTCGCTGGTCTGCCCGCTGCCTCGAGGAAGTCTGTGTCGTAGTGCGCGTCATAGCAGAGGACCGAGCTGCTCGCCGGCAGGTGCTGCAGGAGGATGCCGCTCGCATAGCCATCGCCAGCCCCGACGTCCACGGCTTCGACCGGCGCGTGCGTGGCGATGTGCCGCGCGACCAACTCGGCGAAGAACCGTGCACGCGCCACTTCCCAGGGATGACGAACGAGCCTGCCGGAAGGTATCTCGCGGAGGTCCATGTGTGCCGGAGCGCGGGCGATGCCGCACCTCGGCACTTATCCGCTGTCGGACCCGCACTGACAAGTCCGGTCCGCCCGACGGCATCCTTGATCCATGTTTCGCCGGCCGCCAGCGTGCGCCGAAACATGGGATGG
>CAZSVU010000190.1:8953-16699 GCA_964610275.1 uncultured Polyangiaceae bacterium | reverse complement strand
GACGTTGCTCCATCTTCTTCACACTGCCCGGCCCGAACTCCGAGCAAGGGTGCGCCCCCGCCTGAATGGCTCCCGCAGGGCGCGTCAGCAAACTGGGCCCCCTACCGATCCGTCTGATAGCCCACGGGGTCGAATGGACCCGCTCGTTCGAGCTTCCCTGGCGGTGCAACAGGGCGTCGGCAGGATTCTGGGAGCAGTCGTGAGCCTCGGGGCGGGGGCGTACTTGGTGTACTGGGCGCTGGACCCGCCGCCGGCTTGGCTGAACCTGGCGGCTCTCGGCGTGGTGCTCGCGTCACTCGCGATGCGCATCCACCGCCGCGTCCGGTGCCTCGCCAACCAGTCCACCGCCCGGATCGACTTTGAGATCTTCTCCCACTGCATCGCGCTGACCTACGCGGGTGTGCTGCACGCCCCGGGGGCGCTCGAAGGGCCGTACTACGCCGCGGTGTACGTCGTCATCATGCTGACCGCAGGGTTTGCACGCCCGGTGGCGGCCACCGGAACCATCGCGTTTGCCGTTCTGCTGGAGGCGGCCGTCGGATACGTGGCCTTGGGCTCTTCCGGAGGCGAGACGCTGTGGCCGCATGCTGCGCTCATCGGCGTGTTCGCTCTGCTGAACATGGCCATCTTTCATGCCGAGATTGCTCGGGTGCGTCGCCTCAGTCGGTCACGCATCGAGGGCGAGCTACGTCGCATGAAGGAAGCGGCCCGGTCGTATCGTCTGGTGGGAGCCCCGAGCCCGGCGATTGGCCCGGCCAGCGTGGGGGATCGGGCGGTGGATGACGACCGCCTGCTGAGCTCCGGTGTCGACGAGATACACGAGGCGCTGCGTTTCGCCATGGCTTTGCTGCGCGAGTCGCTGAAGCTCCAGACCGCGGCCCTGCTCTGGTTGGATCCTTCCGGAAAGCGCCTGCACATTCAGGAGATCCTCACCGACCACGACGTGATCGCGTCCGGCCCCTTTGGCGTCCGCGATGGCATCCTTGCGGCGGCGCTCGCGCAGGGAAGACCCGTCAGTCTGGTCGGGCCTGCCGCGAACCGCCATGCTCCCTACTATTCGGTCAGCCCAGGGGTGGGAGCGCTGTTGGCCACGCCGGTGCTCGAGAACGGGCATGCCCGCGGGGTGCTGGTCGTCGATCGCTGCGAGCCGGATCCGTTTACCAGCCAGGAGGAGGAGCTCATCGTCGATTCCACGCGGTACCTGCTACGTGCCGTCCAGAACGAGCGCGTCTTCCTTCAGCTCGAGCGTACCAAGATCGAGCAGAGCAAGCTCTACCGCGCGGTGGGAGCGCTGTCGGCCGCTGCATCGGAAGCGGAGGTGATGGAAGCGTGTGTGGGCAGCGCTCGCGAGTTCGCGTCCTTCGATTTCGCGGCGGTCACCCTCTTGCACCGGTCGTCTGGTGAGCACGAGATCTGTGCGGTCAGCGGTCCAGGCGCCGAACACCTCGCGGGGCAACGGTTCCCCCACAATTCCGGCCTGGTGAGCATGGTGGTCGCCAACCGACACGCACTGCCCTACCGGGGAGACCACGACCCGGAGCGTCAAGTCGTATTCGCCGCGGGATTGCGGACCCCGGCGATGCCGTCCCTGTTGGTGTTGCCCCTAACGGACCGCGACCGGGCGTTGGGCACGTTGGTGCTGGGTTCCCACCGTCGAGGAGCGTTTGGCAGTGCAGTACGGCCGACACTCGAAGTGCTGGCCAGCCACGTGGCGGTGTCATTATCGAATGCGCGCATGGTGAGGTGCCTGGAAGAGCTCGCCACCACCGATGGCCTCACTGGTCTGCTCAACAAGCGTGCGCTGCGAGATGCGGCGCTGCAGAAACTGCGCAGTGCCAACCGATTCGATCGCCAGCTCGCCGTGATGATTGTCGACCTCGACCACTTCAAGCGAGTGAACGACGTCCACGGCCACGACGTCGGCGACCTCGTGATCAAAGGACTCGGTCAAGTGTTGCAGCGGGTCAAGCGCACCACGGACGTCGTTGGTCGTTTCGGCGGTGAGGAGTTCGTGGTGGTGTGCGAGGAGACCGATGCCCACGGGGCAGCCCTACTCGCCGAGCGGATCCGTGTGGAGATGGAGGAGACACGGTTCCACACCGAGTTGGGCAGTCTCACTGTGACCTGTTCCATCGGCATCGCCACGCGACACGACGCCTGCGTCGAGTGGGACGCACTGTTCAAGGCTGCGGACGAAGCCCTGTATGCATCCAAGCGCGCCGGTCGAAACCGGGTGACGGCCTGGTCGGCGCGATGTTCGGGGTGCGCCGCATAGCGCCCCCCGTGAGCGAAGCTCACGGGGTTCGGCATGATCAGTCGCCGAGCGAAGCTCGGCGGCCTCCTTCCCAACGGCCGGAGACCTCTGCTGCTTCCCAACCAGAAGCGGCACAACGGGACTCAGTGCGCGACCCGTTCCAAGGCGTCAGGACCAGTCAGGCGCGGAAACCTGCTCTGCCGCAGGTCGTTGGGAAGCAGTAGGGGTGGACGGGATTTGCCAAGGAAGCCCGCGAGCGAAGCTCGCGGGCTACCTCACCAACCGAAACGCCATTCCTGCGGCGCGGGCGGCAGCACCGTCTGCATCCGCACGGTCGCCCAGCACCAGGCAGTCCTCGGGCGCGACGTCGAGCGCTTGCGCGGCCAGCAGTAGCCCGTCCGGGGCGGGCTTGAGTCGATCCGGTCCACCCGGCTCCCCGTTGGCGACGACGGCATCGAAGAGCGGAGAGGCTCCGAGGGCCTCGAGCTTCTGCTTCGCCGGGTAGTCGCTGACGACCGCCGTACGCCCTCCGGCCCCCCTGAAGTCTTCGATCTCCGCCAGCAGGGAGCGTCGGCGGAACGCCCGTATCCACTTGCAGGGACGGCGGATCATCCACTCGTCGACTTGCGCCTGAACCCGCTCGGGCGGTGCCTCGAGCGCAGCTGCCGTCCGCCGCAACTGTTCCTCGAACGGGGTGCGCTTCCCCGCGTAGGCCTGCGCGCGCAGTCGCTCGTGCTCGCGCCGAAACTGCCGAACGACGCGCCAATCGGGCGCGCCGAGCAGGCCCAACTCGGCCAGCATCGCCAGCTTGAGCCACCGTGCGTCGTACAACGTTCCGTCCAGATCGACCAACCAGGCCCGATACGTCCGGGGTGCTGTCGCTTCGCTCATTCTTCGTTCTCCCCGGGACCGAGCAGTCGGAGCCCGACCGGCAGGTCCTCGCCATAGAAGTCAGCACGCTCGGCCGCAGCGATCGGCACGAACTCGCGAACGGCTTCGACCCATTCTGCTCGCGCCCCGACCTGCTCCATGCGCTGGGCGATTTCTTCCCGCAACGCGGGCGAGACGTCGCGAGCGCGGTCGTCGGTCACCCGGGCCAATTGCAGAGCCGCCGCAGCGGCACTCGGCATCTCGTTCCACTTCTCGCGCAGCAAGTGATCCAGCCAGCGCTCCACCGTGCGAGGAGGGACCACGTGATGCACGCTGGCGTAGACGGGCACTCTCGCACCCAGGCGGCCGATGGCGCTCCACAGACGTGGGTCACGATCGGTCCAGGTGCGATCCAGAATCCATCGACCCAGCAAACCGCGCCGGTCCGCTGGCACTCGTTCCAGCCACGACGCGAGCTCCAAGAGTTCCTCGGGAGCCAGCGGCTTGAAGCCTTTGGGTTTCTTGAGCTTGGAGTCGCTGGGAGCCAAGAACGGGTCCAGCTTGGCTCGAATCTCCGCCTGCATCGCTTCACCCAGCCCCGCCGCCACCCGGCGCCAGGCGATGAAGAACTGCTGCCAGCCGCGGGACTCCTGGCCATGGTTGAGACCCTCACGAAACAACGGTGTCAAGAGTCCGATTCGCTCCAGATCACGTGGATGGCCGAACCCCGGTCTGAGACAGAATCCAGCGATCATCCAGAAGACGCGTTCGTGATCCGCCGACCGGCGCCGCGCTTTGCGGCCGCCCACCACGGCGTCGAACAAGCTGCGCGTCACCTCGGTGGTCCAGGACGGGCGGGGCCCCAGCAATCGCTCGAGCTCGCGAACCAGGTCCTTGGTTTCGCGTGTCTTCACATCCTGGCGGCGCTTGCCAAACACCCGATCGATGGCTTCGTGAGCGGCATCGAGGCGTCCCCGGGCCACGCGGGCTCGCTCGGAGGGGCGAGCGGTCGGGCCGCCCCGGGTGGGCGTGGTCGCGTCCGGGTTCGGCGGGGCGGTGCGCAGCTCGAAGGCGAGGCGATAGTGACGCGGTTTCGTCTCCCCAGGCTCGGTCTCCACACACGAAAGCTCCAGGGTTCCAATGGCACTGAGCTCGCCTTCCAGGGCCACGCCGACTTCACCGCCCGGCTCGGCCGCCTCGGAGTCGAAACGCATGGCCACGGGGGGCAGGCGCTGAAATCGGTCCTCGTCCAGCCGCACGATCTCACCGGGCGCATGCACCTTGCCGGTATCGGACGCGAACAGATCGAAACGCACGGCACGTCCCACGCGCAGCGCCAGTGGATGGGCACGTGCCACGTGGCGCTCCCCCTCCTTGGCGCCCCGCGGCACCACACAAATGGCCCGGCACCGGGTCGAGGGTCCCGCGTCGTGCCGAGCGTCCAACCCGACATAGTAGCCATGGGGCGCGCCACCGCCGATGGTGATGCCATGACCCGACACGGCCAAGCCGAACGTCGCCGCGCCCCGCGCCACGGCCAGGTCAGGGTCAAACTGGGGCAGCACCTCGGGGACCTGGTCGCCCCAGCTGCCGACGACCTCGACCAGGCGATTCACCACGGTCTCGGAGCGGAACACGCCTCCGTTCAGAAGCAGCGCGTCCGGCGTCTTCGTCTCGGGCGCGTGCCGCGTGAGAAAGCTGGCCAAGTGCCGCGTGATGGCGGGATCTCTCTCGTAGGGGAGCCCGAATCCGACTAGCCCGCTGCGTTGACGCCCGGGCCTGGAGTCACGTGCGGCGGGGGCGAAGAAGCCTTCCAAGACCACTTGCCGTACCTCGTCGCGCCCCAGCTCCGTACGAAGCGTTGCGCCCACCAGCGCCGACCCGGCGCCCGCCACGGCAACGGGAAACTGGTCCGGCGGCTCGGGGCCGAGCAGGCGTTCCTTGGCTGCTCGGCACGCGGCCACTAGCTGCGCGAAGCGTTGAGGTCCCAGTCGTTCGGCGGAACCGGCCAGCCGCGGCTCGCACCGGTGCGCGTGGGCCTGTCCCATGTTGTCGCCACCGATCAGCAGGTGGCGACCGACTGCGGTGCGGGACACGCTGAGCGTTCCCTCGCTGGTGCGCGCGAGTTGAATCAGGGTGAAGTCCGACGTGCCCCCGCCGACGTCGCAGACCACCACACTCGCGCGTCCCCCGCAGCGGTCCGCAAGGCGGCCGAGCTCGTTGGCGCCGATCCGCTGCATGGCATCGTAGAACGCAGCTTGCGGCTCCTCGAGCAGCCTCACGGTCAGGCCAGCTTGCCGCGCTGCCTCCAGCGTGAGCTCGCGCGCCGCCTGATCGAAAGAAGCCGGAACGGTGAGGATGACTTGTTGGCGGTCGAGCGGATGCTCGGGCCGGGCTTGGTCCCACGCTTTGCGCAGGTGCAGGAGGAAGCGCGCGCTCGCCTGCACTGGCGAGACACGAGGGACGTCGTCCGCGCCTTCAGTCCCCCAGGGGAGGATGGCCGCGGTCCGGTCCACCGCGCCGTGGCAGAGCCAACTCTTCGCCGACGCGACGAGCCTTCCGGGGACTTCGCGTCCCCGTCGCCGTGCGTGCTCACCGATGATCCAAGGCGAGTCCTGCCACGAATCGGGCTCGGCTTCTTCGGTGATGGGAGCGTACAGGAATGACGGCAAGAGTGGACGCTCGCCGACTTCGCCGCGGGCGACCCACTGAGGGATGGGGAAGACTTCAGGCGTCTGAGCCGGCGCCGTACGTGCCCATGCCACCACCACGTGGGTGGTGCCGAGATCGACGCCGACGGTCAGCCGGGAGCTCCTGGACACGGCGCGATCTATACCGCGGTCGGCCCGGGTTCAGCAGCCGAGTTGCTTTTTCGCGCGCCGAGGCCCGATCTCGACGCTGCCGCTCAGGGAATGCCGCCGCAGCGCCACTCCTGAGACTGTCCGCCCGTCGGGATGCACAGGCACGTGCCCGTGCCGTAGTCGCACTGCTGTCGCAGCTCGGGGCACGTGTCCCCACTGGTGGGCTCGGTGGCGGGGCAGGTCCCGGCACCCCCAGCTCCCGCCATGCCGCCTGCGCCACCCGCACCCGCAGGCGTGACGCACAGCCAGTCCCGGAAGGTGCACACGCAGGTGGTCGTCCCGTAGTCGCACATCAACCCGATGTCGCCGCGCACGCAGTTGCCAGACGGCTCAGTCGCGGGGCAGTTGTCCGCGGCGCCTCCGTCCCCTCCAGCACCGCCGACGCCCGGTTCGCCACCGGCGCACACCCAACCAAACGGGCTGCACACACACGAGAACGGTCCGTAGGGGCACACGACAGTGTCGCTGACATCGCATGCGTCCCAGTCGCGGGGTCGCGTCGCCGGGCAGAGCGGGCCCGCACCGCCTGCGCCCCCGGATTCGACACCCGCGCCACCAGCGGTAGCGGGAGCGCCGGCTAGGCCAGCCGTCCCTGCAGGACCGATCGCCCCTCCTGCGCCACCGCCTCCGGCCATGGCCGGACCGCCCGCGGTGCTGATTGCACCAGCGGTCCCCGAGAGGCCAGCGGTTCCGGCAGTGCCGGGTCCCCCGGCCATGGCCGGGGTTCCGGCGCTGCCCGCCGTGCCTGCACCGCCTGCAACGACCGCGGTGCCCGCGTCACCACCGCTGCCGCCCGCACCTGCGCTGCCACCGGACTCCGTGCTGCCGCCAGACCCCACGCTGCCGCCCGTGCTGACGCCTCCACCGGTGCTGGTGCGTCCGCCACTGGCTGTGCCCGTGCTCCCCCCGGACTCGGCTGCGTCGCCTCCTGCGCCACCGTCCGAATCGATGGCGCCACTGCTTCCTTCACCGCAGCCGACACCCAGCGCCGCCAGGGCCAATCCAATACCGCTGGTCGTTCGTAGCCATTGCCTCATGTCGTCATCGCCTCCAGAAGAACGGGTCACCCGAGGATGAGTGTACGCGGAGCAGACGGATTTTCATCACGCGCGCTGCGCCGTAGCGCATCGAGCGTAGAAATCCCCGACGGCACCGCGATCATGAGCGTCGCGCCGTGAGTATTTCGTTGCCTCGCGGCGCACGTGGCGCCGTCGTAGCCGCGCGTCGCGCACCGGTCGCGTCGGTGCGTGCTCCGCGCCTGATGCTCTACAATCGTTAGTGCGCGCGTGATCGCGACCGTGTTCGCAAAATGGGCGGACTTGGAGAGTCGTCTTCGTGCCACCAAGTGGCCGTCCAGATGCGCGAAAGCCGCGCCCCCTGACGGGGGAGCGGCTTTCGCTGTCGGTTGTGGGCTGAAGCTCGCGAAGCGTCAGCCGCCCGGGCCTGGAGGACCGCCCTGACCTCCCGCTGCGCCCGCGGTTCCGCTTGCACCTGCGCTGCCGCCGCCGGTGCAGTTCCAGCTGGGTCCGCCCATGCCGCCCTCACACGTGCACGATCCATCGCCACCGTAGTCACAGGTGGTGTTGATCAGCGTCTGGTCACAGTCGTCGCCATCACCCGGCGCCGCGCTGGGGCAAGTCTCAGCCGTGGCGCCGCCAGCACCGCCAGCACCGCCATCGCCAGCAGTGCCACCTGTGCCTGCTCCGGCGGATCCACCAGTGCCACCGCCAGTGCAGTTCCACGTGCCACCGCCCTGCCATT
>CAZSVU010000190.1:0-8853 GCA_964610275.1 uncultured Polyangiaceae bacterium | reverse complement strand
CGCAGGTGCAGGTCGTGCCACCGTAGGTGCAGGTCTCTCCACCGACCGTAGCCATGTCGCACGAGCCGCCGTCGGTGGGTTCGTTGGCCGGACACGCATCGGTGCTACCGCCACCCGCCGAGCCGCCAGTCCCCGTGTCGCCGGTGCAGTTCCACGTACCTCCGCCCTGCCATTCGCAGGTGCAGGTCGTGCCACCGTAGGTGCAGGTCTCTCCACCGACCGTAGCCATATCGCAGGAGTCGCCGTCGTCGGGCTCGTTGGCCGGGCACGCGTCAGTGCTGCCGCCGCCGGCCGAACCTCCTGTTCCGGTGGCGCCGCCGCAGTTCCAGGCGAGGTTGAAGCCGCCGGTGTTTTCGCAGGTGCAGTCCGTGTTGCCGTAGCTGCAGGTGGTGCCCATCTCGGCGAAGGTGCACGCGTCACCGTCGTCGGGCTCGTTGGCCGGGCACACATCGCCCCCTGCGCCGCCGGCGCCGCCGGTTCCCGTGTCGCCTCCGCAGTTCCAGGTGCCGCCACCCATGGCGAAGTCACAGGTGCAGGAGGTGTTCCCGTAGTCGCAGGTCGTTCCGAGGAGGGCCATTGCGTCGCAAGCGTCCCCGTCGTCGGGCTGTGTGGCCGGGCACTCGTCCGCGGTCGCGCCGCCAGCTCCGGTGTCATCACCACCCGAGCCGGTGTCATCACCGCCCGAGCCGGTGTCAGAGCCACCCGAGCCGGTGTCAGAGCCACCCGAGCCGGTGTCAGAGCCGCCCGAGCCGGTGTCAGAGCCCGCATCGCCGGTCGATCCACCGGTAGTGCTGGATCCTCCTCCGAGCGACCCAACGTACCCGCCCATGCTCGTTGCGCCGCCGTCGCCGCCGTCGTCATCGCCTGACGACCCGCTGTCGCCGCAACCGATTCCCAGCAACGCGCCTGCAAGCGCGAGGCTGCCCAATGCCTTTATCAAGTCTTTCATAGTCCCAGTGCCTCCACCTTGAGGAGCGTTTACCCCGGTACTGTCACCCGTGCGCCGTGCATGCAGGCAGTCGCTGCGGATTGTTCTCGGCATCGATTGCGCATCTTCTGAGCGGGAAGACGTCAGGACTGCAATTCACGGCGTCGGCCAGCCCAAGGAGCAAATCCACCGCTCATTTGGCACAGCCGACCTGTCTCAAATCGTATCAACTAGATTCGAGCTGTTTGCTGCGCCGGCAGGTGGTGCTCCTCTGTTCAGGGTCGCAACAAATCCGCGCTTGCGCGGGGAGTTGCGGGCTTTGAATCGAGCCCGGCCCAGTGCGACCCCGCTGGCACCGTACTTGCTGTCTCGTTTCCAGGCTTCTTCACACACATCCCCAGCCGGTGAGCTTCTCGCTCACCGACAGAACCTCCCGAAATGCCGGCGGGTGCATCTGTCGAGAAGAGGCCGTCAAGCGCTTAGCTTGGCTTTCCAAGTGCCCGACAGGGTGGCAGGTGTGCTCGCCGGCACGCTACCTGGCATGCAGATTGCATTCTACCCTCTCCGTAATGCGGTCCGCACCGTGAGAGCGGAATCGCAGGAGGCTCGAAATGTCCACCCACCAGCACGCTAGGGATCTTCAAGCTTTTCTCGAGCTCGTGTGCAGCACGCCGACCGGCACTGCGCCGCTGCCCTGGCGGCGGTGGCTGCGCCGGCGCCTGGCTGCGCCGGCAGCGCTGGGCACCACGCTGGTGCTCGCGGCCTGCGGCGGAGAGAGCAGTGGAGGTACCGACTCGGTCGGTGAGGGGACCTGCAGCGGGCCAGACTGCGCCGAGCAGTGCAGCGACCAGGTGGACAACGATCAGGACGGAGCGGTCGATTGCGCCGACGACACTTGCGCGGGTACGCCTGCATGTTCCGCCGGCGAACGCTACGCCATTCCGCTGGAGAGTGACTGCAGCAACGGCATCGACGACGACGGCGACGACGCCATCGACTGCAGCGACCAAGACTGTGCCCAGGATCCCGTCTGCGTCGGGCAGCCTGTCTACGGCGTGCCCATGGAGACCGACTGCAGCAACGGCACGGACGACGACGGCGACAATGCCGTCGACTGCGACGACACCGACTGCGCGTCGGATCCAGTGTGCGTGGGGCAGCCGGAATATGGCGTTCCGCTGGAGGACTGCACCAACGGCGTCGACGACGACTTCGACGGCGCGGTTGACTGCGCCGATGCGGATTGCACGTCAGCCGCAGCCTGCGCGGGTGAGCGGTATGGGATCCCCATCGAGACCAACTGCGGCAACGGGATCGACGACGACGGCGACAACGCCATCGACTGCGACGACACCGACTGCAGTGCGGACATACTCTGCGTGGGGCAAGCCGACTACGCCGTTCCCATGGAGAACTGCACGGACGGCGTCGACAACGACTTCGACGGGACTGTCGATTGTGAGGACGCTGACTGTCTGCTCGATCTCAACTGCAACGTGGCCCGATACGCCATTCCGTACTGAACTCCGCGCGGCGGCGCATCGCCGGGCGTCCCACGGGCGGTAGGTGGCAGATCAGCGATTGCTCTTGGCGCGCATCAGCCCGTAGCGCTTGAGCTTTCGATAGAGCGTGGGCCGAGGGATCCCGAGTAGTCTGCCGACCCTGGACACGTTCCACCGGTTCTCGGCGAGAGCGGCGGCGATCCGTTCGGCTTCGTGCTGGAGGAAGGCGTCTCGGTTCGCGCCAGATGCCACGCTGGCGTCGTCGCCGGGGAGCTCGATGTCGCGCGCGGCGATGCGGTTGCCCTCGGCCATGACGAGCGCCTTGGTCACCACGTTCTCCAGCTGCCGGACGTTGCCCGGCCACTCGAACCCGGTGAGCTTGCGCAACGCCGGTGGGCTGAGCTCAGGCACGGGACGCTCCATGCGTCGCGCGGCAGCAGCGAGCAGGTGGTGCACCAGCAGCGGGATGTCTTCCGGGCGGTCACGCAGCGGAGGCAGGGTCGCCTCCACACCGGCGATTCGGTAGTACAGGTCTGCGCGGAAGGCCCCAAGCTTGACCTCACTCTGGAGATGCCGGTTGGTGGCGCACACCAGACGAATGTCGATGGGCACCACTCGGCTGGAGCCGAGCGGACGGACCTCGCGCTCCTGCAGGGCGCGCAAGAGCTTCACCTGCATGGGTAGAGGCATATCGGCCACCTCGTCCAAGAAGAGCGTTCCGCCGCGCGCCTTGACCAATAGACCCTCCCGGCTTCGGTCCGCCCCGGTGAACGCACCGCGCTCGTATCCGAACAGCTCGCTCTCGAGCAGGGTCTGTGGCAACGCCGCGCAGTTGACCGAAACCAGGGGGCCTTTCCGCTGGGAGTTGTTCAGGTGGATGGCCCGCGCGAACAACTCCTTCCCGGTACCGCTCTCGCCCTGAATGAGGATGGACAGGTCGGTCTCGATGACGCGGTCCAGTAGCGAGAAGACCTGCCGTATCGAGTCGCTCGCTCCGACGATGCCCTGGTAGTCGTAGCGTTGCTCGGGCGTGGTCCGGGCACGGCGCACCTCGTCGCTCAAACGCTCGATTTCCGCCGCCTGGCCCTGCAGCAACTCTTCGACTCGCTGACGCTCGCGCGACAGCTGCCGGTTTCGCTTCTTGAGCTCGTCGTGCAGGCGCGCATTGTTGAGCGCGATGGCGACCTGAGTCGAGAACGCCAGCAAGATCTCGACGTCCGCCTGCCGGAAGCGATTCGCCTGAAACCGATTGTCGAGATAGAGGGCCCCGAGTGTGCCCGCTGGCGAAACCACCGGCACGCAGACGACGGACTGCAGGTGCATGGCATGCACCGAGTCGTGCTGACTGAAGCGAGCGTCCGTCTGAGCGTTCGCCGTCACCACGGGCGTGGCCGACTGCACCACCTGCTCGGCGATGGCGCGACTGAACTTCAAGTGCGAGCGCTCCAACTGCTCACAGTCGAGATTCCGAGCTACTGCCACCCGGAACGTTCGGGGCGATGCCGCCGACTCCAGTAGCAGGACGAAACCGCGTTCGGCTCCGGTGAGTTGGATGGCGGCGTCCATGGTGTGCTGCAGGATCTCGGAAGTGCGCAGTGAGGAGTTCAGGCGCTGGTTGATGTCCAGCAGCAGCTCGAGCTTGCGCTGACGGTTGGACCCGGCCGGCTCGCGCGCTTCGGCGCTCGGGCTGCGAGCGTCACGCCGCCGTGGGTGCCGCCAGAAGGCATCCCGCAGCTGAGGCTCCAGAGTGACGGCAGCTCGTTCCCAGACCTCCCGGGCACGGACCAAGTGCTTCTGCGCCAGGGATGGAGAGTCTTGGCCGCGCCAGACCTCGGAGAGAAATAGCTCGGCATCACCTTCGACGTCCTGCAACGACAGCCGGCTGGCCTCTCGCGAAGCTGCTTCGCCGGCCGCTGCCGCCGCGCCCGCATCGGCTCGGGCGAGCGCGAGTCGACCCGAGGCCAACCGCCACCTGAGCTTCGTGTCCTCGGCGTCCAGGTCACCGAGCTGGGGTGCGACCTCGGCCAGCAGCCGTTCGGCTGCGTCGACTTCTTGGCACGCGAGCAGAACTTCGCTGAGCTGCAGGGCGACTTCGGTGCGCTCCCGCCGACTCTCGTGCTGATCGAATTGAAGCAGCGCATGCTCGAAGCACCGACGGGCCCCGCGCAGATCTCCGCGCAACATTTGGACCTCGCCACGCACGGCCTCGGCCTCCGCAGCGACCAGGTTGAGGTCGCCCTGTCGCGCCAGCGCTTGGCAGCGATCCGCGGCCAGCTCGGCACGATCGAATTGTCCCAAGTCGGCGTACAGCTTCGAGAGGTTGAACCGTAGCAACGATTCCGTAGTGGCTTGACCCACGGCCGCCGCAGTGAGCAAGCCGCGCTCGTAGGCGACGAGTGCTTCGCTCCAGTCGCCCTGTTGGTGCAACGCGGTCCCCAGGTTGAGCGCCGCCGTGGCGATCTGGTCGGAGAGGCCGTGCTGCTCTGCCAGGTCGAGAGCCGCGCCGTAGTGCGTGGTGGCCGCCTGCAAGTTGCCCATCTGCTGCTCGACCAGCGCCTGTGTTCCCAGGGCCCGCACGAGCCGTCGTGGGTGCGTCACCGAGCCCAGCAGACGCGCCGCTTCCTGGACTCTCCCTAGGGCGAGGTCGAGGTTGCCCAGGAAGCAGTCCGCCACCGCACCGGCCTGCTGCAGCGCGGCGCGGAGCACTGGAGGAAGCTCGGCCGCCAGCGCCCGGTCCACGAGCTCCAGGGCTTCGCGGTACCGCCCGCGCTTGTTGAGCGATCCGGCCAGCGCGGCCTGCGCCCGAGCGGCCAGCTCTGGAGTCTGCGCGACGTCTGCCGCCCGGCTGAGCTCGGATTCGCCGGCGCTCGCGTCGCCGAGCCTGAGGTGACAGAGCCCCAGCTCCAAGTGGAACGCAGCTCGTAGCGCAATTGGAATGGCGCGTCCCTGGGTTGCCACCAGTCGGTCCCGGGCCGCCCGCGCGCCGCCTGCCTCACGCTCCAGCGCGGCTGCAGCGATTCCGACCTCGAGATCGGCGCTGACCGAGCTGACCGCCCGAGCCGCTTCGGCCCAAGCTCCGGGCACATCCTCCCAAAGCGCGTTCGAATCCAGCAGTAGCTGCCGCGCCTCCTGTTCACCCCGGCCCAGAGCGAGGTGCAGCACCCGCCGGGCCAGTTGCTCCGAGTCGCTGAGCGGCGCGACTTCGGGCGGCCGAGTCGCGAGCCACGCGGCCATGCGGCGATGAAGGTCAGCCACCAACGCCGGATCCAACGCTGCCAGCACGTCTTCGCTCTCGCCCCATCGCCAGAGTCGGAAGCCCCGCTCGTTTTGTTCCACGATGGCCGAGCTCGCCAGCTGGGTCAGGGCAGCCTCGTCGACACCCAGTTGTGCCAGAGCAGCAGCGCCGGAGGCGCGCCCCACCACTGCCAGTGCACCGAGCGCGCGCTGGGCCTCGGGGTCCAGTCCCCGCACCCTGGCGCGCTGGTGACCGGAGAGAGCGATTCCGCGCTGACCGCGCTTGATGTCGACTTCCGAGATCGCGCCGGTGGCGAGCTGCGTGATCAGCGAGCGCAGGGCACCGGGAAACCCACCACTGTGCTTGCGCAGCGCCGTGCGAACGGACTCGGGCAACGTGGAGCCGAGCCAATCGTCCATCTGCTCCGGGGTCAGTGGACGAAGGTCCAGGCGGCACGTGGCAGGCCCGCCCGGATCGTGGTCTGCGGGCCCCGTGATGACCAGCAACAGCGCGTCAGTGGGCTCCAGGGACCGCACCACTGCCAGGAGCAGCTGACGCTGGCGAACGCGGAGCAGGTGGACGTCGTCGATGAACAGAACGCAGGATGTCCACGTTGAGGCCGCCAGAGCCCGGCGCAGCGCTCCGACGGCCGCCCAGCCGTGCGACCGCCCGTCGCCCAGAGCGTGCTGCAGCAGGGCGTCGATGGCGCCGGGGTTGGCGGAGTTCGCCTCCACGACGCGGAACTGCTGCTGGGCTGTCCACTTGATTTCCCGCAGGACTCGGCTTTTCCCCACGCCTTCTGTCCCGCACACGTACAGGCAGCGCGGACCAGCAGTACCTTCCGCGAGCGCGCCCAAGGCACCGCGTGCCGTTTGGAGCTGTTCGTCGCGACCCACCAGACGCCCGATACCCACCGGTACCGCCACGTGCTCGGTCGGCGAGATCCCCAGGGCTTCGAGCACTTCGTCCACGTCTGCGGGGCGAGCCTCCACGTCGTCTCGCAGCAAGCGCTGTGCGAGACTCATCACCGCAGGCGGTAGCCCGCGCTTCACCGACTCCGACAGCTCGAGCAGCGTCCGTCCTACCGCGTACAGATCCGCTCGCGCGTCCGCCGACCCCGCCTTCAGCAGCTCCGGCGCCAGGTAGTCGGGCGTGCCGCTCACCCTGCCCGAAGGCGCGGCGTCCGTCCGCTGGGCACAGCTGAGATCGATCAGCACGCCCCGTTCGTTGCTTCGCACCAGAACGTTGGCGGGTTTGAAGTCGCCGTGTCGAAGACCGGCTCGGTGCAAGAGCCGAAGCGCGCTCAGAGCGTCGACCAACGGCTGTCGCAGCCCGGGCCAGGTTGCTGCTGGCGCCAGCTCTGCGAGGGTTTGTCCGGGCACGTACTCGGCCGTGTAGAACGCGAGCTGACGCTCGTCGCCCGCCCGTGGTCTCACCAGGGCGAAGTCGTGCACCTGGCACAGGTGTGGGTGGTAGAGCTCGCGCAGCACGGCAAACTCGAATCGCAGAGCCTCCAGTGCCTCGGGAGCGGATTCTGCGAGGAGCTTCAGGGCCACGCTCGTGCCCACCAGCAGGTCACGAACGAGGAAGGTCGTGGCCAGACCCCCGTGGCCGAGCGCGCGCACCACCTCGTAGCGATGCTGGATGATCGAGCCCGCGGTGATCCCGTTCGACTGTCTCCCCGAGTCGGGAAGCATGCCAAAATGATACAGAATGAAACATGATCTGCGCTAGCCGAGCTGCACAGGTTGCGGTGACAGTGCCGGCGCGCATCCCTGGATCCCGCGACGGCGGCCGAATTCACGGGTGGATCTCGCTCCGCGCTGGTCGCCCACCCAATCCTGTTCAGACGGGCATTGGATTTGCAAAACTGAGGACGAGATGAGTGCGCCTGCGGTTCGAAATCAGAAGTGGCTGTGCCACGTCCTGGCAGCACTGATCGCGTGCGCAGTGGGTTGCGAGATCAGCCCCAAGCCAGAGCCCCCGGACGCCACCCTGGACCCGAACCAGGTGGACGTCGGTGTGACGGACTCCGAAGCAGTCCCCACGCGAGGGGACGGCGTGGTCGTGCGCGGAGGTCCTGGAGCGGCGTCTCCGCCGGGTGCGACGGTGCGCGCCTACAACCTGGACTCGGCGGACAGCTACGTGGAAACCACCGTGGCCGAAGACGGGAGCTTCGAGCTGGTCGTGCCTGGTGCTGCAGGAGACGAGATCCGCATCCAGGTGATCGCCGATGGGGCACGGTCGCAGCCCTCAGATGCCGAGGCGCCTCCTGTGGGCGGGGTCGATGGAGCGCCGGGGACGGGTGGGTCGCTTGCCGATGGATGCGTCGAGATCGATCCGCCCGCCGAGCTCATCCTCGGGACCCAGCCCGACGTCGTCGAGATTCGAAACTCGTGCACTACCGACGTGGTGGTTGCGGCGCCCACCACCCGCCTCGAGCCGAGCGCACTCATGGTTGGGACGGGCGCGACCTGGCCAGCGACGGTACTGCCGGGCGAGAGTCTGAGCGTGACGGTGGAGGTCGTGGCTGGCGCTGCCTTCGACGAGGAGATCGTGTTCCTTTGGATCGGCACGCCGCCGGAGCGACGTGCCATCACGGTTCACAGCCCAGACTGAGCGCGGCAGGCGGTGGCTCACTCTGGCACAGCCGAGCTGTGCCGCGTCGCGTCCCTGGCGCAGGCGGGCGCCGCAACCCAGCGAAATGCCATGCGGCGGTGGTCCCGGCACGCGGGTTGCACCACGGGCACGTTCGGGAGGTTCTTGCCATGCCGTCCGATCGGTTCTTGCTGATTGCTTTCGCCGCTGCTGTCGGGTCCCTCGCGGCCGCTTGCAGCCTGGATGCGGAGAGTGAGGAGCCGTCGTCGTCGTCGTCGGGGGGCGACGACGACGACGGGGACACGTACGTGAGCGCAGACGGTGGGCTCCCGGTCCTGCCCCCTGAGGGCGATCCCACCAGCAACTACTCGACCGGGACGGGAGGCGCCTCCGCGGCGTACCTCAGCGGTGCAGATGGGATGGAAGAGGCGGAGCTCCGCGTCGAGTCCGGTAGTGCCGGTGCTAGCGCTGGCGACACCTACATTCCGGTGGGCACCAACCCGTTCACGCTGACGTCCTTCGACCCGCTGTCGACATTCGCCGCGGATGTCGACACTGCCAGCTACGACATCTTTCGCAGGGACATCGCT
>CAZSVU010000189.1:0-16729 GCA_964610275.1 uncultured Polyangiaceae bacterium | reverse complement strand
CCTTGAACGACCATCGCCCGGTGTACTTCTCGTTGCGAAGCATCTCGCGCACCGTGCTGGCGATCCACCCCTTACGACGGTGGCGAGACTTCGCACGCGGCGGAGCCACGCCCTCTGCAGTCAGTCGCTGCGCGATGCCCGCCAGGGACACGCCGCCTGCATACAGCTGGAAGATGCGGCACACGACGGGCGCCTGCTCGTCATCGATCCGCACGACGTGGCCCGTGACCTTCCCGAAGCCATCCTGAACCGGCTCCGACTTGTACCCGTACGGGAGTCCGCCCGTGCTCATGCCCGCCAGCGCGCGTCCCTCCAGGCCACGCAGAGTCTTGTCCCGCAACTGCTCCAGAAGCATGTCCCCCATGAGGGCATGCATCGTGAATGCCACCTTGCTGTTCGATGTTGACGTATCAGTCCCGTCTGCCACACCGAGCAGGGTCACGTCGAGGTACTGCAACTCTCGGTACAGGGTCGCGCCATCGGCAATGTCGCGCGTAATCCGAGAGACATCCTCAGTTACGATCACTTCGTACGCATTCCGTCGAATACCATCCATGAGCGCCATGAACCGGGCGCGCTGCAAGCTCGCCCCGCTCGTCGCAGCATCCGCGTACACGTCCGCGTCCGCGACCTCGGAGCCGCCGCGCTCGACCACGAACTGACGGCATCGGCGAACCTGATCGTCAGTGCTCGCCTCGTTCTGAAGCGCTGACGAGTACCGGGCATAGATGGCAACCCGTTTGCTGCGCAGCGACGCGGTCATGGAGGCTTCATCCTATCACCGCCGGCGTTCTCGCGCAGGCGCTTGGCAACATAGACGCGGGCCAGGAAGTCCAGGAATGCGCGTTCGCCTGGCGCCAACTTCCTTCTCCGGATGTTTCGCCGGCTGCGCTCGTCCTCCCGGGGGTCCGGTGGACGCGGGACGTCCTGCGCGCTCTCCTTCAACCCAATCCCTCCTCGAAGTCGAGGTCATCGTCCAGAAACGCCGCGCAGATTCCCCTACCCTCGGGAGCAACGCGGCCGTCATCTCTGGAAGCGAAGCGTGCCCGCGCCCCTTCCCGCCGCTTCAAATAGGTGGAGAGCAATTTGGGTTCGTGGGCAACCACATCGGCAAATGCCGCAAGATCCGCCGCTAGAACCTCCTCTGCTGATCCGTCGACCTCAGGCAGGCGACCGCTGCCTGCGAGATAGCTCCGCAGCGATCCCAGGACGTGCGTCAGGGGTGCTCCGCCCCGAACGGCCGGAGTTCGCACCACGGGGGTCCAATCCCCTCCCAAGAAGTCGGCCTGCTGGAAGACGAGCCAGCGGGGATCTACGGGAGCGCGCTCGCAACGAGTCGTGGTGGGGAGTACGAGTCGGCACCACCCGTTCGCACTGGAAGCAGCCGGCGTACCCACCGCGTACGCCCAAACATTGTTCAGCTTCAGCGGGACTTCACGCGCTATCCGAAGCCCAAGCTGCTGAGTAGCTTTCCCTCGAATCTGAATCTCCAGGCGCCAGACTGGCAATCCATCCGTCCAGCCTGCACGGCGGAACGCTTCCTCCTCGATCAGCCTTTTCTCATCGCTGGGCTGGTATTGGGCCCGCAGCTCCGCAACTTTGTCGTAAAGCCGAGTTGACAGGTCGTTGCGTTGGCCGATGCAGAACCCCGTGTAGCGCAGCGCCTCGCCGTCACTGAGTGCATGCTCCGTGCCCGGGTGATGGAACACGCGAGTTCGGGCACGCGAGACGAAGTTCTTCCTGTCGGCTTCCCCAAACTCGGCGCCGAGCTGATCCGCGCAGAGGTCTATTCGCCGAACACGCTCCTCGTCGGGCGTCTTGCCCGACAGCGCGATTGCCAACTCCCAACCAAGGCGGATCGCGTCGTCGATGGAATTCGTGGCGAGATACTTGGAGCGGATCTCGATGACAACGCAGAACCCGTACCGATCGTCGCCGGCCAGGATCGTCGCGCTGTCGTTCCTCAGCCGATACGTCTTGTCGCGGGTGCCCCGGGGTTCCAAGGCAAACGCGGTTCCAGCCACCACGTAGCTGATCGCGCCCCCGCACCTCATCGCCACGTTCAGCGCCTCCGCGAGTTCGAGCTCGCGCGTTCTCGCGAGACTCACGGAGTAGGCGATCTTGAGTGCGTCAACTCGGCACTGGATCAGGCGGAACTGGGACAACGCCTCGCCATCAGGGAACCGCCCTGCCGAGTCTGGTGGTGTTAGCGCCCGGGTGTTACTCGACCCCGGGCGCCGAGCCATCAGAGCCCTACCAGTCACGTCGTCGCTACTGGGCCTCCGGCGGGACGAGCCGGCTGACGCCGGACCACACCCCCGGGGGACGACGCAGCTGGCCCTCTCGACGGCTGAGCTTGGATTTTGGGCGAGTGCCCCGACCCTCGGCGCAGAAGCCTGCGAGCGACCAGTGGCCGCCCCCAGGGGTGTCCTACGATTCGTCACGTCGCAGGCTTCAACGTCGTGGGCCTGGCGTCTAGGGTTCCGGGTACTGCGGGCGACGGCCACGTCATTCCTCGCCGCGCTGCGAGCCTTCGACGGACTGGGCCATCCCAGTCTCGTCGCAGTGCCCCGCAACTTGGGCCGCCTCTTTGCCGCCGGACTCCTCGACCTTGGGTGAGGCCGGGTGAACGCTGGCTTGAAGCATTGCCTCCAGGTCGCGAACGCACACGAGCCGCCGCTTGCCGGGTTTCATGCTCCGCAGCTTGCCGCTGGCAATCCAATTCCGTATGCTGCTGACTGGCGCGCGGACTCTGGCCGCGACTTCTTCGAGGAGTAGGAGGTCGGTGGACATAGGCTGCTCCTTTCGCAGCCAATGGTGCACACTGGACGCACAGCCGGGCAGGGCAGAAACAGGGGCCCCCCTATTTCTGCCCCCCCTGCTTCTCGTAGCGAATTCGCTCCTTTGTCCGCCTACTCAACCGGCGACGCGGCTCCTTCTTGGAGCCG
The DNA here is from genome assembly GCA_964610275.1 of uncultured Polyangiaceae bacterium. Lineage (GTDB taxonomy): Bacteria > Myxococcota_A > Polyangia > Polyangiales > Polyangiaceae > JAFGBI01. Next base: position 13,781 of record CAZSVU010000189.1, on the reverse strand, counting down.
GCAAGCATCACGTACCCGACCTCCGCCGCCGTCCAGCCAGCGTCCCTCAGAACCGACGCCTGTTGTCGCAGCGACTTCCTTCTCTCGTTCGAAGGCACTCCCCAAAGGCACGGGAATAGGACCGTGTCTTGGGGGGCGCGTGGGTGCGGGACAGGCATCTCCATGCACCGCATCGCCGCCTCGACACTGGCAATCGCGGACTCAATGTGCGCGATGTGGCCCTGGGGCGAGACCAAGAGAGACTGAGGCAAGATCGGCTCGCTACGCTCGCCCTCCTCGGGGGCGCTCGCTTCCTGCATTCTGCGGAGGCGTTCGGCGTGCTCCTGCTCCCGCAGTTGCACGGCACCCTTGGCGGTGGAGAGAGTTCTCTCAAGCCGCTTCTTGGCCATGCGAAGGCCATCGTGCGCGGCCTTCTCCTTGGCGGTGGCCTTCACCTGAATTCGGACGACTTCGTCCGGGACAAGTGCAGCGTCGTCGAGCGACTTCGGTTTCTGGCGTTCAGCGTCGTACCAGCGATTCAGGCCGAACCGCGCCATGATGGCACGCTTCTCGGACTTCCGTGCGTTCTCCGCCACGAGGGCGATGATGAACACGGTGAAGTCGTGGTGATCCGAGCCTTCTTCTCGCAGAAGCTCGGCGGCGCGGCGGCCCATCTCCCTGTCCTGTTCGGAGAAGTCCAGCTGCGTCTTGCCCATCGCGACCGCTCCTGTCTCGTTGCGCCGTTGTGACAATGGTCGTCTACGGACACACCGCGCGTCAACGGTTGCCAAGGGCCTCAACCCTGACCTGGAAGATACCTGTCAAGTTCTGCCGGCAGCCCTGCCCGGGCATGCAACCGGCATGTCAGCAGGTAGACTTACCCCATGATGACGAGGTCACAGGTCGCCAAGAGACTGGGCAAGAGCATAGCAACCGTCCGACGTATGGAGGGGGTTGAGCTGTTTCCGACTCGCGATGGGCGCGGCGTCTTCCGTTTCGACCCCGCTGAAGTGGAAGCCGTGGCCGCCGGCCACACACGGAACAGCGCGGACACAGCTGGCCTCGTGCGTGCAGGCGGCGCCCCTACAGAACATGACGCCGGTGACTGGTTCACTACCTGCTCGGACGCAGACTTCGCCGCGTACCTCGAGCAATCTCGCACCGCTGCTCGGGAGAGAAGTAGACGGCGCCAGGAAGCGGCCGCAGAAGAACTGCGCGAGTGGCGCGAGCGACGCAACCGTCGCCGTCAGGAGGCCGAAGCGCAGTCAATGATGCTCGACATGCTCCGCCTGGTTGAAGCCGTGGAACAGGCCACGCCGCGGGAAATCGCCCGCCTCCGCGACGAAGACGTGGCCGAGATACAGTCCCTTCTCTCTGTTGTGCAGCGCCTCGGCTAGCTGGCAGTGCGCGCTTGGCGCGACGGTTCCGACCCGGGCCGGGGATCTCCGCAGCGGCGGCACACTGGGACGTCGCCGCGAGGCGAGGTTCACTGGACCTAGCGCGAATGCTGACGCAACCCCATTGCCCTACCTCTCCGCCCTCAAGATCCGTCCGGGGTTGTCGCTGAGCCAGTACACGTAGTTGTCGTCGGCGGCAAATGCGCGTTCTTCGCCCTCAGCCCAGGCAACCCGGACTGGACGTGTACCCGGCTCCGGGTCCTTGGGCATGCTCCAGACACCACCTAGGCCACCCCCAAATAGCATGTCACCGTAGACCACGATTCCACTCAGCACGCTGTCCCAGGGGTCGACCAGGTACTCAATGGTGTCGCCGCGTCTCGGCACGCGCCCAAGCGCAAGAACCAACTCTCTCGTGCCCCCGTCCAGGTACACGTAGTCTTCATCCGCCGCGAGATGGGCAGTGAGCCGAACTGAGCCCGTGATGCTGTGAATCTCGCCAGTAGCGAGGTCAAGCCAACCGATACTCGGGTCCGTCATGTCCGTCATCCCCCAGTCGGTCCAGTAGACCTCTTCGTCGACGGCCAGGACCCTGTGGGGGCTCGTCAGTTCCTCGACGACAGTCCGAGCGCCATTCTCGGAATCCCACGCCCACACCGCACTGTCGAAGTGGTCGGGCCAGAACACGCCCGCAGTGCTCACAGAGATGTCGGCAGGATACGTGAGACCGTCAACCAGAACGGTCATCGAGCCGCCGTCCGCCGGGACCGATGCCACGAACCCCTGTTGCGTATCAAGGTTCGGAAAGCCGCCAGCCCAGTAGACGTTGCCGTCGTGGAACGCGATGGCCCGCGCGTCGAACTCCCCGCTCGCGAGGATCTCCGACGTTCCCTCGGCCGCCGATGCCTTGCCCACAGTTCCCGAATGAGTCACCCAATAGAGCCACCCCGAGTCGAGCACCATGTCGGACGGAGAATCCAGATCGGGCACGAGCACCAACGGGACGCATTCGCCATCGCGGCACTCGCCAGAGGCGCAAGCGCGTCCGCAACGCCCGCAGTTCTCCGCGTCCGTGCGCACGTAGACCTCGCAGCCATTCTCCGGATCGCCGTCGCAGTTCCCGGTGCTGGAGCTGCATACCGGGTCGGGCCGCGAGGAGTCCGAGCCCGCCCCGCCGCCATGCCCGGCGCCTCCTTGTGCCGCGCCCCCCTCCGCCATTCCCCCGGTGTTCGACGCGATGCCGCCGGTGCCGGCGGTCCCACCAGCACCAAGGGCGACGCCAGCTCCGGCAGCACCCGAACTTCCACCGCTCGCCAAAGTGTTCCCGGCTCCTGCGGTGTTCGACGCGTCCGCGCCCGCTGCACCCGCAGTACCCGGTGTCTCGCCACCGGTTCCTACGGTCGAACCAGTAGCGCGCTCACTGTCGCCCCCGCAGGATGACGCGCCCCCAAGTAGCAGAAGAACCACGGCAAGGGTCTGGCCTGTCCGGAACACGCAGAACCGTGACTTGGGTGGAATGTGTCGAGCACAGCGTCTCAGCATCGCGAATCCCTCCAGCACTGATCAGGTGCACGCTCCGGCTGAACACGTCCCGGATGCGTATTTCGCACCAGCGGCGCATGTGGTGCCGGTACATCCGAGGCAACTGCCCCTCCAGGACTTGGCCCGGTTGGTGAGCCATTCGTCGCGCCGCCTCCGCAAGTGGCGGTCTGGCACACGCCGTCGTCGCATGCATCGTTCGTCCAGTCGGGCCCAATCGCACACTGCTTGGTGGCGCCAAACAGAACTCCCGAACCACAAGCGGCGCGGCAATCCACGTCGACCTCTCCTCCGTTCAGAACGCGATCCCAACACGTGGCGCCCCGGCAAACACCACCAACGCAGCTCCGGTCTGCGCAGTTGCGGTCATTGTAACACGTCTCCGCGTAATCCCCAGGGCCGTCACGAGTCACCGAAGTAGGCGCGCGATTCGTCCTCGTTTCGGACGCGGTTAGCGCTGGCAGGTGCCAGGCACGCATGGTGGGGGCAGGCGCCCAACGCTAGCGAATCGGTTGAGATGCTGCATCCCTTCCCAGGCCGCAGGGGTCGCATAGGATGAAGCACCGTCCACGCCGGTTCATTCGCCGTTCCGCTCGAGGTTGTCGCAGTCCACCCTGGTACGACCCCAGCCTGTCGTTCCACTGTACCGCGCACCGGCTGGGGTAGCCGTCTCCATTGAACGGGGTTCTCCGCACGCTTATTCTACCGGGAACGTGACAAGGCGAGGGATGGGGCAGCGTGAACCGAGGCTTCTGGCGGCCATGGCGCTCGCCGTCGCGGCCTCAGGCTGCGGCAACGACGAGTCTGGCAAGCACGAGTGCGAGTCGGAGCGTAGAGCATTTCCGGATGGCGACGGGGACGGCTACGGTGCGGGGGCCGCGGTCCCGTTCTGCCTGGATCTCGGCGCGCCTCCTCCCGACGGGTACTCGTGGGAGGGCAGCGACTGCAACGACGACGACGCGTTGGTATTCCAATTGATGTACTGGGACGAAGATGGAGATGGTGTGGGCGCGGCTGTAGTCGGTGAGCCGCGGCCTTGCGTTGGAGGCGACACGACGGGTTACTCACAGCTTGGCGACGACTGCGACGACGACGACCCGGCTGTGAACTCGCGCCCCGAGCAGTGGTCTGATGGCATCGACGACAACTGTGACGGACGCGATGATCCGGCGGATTGCGCCGCCGATCCGGAAGTCTGTGACTGTGAGGCGATCGCCCCCCGTGACGTCCCGGTACTCGCGGGCTGTGAATCGCTGCCGGACCTCTTCGTGCTCGAAACCACGGACTACCGCCGCTGCGAACAGTGGGACAATGGGGGCTACCTCATCGTGGGCAACCAGGGCGGCGCAGACTTCTCGGGCGCAATCACGCTTCGCCTCAACGGCGGCGGCGACGTCTTTGAAGTCTCCGTCGAGCGGGACGTTCCCTCAGGCAGCACAGGTCTGCCGTTCGCTCTGCCCGACGACCCGGGCGAGTACGACGTTCAACTCGACACGGGCTCCATCGCCGAGTGCAACCTCGCGAACAACTCGGCGGGGATACTCGTGCCGTGGCCAATAGAAACACTCTAGCTGGACGGGGCCGGCACCCTGAGCGTCTACGCGGACGGCAACGGCACAGGCATGGCGGTAGGCGCGCTGGCTGCTGTCGCGGCCCTTTGGAATCAATTGCCCGGTCTGCATCCCGCGTGCCGTCGCCACCACCGTGATGCAGCAAGCGTGTGAGCGCAGAACCACGCCCGACGGTGGTGCTCACGGGGACCTCTAGCCACACCGGGTCGGTGAGGCGCCGCCGCCGGCGGAGCACGGCGCCGGAACCGGAACCGCCGCCGCCGGGGCATGGCGCCGCCGGCGCGCCGGGGGCGGCGGCGGCGGCCGCCGGGGCGCCTAGACCGCTGCGTCGTCAAATCCGGAACCGCCGGGGGCGGCGGCGGCCGCCGGGGCGTCGAGGCCGGTACCGCCAGGGCGGCGGAGGCCGCCGGGGCGCCGGGGCTGGGATACCGCGATGTGTAGCCGCCCGAGGCTCCCAGGGGGTCGCCACGCCTCCTGTCGCGATCGGCGGTCTTGGCGGCGAACCACGGCGAATCGCGACAGTCTGTCGGGATTCTTGTCGCGATTGGGCTGTCGAGCCGCGATGCGGCCCAGAATCCCGACACCAGGTCGGGATTCCTGTCGCGACTGCCCCATTGAGAGAGAACGTCACGCCGGTCGCGACAGAGGGCGCCGCTACCGGATGATCTCGTACCTGGTTGCCCGGCCCTTCCCGACCCGGCGAAGTAGACCAAGCTCGGTGAAATGCCTGAGGTGCCGTTGGGCCGTTCGAATGTCGAGTCCGACGGCGTCAGCGTACTTCGGCGCCGTAACGACTTCCAATCTGGTCAGTCGCTCCCAGCCCGAAAGCTCGTCAGCGCTCAACGCGTCACGGACCTTCGCATCCAGACTCCTGCTCGCGCTCTCAGGACTGCGGTACAGCGTCAGCACCAAGTACGGCGCGTGCCAGGTGTACGCCGGTCGCGGAAGGCCCAACTCTTCTGCTCGAGCCTTGAGCGATTTGAGACCAAGGCCCCGCTCCTCCGCCAGTTTCATTTGGGCGAACACGTAGTGCAGAATCGGGTTGCGGCTCAACGCCGAAGCACTGAAGTCCTGCAACTGCTTCAGCGTAACGGGTCGCTGCGGCAGCCCGGGACTCTTGATGACAATCGTGTCGTCAGTAACCACCAGCTGGCACTTGGCACCCTCAATCTCGTAGTCACGGTGAACGAGCGCGTTCACGACGCCTTCCCTGACCAGCTCGAAGAGGAGTCGATGCTGCGGCTCCCTCACAGCCTCAGTTCGATTCACCGGGTTGGGGATCTTGTCGCGCAGCCAGGCCAGCGCCTCCTCGGGGACCAACACCTGCGGACCGTCAAAGTCCTTCGTCTCCTCGCCACCAGATGAGTAGTGAATGGTTCCCAACATCCCTGCCTGCTGCATGCGCAGGCGGGGCTCCTTGCCAAAGAGCAGCAGACCGAACCCTGTGGGAATCGTGTTCTCGATGAGGCCTAGCGACACCAAGCGGCGGCTGAAGTCCGCCGAGCCGACAGCAAAGCTCAGCTCAGCCCGGTCGCGGTATTTCTCAAGTGCGGACTTGGACAAGTCGCCTGTGTCTGAACCTTCAGTCGCGTCCTCGAGCGGTGAGAGCTTGATAGGGCGAGCCTCAGCCTCCTCCGCTTCGGCCGCACGTTCCAATGCCTGGTCGATGAACTCGCGGTTTGCGTCTCGGATCTCTTCCTGGAGTTCAGCTGGGAAGATCTGAACGTCCACGCCCCGATCCTGAAGATACTGGATGCCCTTGCGATCCACCTTTGGATCAGGATCGCCGATGCCCACATACACCGTTTTGATCCTGGCAGAGGCGATCCACTCGCAGCACCCCCGCTTGGGCGGGTGACGTGAGCCGGGAGCACACGGTTCCAACGTAACGAAGAGCGTTGCGTCTTCCACAGGTTCATCGCGGCACTTCCGTTCGAGCAGTGCGTACTCCGCGTGCTCGCCGTCGCGGAGCTCTCCTCGCCAGGCAGCGACGAACCTACCGCCCGGAAAGGCGAGAACCGCGCCTACCTTCGGGCTTGCCTTTCCATCGTCCCGTGGCTCGTCGACGGATTGGCGCATTGCCGCGATGGCCTCCCGCATCATGGCGGCAACGTCGATCCCACTCACTTCCACCTCGGCAACACCGCACGACCCACTTGGCGTTCGCGAACCCGCCACGATGACGGTATCCCAATCGAGCACTGCCCGTCATTCCGGCACCGCAGTGGCCGAAAGGGAAGTCCTCGGCTCATTGACCGGCACTCTGAAGGCTGTCGCACACGTGCGAACGCGGGGAGACGCGGACCGGCTAGGCAGCCAGAACCACCCTCACCGGCACCTGCACCCTGTGGCCCAGCCAGCATATCGCCCCCGCGCAACCCTCCCGCGGCCCGGTCTCTTGCCGGGCCGTTGGCGTCTGGTTGGGGAGGCCCGCGATCAGCGCGAATATCGCGCTCGCTGATTCAGGGCACGTTCAGGCAGGGCGTGAACCGCACCCAGTCGATGAGGTAGACGCACTCGACGCCAGCCGGCGGCGGGCCCAGCACCCACTCCCCTCCAGTCCAGAAGTTGAGCTTGAGCATGTAGGGCGCGTCGATGGTGATGGGATTCTCGTCGTACCGGATGGACCAGAGGATCTGGTCGTCAACGAACCAGTCGATGCCCTCCGGCGTGATCTCGTACCCGTAGACGTGGAAGTCCGCGGAGGGGTCGAAGCCGAGCAGCAGGTCGGGGTTGGTGTCGGTACTGTCGAGCCCGGCCGCATGCAGCGCGTAGTGGATACGCCCATCGGTACTGGCAAAGCTCTTGCTGAGCAACTCGATGTCGATCTCCTGCTTGGTACCATCGTCGTCGGCTCCGGACTGCGAAGTGTCGTCCCAGTCGATGGTGTACATCGAGTTGAGTACGCCATCGCAGCTCGATGCCCTGAGCCGGGCCTCCCAGCGCCCATAGAGAAACTCGTCCCGTGTCTGGATGGCCGAGCTGAGCACACCCTGGCTCGCGTCGTTGATGAGAACCAACTTCAGGTTGCCCTCCTCGATGGTCGTCCGCTCGCGCCCGGTCTGCCCGCCGTGCTCACTCCAGGTCGCGATCTGCCACCTGGTCTCGTCGATTGCCGAGCCGTCGAAATCGTCGAAGAAGGGCTCGGCTGCGTACTCCTCGGCTGGCTCCGGGTAGCTGCATTGCGTCGTGGCCCCGCCTGTTCCTGCGCTGCCGGCGTTGCCGCCGCCCGCTGCGCTGCCACCGCTGCCGGTCGTGCCCCCGGTGGCCCCGCCGTCGGTGTCGTCGGTCGCCTCGGTCTCGCCCGCACCGCCGCCGTCCGCGGCTCCCGTGTTGCCAGCGCTTCCCCCGCCGTTCGCTTCGTTTCCGCACGCGGCAAGCAGCAGACAGACCATCGGAACCAGTAGATGCGCCACCGTCGCCATGACCTCCGGATTCTGCGTCCGTTCGCCGACATCCCGGAAGCGCAACAGGAGGAGGTTGCCTGAAAGGCATTCCCTCGTGCTCACCAGCGTCCGTTCGTGGCACAATCTCTGTGCCTCCGAGTGACACATCTGCTGTTCCAACGCCCCAGAATACCGGGACTTCTCGCTACCGCCACCTGGCACGTCATCTGCATGGGCCGTCGTATGCACACGCTACGGGGGCTCGGTTGTGCCGCACTGTGCGTGGTCTCCTTCGCCTGCGGCGGGCAGTCTGAAAGCACTCCTGACGGTGACGACTCCGCGGTCGCGGTGGGGTCAACCGGTGGAGAGGGTCCCACGAGCACGAATCCGGCCGGTGAGACCTCGACCAGTGACGGTGGGGTTCCTTCCAGTAGTGGAACCGTAGGCGCAGGCGGTGCCAATTCCTCTGGTGGAACGGCGAGTGGTGACGGTGGCACTCCCTCTGCCGGTGGAGATTTCGGTGCAGGTGGCACCAATCCCTCCGGGGGGGTGGGGACCAGTGGCGGTGGAGCTCCCACTTCCGGCGGAACCTCCGGTGCAGGCGGCACCAATTCCTCCGGTGGAACGGCAAGCGGTGACGGTGGAGTTCCCTCTGCTGGTGGAGATTTCGGCGCAGGCGGAACCGCTGCGTCTGGTGGAGCCTCCCCGGAGCTTGGAGGAGCTTCCGGTTCCGCAGGCTCTGGCGTCGGTGGTAGCACTGCGACGTGTGCATCGAGGCCGTTCAGTCCCGACGATTTCGTCACCTGCTGGTCGACCACCGCCAACGATCGTTCCATCGCGCTCCCTCTCGTCGACGACGGTGACTACGATTTCGTCGTCGACTGGGGCGACGGTACCAGTGACATCATCACCGCGGCGACCGATCGTGCCATCACCCACGAGTACGCGACCACCGGCACCTTTCAGGTCACCATCTCGGGAACCATCACGGGCTGGGCGTTTCCATGTGAAGAGAATGTTTGCCTAACTTACTCGGGACTCATGTGTGAAACGTGGAAAACGCGCTGTGTGAGCCCTCAGCTGACGGAAATTGCCAACTGGGGTTCGCTGGAGTTTGGCGATGCCAGGAGCCAGTTCCGCGGATGCGACAGCCTGACCATCAGCGCCCTGGACACGCCCCGCCTTCCCTACCCGACCGACTTGACGGACTTCTTTGCTAACTGCACTCCAACGTTCACGGGGGCTCCACTCGGCTCGTGGGACACCTCGGGGGTCACGAGCATGCCTGGCATGTTCTCCCAGTCATCGATTTCCTGTGAGCTTTCCGCTTGGGACACTTCCAGCGTCACCGACATGTGCTGCATGTTCAGCGCTTCGGAGTTCAATGGTGACATCTCCACTTGGGACACCTCGAACGTCACCAACATGGCGAGCATGTTCCACAGTTCGGAGTTCAATGGTGACATCTCCGTCTGGAACACCTCGAGCGTCACCAACATGGCCTGCATGTTCCTCGGTACGGAGTTCACTGGTGACATCTCCGCCTGGAACACCTCGAGCGTCACCGACATGTCGGGCCTGTTTCAGGATTCGACATTCAACGGTGACATTTCGGCTTGGGACACCTCGAGCGTCACCGACATGTGCTGCATGTTCCACGGTACGGAGTTCAATGGTGACATCTCCGCCTGGGACACCTCGAGCGTCACCAACATGGTCCAGGTATTCAGCAGCTCGGAGTTCGATGGTGACATCTCCATCTGGGACACCTCGAGCGTCACCAGCATGGAAAACATGTTCGACAGTTCAGCGTTCAATGGCGACCTCTCCGCCTGGGACACCTCGAGCGTCACCGACATGTGCTGCATGTTTCGTGCGTCGCAGTTCGACCAAGACATCTCGAATTGGAGCATTTCGAGCGTTGCCAGGATGAGCGAGATGTTCGACCAAGGCGTCCTGTCGAATGCCAACTACGACCGGCTGCTCGTCGGTTGGGCGGCACAGAATCCGACCAATTCCGTCTACTTCAGCGCGGGGGATACCATGTACAGCGCTGGGGCACCTGCCGACGCCCGAAACGCACTAGTCCAGCGCGGTTGGACCATCACTGACGGTGGACAGGCACAGTAGTGTGCCGTCGGTCTGCCTTCGCGGATCGGCATGGGGAGGTGATTCCAGACGAGACGGTGGTCTCGACGGCGGTGGCACGGGGCGCCTGCCGAGTGCGATGCCATCAGGTCAACACCGCGGTAACTTGGACGATCACCACATTGTCCAACGTGCATATCGCCTCCGCGCAACCAAGGAGTCTCGCCATCTTGGCGGGACTCTTCGCGTTTGTGGCGTAGACCCGCCACCGCCGCCGCCTCGCTTGGTTGCGCGCGATGTCGCCTCTAGGCTGCCCCGGATGGGCCGCTCGGCAGACTACGACAAGCACTACGCGAAGGGGCCGGACCATTGCGGGAAGCCCTTCGCTGAGTTTGCGTCGTTCTTCGAGCACTACGAGACCCCTGAGGCGCTCGTCCTGGATCTGGGTTGCGGGCAGGGGCGCGACTCCCTGCTGGCGGCAAGGTACGGGCACCAAGTCGTGGGCGTTGATCTCTCCGGGGTTGGCGTCCGCCAGATGCTCGCTGTCGCCAGGCGCGAGCGACTCCATGTCGAAGGCGTGGTCGCCGACCTGGTCAAGTTCAAGTCGCGCAGGAAGTTCGACATGGTCATTCTCGACCGCGTGCTCCACTGCGTTCCATCCAATGATGACCGGAGAGCCGTGCTGGAGCAGGCTTGCAGGTGGACCCGGAAGCGAGGTCACATCCTGATCGCGGACATGCCCAAGAACCGCACCCTCATCAGGGCCTTCTTCGAGGCGGGGGAGGAGCATTGGGCAGCGCATAAGCGGAATGGCAACTTCCTCTTCATGCGACGCATTGCCTGACGGAAACCTGCCCCCAGAACGGAGTCCGCCCTACGCTGCAGATTCGCGTTGCTGACGGATGATGCGCGGGTGCCGGGCCGCGATGCGCAGCAGTGCAAGCCCAGGACCATCGGGGACGACACGCCCCTGCTCCCAGTTGCGAAGAGAGTGAACACTGATGCCAAGTACCTCGGCGAACTGCTGCTGAGTGAGACAGATGGGCGAATTCTCGGTGGTCGTTCTGGACCTCGTCATGCCGGTCATGGGCGGAGAGGAGGTATTCCGCGCCCTGCGCGAGGAGTACCCGCGGCTGAAGGTTCTACTCTCGTCGGGGCACGACATGCAGGAAACGACGGACGACCTCATGAGCACCGGTGCCGCGGGCTTCCTCAGGAAGCCGTACGACTTGGACGAGTTGGAGAATGCGCTGGCCGAGGCTCTCGGGTCGTAGGGCTCGTAGAGTCGTCCGAGGCGCGAGGGGTGATTCGAGTACCTCTGCTGCCCGCCGGGTTTTCGCTGTCCGCGCTCTGGTGTCCCCCCCACCCCTTCAGCTCGTCCTCGTAGATGGAAGCGTGGAGCTCGTCGTATTCCTGCGAAGCAACGTTGTTCATGACTGGTTCCTGAGGGTCGCGCGGGGGCACGGCCGGCGGCGCTACTCCTTCAGGCGGTGGAACACCATCAGCAACTCGTTGAGCGCGGCGTGGTCCACGTCAGTCGGCAGCTTCGAACCGCCCGGCTGGTTTCGCAATGTCGTGAGCGGGGACGCACATGGCCGGCCTGGCACGCATCGCGTTTCTTCTCCGTCCCATCGGGACTACCGACGCGGGAGCATCCAGGCAGGGTCCACCAGAGCCACCTCTGGTGGCGCTCCAAATAACAGAAGCCGCCTTTCGGCGGCTTCGGCCCTGCCGCCGAAGCGGACAGGGGGGGTACAGAGAATCTAGGGCATTCCGGTCGCTCCGGCAAGTCACATGTGCGAAAAGGCGGCGCACGCGTACAGGGCCAAGTCGTATGCTTGGCCATCCAGGTCCGGGGCTGGTTCACCGTGAAGACCAACGTCTACGTCGACGCCTTCAATCTGTACTACGGCTGTCTCAAGCAGACACCGTACCGGTGGCTCGATCTGGGGGCGCTTGCCCAGGCGCTGCTGCCACGGCACGAAGTGAACCGAATTCGCTACTTCACGGCATGCGTTCGTGCGATTCCCGGCGACGGCGATGGCGGACAGCCGCAGCGGCAGCAACTCTACCTGCGCGCGCTGGCGACGGTACCAGACCTCACGATTCACCTGGGTCACTATCTCACGCACGTCACCACCATGCCTCTGGCCGAGCCTAGTGGTTCAGGGGCTCGCTTCGCGCAGGTCGTGAAGACCGAGGAGAAGGGCTCCGACGTGAACCTGGCCACGATGCTGCTACTCGACGCTGCACGGCAAGAGTTCGAGCAGGCATTGGTCATCACGAACGACTCAGACCTCGCGTTCCCAATTCAGGCCGTGCGCACCGAGTATGGGTTCCCGGTCGGTGTTGCCTATCCCTGTTCACGCCTCGGCCGGCACCCGAGTGTGCGGCTCCGCCAGGTAGCGACGTTCACGCGCGACATACGCGAGGCCGCTCTTCGCCGTTGCCAGTTTCCGGCGGTACTCCGAGACGCCAAGGGCAAGATCACCAAGCCGCCCCGCTGGTGACTGCGGTCACCAAGCCGGACGACGCTGCAAGCCGAATCTCACCGCGGCGGGCAGACTGGTCTGAACGACGCCTTCAGGCGGCGATGCGAACCTCCGCCTTCATGTGATCGAGCGCGAGGATCCGCCTGGATCTGAGCAGGGCGCCCTGGCTGGGTAGTTGGCCACGAGTTGGATGGCGTCGGACGATCCGCGACCCGCCCCCAAAAGGTAAGGGCCCGGAGTCACTACCTCCGAGCCCTCGGTCGCCGCGAGTGGACGCGTTCGAGGATGTCGGACAAGTACGAGCGGAGCCCCGTGAGCTTTGGGCTGCTACCCGATCCTCGTGCGCTGCCCGTTCAGGGCGACGTAGATCTCGAGCTCGCCTCCCAACGCCTCGACATATCTCCGCAACGTGGAGACTCTATGATCGTCGCGGCGCTCAAAACGGGAGATCTCACCTGCGTCCATCTTGGTGTTATCGGACACCTTCAGGATGGTCATCCCAGCCTTGCGACGTAGTTCCTTCAGGGCGACGAGCTCCTGCTGGAGCACCACGTCCTCCAGCGTGCGCGGTCGAGGCAAACCGTGCACCAACGCATAAAGCGTTTCCGTCGCGATATCCTCACCGTTCGGCCACTCAACTGCCCCGTCAACCACAGTCGCCGCGGCGAAGCACTTGCGAACGGCTGAGAGGGGCTTCTTCGCCACTACCTTGGCGAGATCGGCGAGCCCTCCCGTTCCGTCGCTGAACTTCAGCCGCAGTCGGAGGTCCCCATCATGCTCAACAGACTGGACCCGTATCATGGGAATCATCGCTCGGGTGCTCCTCCGCACTCGCACCATCGCGCCAGGAGTGCATCGCGGTTCCGCTCGATCCAGTCCGCCGCCTCCCGCTCTGCGCGGGGTAAGACTAAGCCTGCAAGCAACACTGTCGGAGCGATCTGGATCATGGCCTCGGCGTCGCCTTCGATGACGTGAACGTGCGGCGGAGCATGGTCCTCGTTGCGAAGCACGATGCGGAAGCCGCCCATCCGCGCAACCGTCGGCACCTCCACAATATGAGTTTCAACTCATTTGTTGTCAAGCTCATTTCCATCACGCGTGGGGTGCACCGCGTATGTGCCCAGCCAGCGCCCAGAGGGACCCCGCGTGTGGCGTCCGGCCTCGGAGACATGCGGCCTCACGCAGCCAGAACCACCCTGACCGGCACCCGGACCCTGTGGCCCAGCCAGCATATCGCCCCCGCGCAACCCACCAAATTCGCGGAGTTGGCCCAGACAGCCGACTCCGCGTTTTTCGTCTTGGGCCAGTTTTGGGCCAAGCGGCTGCACG
>CAZSVU010000188.1:0-16788 GCA_964610275.1 uncultured Polyangiaceae bacterium | reverse complement strand
CGGAAGTGGACCTACTTCTATCAGACCCAGCTGGTCAGCATCACCACCGAGCCGGCGGACGTCTACGACGGGAACCAGGCGCTGGAGTTCACCATTCCCCAGCAGACCGGCGAGCTGAGCGACGGCGTGGACAAGGACATCAGCCCGGAGCAGGACGTGCTCTACTTGCGCTTCTACTCCAAGTTCATGCCGCCGTACGACGTGGTCGGCTCGAGCCACAATGGGGGCGGCATTTCCGCGCATTACTTCGGGCCGAACAACCAAGCCACGCCGGGCGTGCCGGCGGACGGGACGAACAAGTTTCTGGTGAATCTGGAGAATTGGCGCGGTGAGGCAACTACGGCCTCGCCGGGTCAGCTCAACGTGTACGTGTATCACCCCGAGCAGCGTAGCCAGTGGGGTGATCACTTCTACCCGACGGGACTGGTCAATCCCAATACGAGCATCCCCTTCGACTTTGGGCCGGACTTCATCAGCCGGCCGGAGATCATTCAGGATTTGGATCGCTGGTACTGCTACGAGCTCATGGTCCGGGCGAACACACCGGGGCTGCGGGACGGGCGTATCGCTGGCTGGTTGGACGGAGTGCTGGTGATGGACTTCATGAATCTTCGGCTCCGGGACGTCGGCACACTCACGATCAACCGAGTCGGGATCGGGCTGCACATCGGATCCAATCCCAACGGCGAGGCGAGCAAGTGGTACGACAACGTGGTGGTCGCCACGTCGTACATCGGGCCCATGGTTCCGCCGTGAGCCAACGAAGGAGACATGAGGGCCATGGCGCAGATCAGGAGTGACATGATTCGGTGCCTCGGCGTCGGTGGGCTGACGCTGCTGGCGGTGGCGTGCTCGGGTGACGACGAGGCGAAAGACACTTCGTCGGAAGCAGGCGCCGGTGGCCTGGCAATCGGACTCGGCGGATCAACGGGTACCGCGGGCGGTAGCGCGGGCGCTCCTACCGGAGGGAGTACTGCGAGCGGGGGAACGTCAGCCGACGGGGGTGCCGGCGGGGCGGCGTCGCAAAGCGGCGGCGCCGCCGGTGCCGGTGCAGCTGCCACGGGTGGCGCAGCCGGCAGCGCCGGCGCGGCTGGATCTCCGACACCTGCGATTGGAGGCACTTCGGGCAGCGGAGGCACGGCCGGAGACGGAGGCAGCTCAGCTGGCGGCGCTGCCGGCAGTGGCACCACCGCGGTCGGCGGGTCCGCTGGCCTGGGTGCAGGAGGCGCCGCCGGGGCAGCAGCCCTCATGCTCACAGACTCTGTCACCGACCACGGTGTGACCTGGACATTCGACGGAGAGTACCAAGTCGGCCAGTTCGTCACCGGCGAGTACTACGTCCTGTGCCCCGTCACCGTGGAGAGTGTGACGCCGGCTCCAGGCGGCGGTCGCAACGGCAGCGTCTTGAACGTCCCGGCGAGTCAAACCGAAACCGGCTTTGACGACCGGACCGAGCAGAATCGCTACCAGCCCAGTCTTGCGGCCAGCTTCCCGATCACCATGGTCCCTGGCGACAGTCTCGCTTCGTCCATCTCGATGGCTGAGCCGGGGACCGTGGAGAACTGGCTCCGCGAAGGAAGCGGTGAGTACTCGAGCTCTCCGGTTGCGAGCGTGTCGATCCTGACCTGCCTGGCGAACGCAGCTCCGCCGGACGCGTTTCGCCCCGCGTACGCAGACACCTCCAACGGCCTGTACCGCCTAGCCGACGTCGACCGGGGACTGCTTCCGCAGCTGCAGCCTCCGAGCCCAGTCGCGACCGAGACCCTGGAGATGTACGCCGACCGCTTGATGCGCCCCTGGGTCGACAACCTGTTCTACGCCTTCGATGCCCAGGTCGACTACATGGCCATGTACGGACGCGAGATGGGCAGGGTCGCGGGGATCGCGAGCCTTCTGCTCATGCTGGACCTACCTCAGGGTCAGCAGGCCGCTCAGGAGCGCCTGCTGATTGGGTTCCTGCAGCACGGCATCGATCTTTGGGGATTGGTCCGAGCAGGATACCCGGGGTGGTACGCGCACGGCGGGCATGGCAGCGGGCGGAAGTGGCCCATCATCTTTGCGGGCATGCTGCTGGGGGACAGCGAAATGAGCGCGCCGTCGGCTACCTACCCCGACGTGCAATTCGGAGAGGACATGCACACGGCATTCACTGCCGACTTGCCGTATGGGCCAGCGTACAACGGGGCCACGGTCGTCTACACCGGCCACATGGGGGTATGGCAGGGTCAGCCTGTGAGCGACGACCCGGCCTGGGGCCCATACGAGCACCTTCCGCCGGATCAATGGCTGGATCCGATCGGTGAGAACTATCGCCGCTGCTGCACCAGCATCGCTTGGGTCGGCCAGGCCCTCGCAGCCCGCTTGATGAGCGCAGAAAGCAACTGGGACCACGACGCTTTCTTCGCCTATGTGGACCGGTGGATGGACCCCACCGGTGACGACACGTACACGCAGGAGATCTACGATCTCACCGGGCTCGACTACCGTGCGGCTTGGCAGAGCCATGGCCAGGCCTGGGACGCATTCGTGGAAGAGATGTGGGCGCAGTACCGATAGGCACTGCCCCGAGGACTGCCGCGGCACTGAGCCACCGAGTTGCCGAACCAGTCAGAAACCCCGTCCCCCAGTGAGAATTCACTGAAAATCCCACCGGAGCTCGCACGCCTGGCACGTCACCCCCGGGTCGGGATAAGCTTCGGCAGAATTGGAAGTCTACCCCCGGTTGACCGACTACCGATCATGCTGACCACCATCCTCGGAGTCATCTGCGTCATGCTGGTAACGGTGGCGTTGATGTACCTGTACATCGCCTTGCGCACCCAGCTCGATCCGAGCCTCCTCTACTTCAGCATCACTCTCTTGTTCATCTGCGCCATAGCCGCGATTGACATTTGGCTTCAGCCCTGGCGTGTGGGCCCAGAGGGGTCGGAGTTTTGGATTCGTCAGCAGCACGTGCTCTTCGGCGGGGTGGTGCCTTCGATGTACGCCTACCTCCTGCGTCTCACCGGGCGACCGTGGACCAGGAACCTGAAGCTGCTGGCTGGGACGGCAGTCCTGCTGGCGCTGCCATTCGTGTACGGGGACAGCATGTTACGCCGCGAAGGCCAGATGAACTTGGCGACACCCCTCTACAACTGGGTGTTCACGCCGCTGTTCGTCGTGCTCGTCGGCACCACGATCTGGCTGCTGCTGCGTGGCGTCCGCAGCGCCACGGGCTCGCAGCGTCGCGTGTTGATCGTACACTTCGTGGGCCTGGTGGCATTGGCGGTGGCCGCTGCGGGCGACGTGCTCACCATCAACGTTCCCGACATCAGCGACACGCCCGGCTTCATCATTTTCGGGGTGTTGGCCTTCGGGCTCTCCACGACGGTGGCGTTCGGCGACCGGCTGCTGGGACTGGTCAACGACCGGCGTCGGGCCTATGCCAAACTCGAAGAAGCTTATCGGGAGCTCGACAACGCAAACGCACTCTGCGACCTGGGCCGCTCCGCGGCGTTCGTGAACCACGAAGTGAAGAACCAGCTGGGTGTGATGTCGGTCGGATTGGAGGCGCTGCGCGTTGCCGGGGATCTGGGCGAGGAGGGGCAGGCACGCCTGCAGGTATTGGAGCGAACGATCGAGCGGTTGGCGCGCTTCAGTCAGGACATCCTCACGCTGTCGCGGGGTAAGCTCGACGTCGCCAAGGAACCAGTCCCGGTAGCCACAATCGTCAAACGCTGCATCGAGCAACTGTGGCCCCAATGGCGAGAACGGGTGGAGTTGCGCAATGTACCCGAAGACCTCGAAGTCGCTGGCGATGCCACGAAGCTGGAGCAAGTGTTTGCCAACGTACTGCTCAATGCATTCGAGGCCAACGCGACGCGAGTCTGGGTTGACGCCATGACGACTCCGAGATCCGTGCTGATCAAGCTCGAAGACGACGGCATGGGCTGTCCACCGGCAGAACTGGACGAGCTCTTCCGCGCTTTCTACACCACGAAATCCCGTGCGGCCGGAGCCGGCCTCGGTCTTTCGCTGGTGAAGGCCATCGTCGAATCCCATGGGGGTCACGTGTCCGCGCACACCAAGAGCTACGGCGAGAACGACGATCACGGGCTCATCGTGGTCGTGGTGCTGCCGCGGCCTGCCACCGTACCCACTGCGCTGGAACGGCCGATCACTCTGGTGAAGGAAGATATGCCCGAGTTTGGGCGGATCATCCGAGTGTTGCACAACGCGGACATCGTTCCGCACATTGCCGAGTCCGCTGCCGACCTGGATCCGGAATCCCAAGTCGTCCTGCTCAGCAATACGGCGCGTCCGAGCCGCTGGCCCGACGCGGTAGAGTCCGAGAGAGTGCATTGGGTGGGACTCGACGAAGGCGTCCCGGTGGTCTCGGTGCGTGGGGCGAAACCACAGTTGCTCTCAGAGGAATACGTGCTTCGCGAACTGCGTCGACGTGTCGGCGTGGAGTAGGGTGGCGCGGGGTGTAGGATGGCGAGAGAGAGGAGAACCACGTGAAGCACACGATTCTGACTGCGTTGCTGCTCTTTTCTGCGTTGCTTGCCTGCAAGTCGGGTGAGAAGGAGAGTCCGTCGGCGCCGGCGTCTGCGACGGCTACCCCCGAACCGGTTGCAGCAGCGCCAGCGCCTGCACCGAGTGCCGCGGCGGCGCCCACGACACCGACCGAGGCACCGGCGGCCACCGCCAGCTCCGGCTACCCTACGGAAGGGCTCAAGACCATCGCCGACAACTGCTCAGCGGCCTCGGCCATCCTCGCTAGCGTTCCCAAGCGAGTCGTCGAAGGGTGGAAGGACGGGCACGAGTGGAACTGGGCGACCCAGGCCCTACTCGCGCATCGTGAGTTCACACTGCGCGACGACACCACGGAGCAGTCGATGGAGGTGAAGTTCCTTCAGTACGATCAGCCCAATGACGTCGCTGCGTTGGTCGCCCACTGTCACGATGGGGCCACGTGCAACAAGCTCGCGGCCATGTACAAGTTCACGGTCCCCGGAGCGAAGCCACAACTTTTCTGCGGTGCCAGGATTCCGAGCATTCAGGGGGTCGGAGCCACCGTCGTCAAGCTCACCCCGCTGGGTGGGGCCGACCAGAAGATTCCGGATGCCCAGAACGTGATCGGCCGATGCGCTCGGCTCCACATCTGTTCGCGTCGGCTCGACCGGTCGACACCGGAGGACTTGGGGCTGTCCTGCCAGCGCGCACCGGCCAAGCACAAGACGGCCTGCGCCGCCAAGAAGTCGTGCCCGGAAGTCGTCGCCTGCATGAAGAGTTGAACGGTGCCTTCAGAAGTACTCGTCTTCGGGGTATCCCTTGAATCGGCAGTACGCGCGGAGATCCTTTCGCACCAAGCGGACGGCCACGGCGATGACGGCGAGGTCATCGAGTACCCCGATCACGGGCAGCGTGTCGGGGACCACGTCAGCCGGGCTGATCGAGTAGAGCACTGCCGCGGCCAACACCGCCATCGAGTGCCAAGGGATCTGTCGATAGGTGCCGTCGACGAAGTCATCGATGAGCTCCAGGACGAGCTGGGTCGCGTTCGCCACACGGTGCATCTTGCGGGGGACGCCGCCGAGCGACTCACTGACCCGCCCCCGCTTGAGAGTCAGCAGATTGAGATACTTGTTTCCCAGCTTCTCCGAGAGCGCCTCGACGAAACGCCCCAACCGGGTACGCGCCCCCGACTGCGTCCCTTCGCCCGCGCTGTCCGGCGCCGCTTCACTCGGCGGGTCCTGGACCCGAGAGCCAGCGGCTGCAGCCCCCATTCCGTTACCCTGGTCGCTCATGGCCTCGAATTTCCCGGATGCGAACTAGCCCAGGATGCGGGAGGATTGGGGTGAGGACAAGTCCAATCACCCCAGCGAACGCGCCGCTGCGACGAGCCGGCGCTCGATCGTCTGGACGTCGCCACGGCCCGCGTACCGCAGCTCTGCGTAGGCGCGAATGAGCGCGGCGATCTCTCCACCGTGCGCTGGCGGCAAGGCGTCGGTCACCAGCACTCGCGACGCGAACCGTTCCAGGGTTTCTTGTGGGGAGCGCGAGATGCCTCTGCGGCTGAGGCTTCGGTCGAGGTGGACGAATCCGGCTAGCGGTGCGTCTGTGCCATTCCGGCTACGCTTCTGCTGGCGCCGGGTTCTCAGCAGGCGGACCAACACGAAGCCACCGGCGAGCAGCACCAACACCAACGAGTATTCGAACGCAGTTCGTCGCTCGAGCCAGTCGTCCGTTGCTTCCCAGCCGGTTGCCAATGCGTCGACGAACGCGCTGAAGGTGGGGGTGTCTGCCGGCGATTCGGCTAGTAGCTCACTCGCAGGGGTCGGGTCGTAGGTTCGCCATGCGCCGTCCACGTAGGCTTCGACCCAGGAATGGGCGTGCCGCCGCCGGACGATGTGGTAGCCGAACCTGGAATGTTCCGCCACACGGTAGCCAGCAACCACACGAGTGGCAACGCCTGACGCGCGCCCCAATAGCGCCAGAGACGAGGCGAAGTACTCGCAGTGCCCTGCGCGCCGCGACAGTAGGAAGTCGAGCACCGGGTCGACTCGGTCCGGCTGCTCCAGGCGGAGAGTGTAGCGGTAATCCCGTAGCAGTCGCGTTTGGAGCCGTCCCATGCGTGCTCTGGGAGATCCCTCGTGCCCGCCCCAGGTCCACGCAAGCTCGACGAGCCGGGAAACGAGATGAGAAGGGATCAGCCGGTCTTCGACGCCGGGCTCGGCAAGGGACGGACGGCCGCCAGTCTGAAACCAGATTCGTTTCGCTCTGACTTGAGGCACGGCATGGTGGAGTCCGAACGCATCCCGCTGGAGGAAGCCCGACGAAGCCGCCACGTTTTTGGCATCCAGGGGGAGGAAGTAGTGGTGAGGACGACCGGCGTTCTCGACTTCTACCCAGTCATCGCCCAGTGGTCGAGTCGATGGCGTTTCGACGATCTCGGGTGGCGGGAGCTCGTCTGAGCTGAGCCAATGGCCGCCGAAGTACTGCGTGTAGATGGCGCCCCTGAGGAGCTCCGGTACGGTCGCGCCGCGCACGCGCATCACGACGGTGTCGTCCGTTAGCAAGGACCCCAGTCCGCCGAGGACCAAACGACTCCCGAACCCGGTCCGGGACTTCTGGTACCGCTCGAGGATGCGGGCCATCATGGCGTCGTGGAGCTTCGGGAGCAGCCGCATTGACGCCAGTGTCAGGGCTCCTCCGCACGCCACAGCCACCCCCGCCACCACTGCGTTGCGACCCAGGCGGTGCCGAGCCGACGCCCGGTGCGGATCAGATGCAGAGAGTGTGGCCAGCCCGAGCGCCAGAAACGTCGCGGAGAGGAGCGGATAGGCGACTCCGGCCAACGCACCACCCGCTCCGACCAGGGCGACGAGGCCGGCCACGAGCGTGAGTGGCGTCCCAAACCGAGGCGCGACCATCAGGACGCGCACTGCCGCCACCAGAAACACCGGGAGGGCGAGCAGCATGCGCCGTTCGCCAAGCATCGTCACGTCGTAACTGATCGTTTCCGCCACCAGCACGCGCGGTAGCAACACGCCGATCAGGGCCGCCATGAAGGTGAGACCGACTTGACCCAGCCGGTCGAGCTCCAGCCTCGGGCCGACGATCACGCCGAGGGCAGACACGCCCAGAATGATTGCGGCCAGTATCGTCGGCAGCACCCAGGCCAGCGCCACGGCGGCGCTCAACAGAGTGAGCGCTGGCAACCGGGCCTTCACAGAGCGATCTCCTTCCCCTCTTCTATCGCCTGCCGGCTGATCAGCGTGGCGCCCTCCACGGCCTCCTCGGATTCGGTCACCGCAGCCCACCGACACGGCGTTCCGCTGACACGAGCGGCAGCCACCAACTGGTGCGCGCATTGGGGCGCACCCGCGGAAACCAGCACCATCGCCGAGGTGGCTGCGAGCCCATCACGAAGCGCGCCCAGCGCCGAGCACTCGCGAGTCGTCAGTGAATGCACGGCCAGACGATCCAGAACGGCGTCCAGTGCCCGTGCGCCGGACCGTGGTCTGACCACGGAGCCTTCGTCGTTGAGCTGGACCCTATCCAGGCCACCGTCGTGGAGTGCCAGTCGCGCAGCCACTCCTGCGGCCAATGAGAGCGCGGCCTCCTTGGTGAGCTCCGACGCGCCGGTACCGTCGACGAGCACCACCAGGGTGACGCGGTCACTGCGCTCGGCAGAGTACTGCCGCACGTGGGGGACACCGGTCCGAGCCCAAGTCCGCGCGTGAATGTGCTTCAGCTCGTCGCCCGCACGATACGGGCGCACCCCCGCAACGTCGGATTCGCCGGGTTGAACGGAGCTCAGGACCTGGCCACGCTCGGGCGGCAAGCGCTGGGAGAGTTGCACCGAGGTCACGTTGGCGATTTTGGGAACGACCAGGAAGCGGGTTCCAGGCGTGGCCTGCCGCGGTCCCACGGACAGCCCCAACGGGAGCAGGGCGCAGATCTCGAAACTGTCGAGGTGGTGCTCGCCCCGCGCGGCAAAAGTCGCCGTCCCACTGACCGTCGCGTGTGCTCCTGGCTCGAGCTCCCGCACGCCGTCAGGCCGACCGTGCCACTTGCCGTCCCAGGGCAGGAACGGCCGTCGGACTCGGAGGCTCTCCACTGGCGTTGGGCCCTGGTTGATGACGCGCACGTCAAAGCGGGCAGGTGCGTCCACCGCCACTCGGTCCGGTCCGCGCACTTCGCCGCGAACCCCGGACGCGCGGAAGAACGGCCGGAGCACGAGTGCGGCCACCAACAGTCCCGCCAGCATGGCGAACAGTTGATGGATCTGGGTGAACCTGACATCCAGCCCGGCGAAGCCGACTCCGACAGCCAGCAGGAGCAGGATTCGTCCTTCGCGGCTCAGACCCTGGAGGATCCAGAACGGGGCACCGAGTAGGCGGACGAGCCCGCGCTTTCGCAACCGATCCCGCTCCGGCTTCGTGTCCGGGATGAGGATGTGGTTCAAGCGAGACAGCCTGCGTGCCGTGTCCTGTGGCCACCAACGTCGCGCGCGCGCAGACCCGGCGCTCGTACTCATGTCGGAACCGGAAGCTCATTGACGGCATCGGTACAGATGCTGGCCGTCGACCTTCCGCCGTAGCGGGCTCGTTCCGTGATCTGCATGCGGTGGGAGAGCACCGGAATGGACAGCGTCTGCACGTCATCGGGGATGACGTGATCACGACCACAGAGCAGGGCGCGGGCTTGGCAGGCGCGGTAGAGCACCAGCGTGCCGCGGGGGCTCACTCCGAGCGCGACATCGTCGTGGTTTCGCGTCCAGGCCACCACGGCGCGGATGTACTTCGCCACCCGGTCCTCGACGTGGACCTTCCGGGTGGCGTCGGTCAGCGCGCGGAGGTCGTCACCGGCGGCCACCGGTCGCACCTCGTCGAGGGGATCGGCCTGCCGGCGATCCGCGAGCATTCCCAGCTCGTTGTCCTCGTCTGGGTACCCCAGTGCAAAGCGGAGCACGAAGCGATCGAGCTGTGCCTCCGGCAGGGGATAAGTCCCCTGGAACTCCACCGGGTTCTGGGTGGCGAGCACGATGAACGGAGTTGGCAGATTCATGGTCGCGCCATCGATGGTGACCTGTCCTTCGTTCATCGCTTCGAGCAGAGCCGACTGGGTGCGCGGCGACGCGCGGTTGATCTCGTCCGCGAGCAATACGTGAGTGAACACTGGCCCTCGTTGGAAGGTCAGGCTCCCGTCGTGGGGATTGAGCGTGTGTGTGCCCAGGATGTCCGAGGGGAGGAGATCCGGTGTGAACTGCACCCGCTTGAACTTGAGATCGAGGGCCCGAGCCAGGGTCTTGGCCAGCGTAGTCTTGCCAACTCCAGGGACGTCTTCGATCAAAACGTGCCCGCCGGCCAGAGCACCCACGAGCAGGAGCTCGATCGCCTCGGGGTTCCCCCGAATCACTCGGCCTAGCGAGGCGCGGAGGTCACGGATGACCGGGTGCGGTACGGGTGAGGGGGCGGGACTTGGTGTGGATGGCGGGGTCAATTCCCTCAGTCTAGAACGAAACGCCGGTTTGGGAAGGTGGCGAGTGCGACGAGCCGTGTGGGCGCGTTGGTTGCGTGGCGCGCCGGTCCGCTGGTGCACTCTATCATGGAGATCGAGGGTCCATTCCCAAACCGATCCGGCGAGTCCTTGATGCGCCTGGCGTCCGGCGCCGTCCGGCTTGGCGAACACATCGATGAATGTGCTGTTGTCGGTATCGCTGTAGTTGGCCAAGCTGGTCGAAGGGGCCGTGTCGTCCCACGGGCGGAGCTGGTTCCAGTCGACCGGGGTCGCGCCCGAGCGCGAGTCCCCCACGGTTGAGACACTGGACCGCGCAAATGGCGGCCGGCAGCCGCGCGCGCAGGGCTGGGATGCGGCAACGAGCCGACCTTGAGTGAGATCGTTTCCAGGTGTTTGCGAACTGGTCGCGCACCGCTGGTTTTCTCTTTGGCACGCAATGTGCTTTGCTGGGGCACAACATGTGCCACTTGGATTGCCGACCGATTGCCTCTGCGGTTCTCGCTCTCATGCTCTGCGCGTGTGGGGGTGACACCGGGCAGGATCAAGGGCGCGTTGCTGGCACGGGTGGTGCGCTCACCGGCGGGGGCGGTCATGCTGGTGATGCCTCCGCCTCAAGCGGAGCCGGAGGGAGCTCCGGCTCCGGAAGAGGCGGGGCGCCAGCTCGAAGCTGCACCGAAATAGCGCGTGACCATGGCGATGCGGCGGACCGCGCCCTGAGCTGCGATCCGGCTACTGACGGACCACAGTGCAGCGCCATCGTGGACGTGGGGCTCGTGTGTGCTTGTCCGGCCGCGCTCAATCCCCTGGAGGTCGAAGCCATCGCCGCCCTTCACGCCCTCCCGGTCGAGTACGCCGCCGCGGGCTGCTACGACTATCGTGACGTTGCCTGCGACGAATGCCTGGAAGTCCTGGCGAGCCCCTGTGGCCCCACTGGGCAGTGCACGCAGTCCCGCCCGAACTGAGCGCCGCCTCGTCGCCCCGCTACCGTGCTGAGGGAGCGGTCGCCTTCTGAGGGCACCTGCGATAGGCGGGGGAGCGCAGAAACTCGGCGTACTCGGGGAGCTTCTCGAGCTCGATCTCGACGTTGAACCGCTTCGGCCACTCGGCAGGAGCCCTACGCCACGGGCCCCGTCAGAGTTGGTCCGTGCAGCCTACTGGATCCGTGCAGATCCCGGAGACGCAGTATCCCGAGAGGCAGTCATCGTTCACCGCGCAGGCTTCTCCCAGATGGTGACGGATCACACAGACACCATTCTCGCATCGTGACTGCATGCACTCGCTTGCCGCGTCACAGGAGTCTCCAGGGTATCGCTTCTCGACACAAATGGAGTCGGGACCGCAGCTCAAACCTTCGGCGCACTCACCCGTGCACGTCTCGCCCAGCGCAGGCTGCGGGGAACACACGTAGTCGGAGGTGCACAGGTAGGACTCGCAGTCAGCATAGCTGTCGCAGGAAGCCCCGTTGGGCTGGGATGAACCGCAGGTACCCGGTGCCAGAATGTCGGGACTCGTGCTGGGGAGGCACGAGAACGGTTCCAGGCAGTCACCGTCGGCCTCGCAGGGGCCACCTTCGTCGCTGAGCGAGAGGCAAACCCCGGCTTCGGTCGTGCCCCCGCTGCACCAGAGTCCGGATGCACACGGGGGCGCAATGTCTCGAAAGTCGCTACACGCCTCACCGCTGCTCGCCCGTGGAGCGCACTGGCCCAACTCCTGGTTGCACCAATATTCGCCACAATCGGCCAGCGCCGTGCACGGCTCCCCCAAGGTCCACTCCGGGCGGCATACGCTGTCGTGGCAGACCAGCCCCGGTGCGCAGGGGCCACAGTGATCGGTTTCCTGCAAACAGAGGCGAATGACGCAGGCCTCGCCCTCGGCGAGGTCATCGGAGCGCTCGCACACGCCGGGGCAGCCATCCGACAGTCGGCAAGTCAGCCCTTCTCCGCACTCGATTCCGGTGCACGCGCCGCCTTCCTCCACCAACCCCGTGAGCGCACCGCAGGCGCGCAAAGCAGAGGGCAGGGGAGGCACGGTGAGGAGCAGCCCCAGACTGCACGGATCGGCAAGCAGCGCTTCGTGGCACTCGTACGTTGCGACTGGGTCGAAGGTGACCAGCCCGTCGGCGAGCAGCGCATGGAAGTCCGGCAAGCCGTCGCACTCCTGCGCTGCCAGACAGTGCTCCCGGTCCCGATACTCCCACCCATAGCACTCGATCTTCGCGTCACAGACATCGCTGACGTAGAAGTCGCAGAGTTCGTCGACATCGATGCGGCCGTCCGCCGCCAGCTCGCCGTTGGGATCCTCTCGGCAGAACCCAGAGCGGCACAGGAATCCGCTCCCCAGCCCACTGCAGTCGGCGGCCGTGCTGCAGCGGACGTCGCAGAACGCGTTCACCGCCTCGTCCGGACACGTCCACTCCGCTGGCCGATCTGCGACGGCGATGCACTCCGCGCGCGAATGCAGATCCCTGCAGTCTCCGTCCTCTGCACACTGGCGCGAGCACACGCCGCACAGGCATTCAAACCCTGCGGCGCAGGTGGCTTGGCACTGACGCAGGAAGTGCGACTCACTGCCGGTGGTTGGCCCCGTGTCGCTTCGGCAGCCGCCGACTAGCGATGAGCTGACAAGAGTCAGGATGATGCCTAACCACATCGTCCTCATGGCTCGCCACTCTCCTGCTGGTCTTCCTGGATGAGGCATTGTCCCGCGTAGCTTACGACCTTCACGTACGATGTGGGGAGGCCTTGCTTGGAGTTGTGCTGCTCCACCTGCTCGCGCAGGTGCGACATGCGTTCGCGGTACTCACTCAGTGTGGAGAGAACCTCGTTGGCGAAGGGATGATTCGCCCACAGGTCAAACGTGTAGGTGCTTCCGCCGGCGAGCTCTTGCCGGGCCACTTCAACCGGACGCTCGAGTTCGGTTGGATCGCCCCTGAGGCGGCAACAGATCGTCTTCACCAGCGCCTGGAAGTGGTCGAACACCGCGGCTTCGAACCCCACCGGCGAGCCGCGCTCCACCACGAACGAGGTGGCACGGTACTCGACGGATTCGTGGGTTCCGGTAGGTACGATGCGGGCTGACTGGCTCAACCGCTCGATGGAGGAGTCGAGGCGCTCCGCGTCGATGCCTCCGAGCGCCAGCAGCGCGTCACGGGAGATGGGACCCTCGCGGTAGATGATCGCCCAGAGCAGTTGGTCGAGTCCCTCGCCGTGCACGGCCCGGCGAAGTGTCCCCAGTTCGTCCTCGGTGGCGGCGCGATAGACCGCCGCAGCGGAGGTCCCAGATCGAAATACGAGCCCGTTCTCGGTGAGGTCGTGCAGCGCGCCTCGGAGCTGTGCCTCGTCGTCGCGGTGAAAACGCTGCAGCACCTGCGCCCGGGTGACCGGGCCGTGCTGTTGGAGATAGTCGTAGACGGCTTCCCAAAGAGAGCGACCTCGCTCGGTCGAGCTCTCGCCCATGCGCTGAATCCGGCGCTGGTACGACCTCAGGCTCATGCCGAACATGTCCGCGCTCACCTTGCGGCTTACGCCTTGCCGTTCGAGCTCCCGCACGAGATCAGCGAAGACCTGATTGGCGACTTGAGCCAACGGCGCTCGCACACCGCCGGTCGTTGCGAGTTGGGCGATGAGCACGGTCGTTTGCCGAACGATGGCACCGATCAGCAAAGGGACGTTCATGGTGGTCACCCTAGCCGGCTGTGGGCACCATGGGGAGTGACATTGTCGTCACCCCTCCCGAGCTCTCGGACGGTGGGCCATTGTCTCCCGCGAGCAACTCGACGTGCGGGCGGGGGGATGACGGATCTGTCGCTCCCCGAGCTCGCAGCGGGCCCATAGCGTTGCTCACGAAGTGTGCCCCCGAGCTTGCCGAAATTCGGGACGGCGTGGATTGGGTGCATCGCATCGAGAGGAAGGCGCAATGTCGAGAGTAGTGAAAGCAGCGGGCATGTTGGCAGTCTTGTTCGTGGCAACGTCGGCGTCCGCCGAAGGAGCGTCCCCTGACACGAACGGCACCGAAGGCGCAGAAGGCGTCCACCTGGCGTTGCGACTCGGGTATGCGATCCCGTTCGGACTGCTGCGAGCGGAGGACTCGGCGAGTGGCCTGGACGAGGTGAAGCTCAATGAAGTCACCGCCGGCCAGATTCCGTTCTGGCTCGACCTGGGCTACTGGGTGGCGCCCCAGGTGATGGTGGGCGCCTACGGCCAGTACGGCGTCGTGCTACTGGAGGATCACCCGTCGGGCTGCCCGAGCGGTGCAGATTGCTCTGCATACGACGTGCGCTTTGGTCTCCAGGGTCAATACCACCTGCTTCCGGGGCGAGACATCAACCCCTGGATGGGATTGGGGATCGGCTACGAGATACTTGGCGGTAGCGGAGAACAAGGGGGCTTCACCTCGACGCGCACCTACCGGGGAATGGAGTACGCGAATCTCCAAGCGGGGGCGACTTTCGCGCTACCTGGCGGTGTGGGCGTGGGACCGTTCCTCAGCCTCGCCTTTGGCGAGTTCTCCCGAGCACACTTTGAGACGTTTCTGGGCGAAGCAGACCAGGAAGTCGAGGGGCTACACGAGTGGCTCACGCTTGGGGTCAGACTGAGCTACGACCCAGGTCGGCTCTGAAGCCGCCGAGGCGCCGTTCCCATTCTGGCGGTGCGAGTCGAGCCGTATTGAATTCCACTCTGAGGTGGGTGCAATCGGCAGGATTCACTGCCGTCTGGCCACGCTGCGAGAAGGGAGTATGCTCTGACCTCGCAAGGGGTGAGCGCGCCTGTGAAGGAGACCAGGGAGTTCGAGACCACGCCGCTCTGGCGCTTCATCTGGCCGGCGGCGCTCTTGCATGCCGCGCTCATCGGTGCGGCAGCGCTGGTGCCAGTGCGCTCTACTGATTCGCTCGCCACGTTGGCCGCGCGTTTGCCCGGACGAGAGGCTGCGGTGGAAGTGGACCTGCAGGTCGTGTCCCGGGCTTTCGAGTCGACCGAACGGCGTGCGCCGCGTTCGGCCCGGGTCAGCCCATCGTCGGGCGACTCGTCGTCGGGGACACGACCACTCGCTCACCTTTCGCGTGCCACCCTCCGGCGGGGGAACACGCGAGCGACAGAGCGGCGCGGGGAGCCCGGTGCCGCAGACTTGGGCGCTGGCGCCGCCCGAGAGAGCGTCCCACCCGGGTCGGACGGGGCGGGGGAAGGTGGGAAGGCAGGACCCACGCTGTCGCTGGAGCAACTGGGAGTGGGGCTCGGTGAGGGCCACGCGGCGGTGACCCCGTATCCGAGAGCCCCTCACTCGCGTCCCAGCGCGCGCCGCCGGCTACAGCGGTCGATGGCCTCGGCTCTGGAGGCACGAGACCGGGCGCACGGATTGGGCGCGCACGGGAAGGTCATACAGGCGCTCGAGGTCGCTGCGCGGACCGAGACCACTGCCCCCAATGGGCGGGCGGACTTCCTGGTCGTGGTGGATGACCGTGGTCGAGTCGCTAGCATCGAGGTCGTGAGCGTCAGTGGAGCGTTTCGAGCGTGGAAGCGTGCGGCGCAGCAAGCCCGCCGCGCCCTCGCGGGCTACCGGGTTCCGCTGCCCGAAGGCGCGCAGGGGCTGCAGATTCAGCTTGAAATCGCGTCTCGGGTTCAGCGCCCCAGCGGTCGGGACCCGGATATCGCGGTGAGCCTGTTCGGAATTCCATTGAACCAGGTGGAGGGGGACAAGCCGTCGAAGGTCGAGGTGTTCAATCCCATTCCCAAGCTGCAATGGGTGGACGTGCCCGACCCGGCCACCGGTGAGACGCATGAGCTCCCCGTGGTCCAGCTCATGTTCGTGCCACTGCTGCTCGGGTTTGATCCCGCCGATCTGGGTGCGCCCACGCGCCGAGTCGTGAGCGGGCGCGTCGTCGACGTCAACGTCTTGTGACGGCGGAACGCGAGCTGCGCCGCGTCTACCGGCGGTCACCAGAGCTCAGTGTCTCGATGGCGTCGAGCGCAGCTTCCTTGATGTCATCGCTGTGGTCGCCCGCGGCGATGGCTTTGATTTCTGGAAGCAGGTGCCGCGCGCCCAGGACGCCGAGCAGATACAGTACGTCGCCACGCACAGAATCATCCGCGGCGTCGAAGCCGGCCCACAGCGGATCGGCGATGCTCCCGGCCAGGGAGCAGTTCAGCTCGCAGAGCTTTTCTGCCACCGTCATCGCGCCGAGACGAGTCGAGAAGGTCGGTTCGGTCAGGAGTTCGAGGAGCGCGGGAATGATGGCATTCTCGGCGTCCATCAACTCGGCCAGCGCATTGGCGTTCCCTTGGTCGATGAAGCGCCGCAGGGACGGAGCCGTCAGCGCTCTCGGAGCGTCGAGCAACTGGGTGAGGTCGTCCACGTTCACCGCTCCCGTAAGGTGCACCCGGCCGTTGACCACCAGTGTGGGTACTGCCAGGACCTCAGCGGCGCGCGCGGCCGCAGCGTCCGCGGTCACGTCGATGACTGACAGTTCGATTCCCGGGCTCTTCGCGGCCAGGGCCCGAAGAGCCTTGGCCACGAGCGGACAGTGTGGGCACTGCGCGGAAACGAACAGGACGAGCTTTCCCGAGGCGGCTACGGCAGTGGTTGGGCTCACGATGGGTTCACGCTAGCCGAATGGCCTGGCGGATCAAAGGGGCGGGAACCAGACGTCAGATCGCGACCTGACGTTGGAACGAGCGCCGTCTTCCGGTGACGAGCGCCACGGAGAAACGGCTCGTGCCACCCTAGACGAACCGCGCTAGAGGGCGCGGAGTGAGCCGTTCGATCGCCGGCGAGCTTGGCCACCCT
>CAZSVU010000187.1:13607-16847 GCA_964610275.1 uncultured Polyangiaceae bacterium | reverse complement strand
CACCGGCTCTGGCGGAGACGGAACCGGCGGCGCCGTCCCCGGATCTGGCGGAGCCGGATCCGGCGGCGACGTCCCCGGAGCTGGCGGCGATGGCCCCGGCGGCGCCCCGGGCACCGGCGGCGACGGCACCGGCGGTGCCGCAGGGGGCGACGCCTGCTCGACCAATTGTGGCCTCGAAGCGGAATTCCCGGAGTGCTTCCTGCTGGATCTCAGCAACGGCCTCGGCGCGGCGAGAACGGATGCAGCCATATTCGTGGACACCGCCGAGATCCAGGCATCGTACGCCGACTTCAATCCCAACGCGTTCGTGGTCCTGGATGACTGCACCGAGTTGGCGAGCCAGGCCGTCGACAACGATCCCGACGGGGCCGCTGACGAAATCGTCTTCCTGGCCAATCTCAATGCGAGTGAGACCAAGACGGTCGCTGTGCGGTACGCGACTTCAGGCACCAACGTTCGGAGCTACCCCCAGCGCGCCCAGGCGCTGATATCCCCCAAGACCGGAGGGAGTTGGAGCGGTACCACCTACACGGGAGGCAGTTACGAGGACGTCGACTTCCTCGACCTGACCGGCCACATTGACCATGACGCGGGCTACCTCCGGTTCGAAGGGCCGGGGTGGGAATCCGATCGCGTCGGCTTCCGCTTGTACTCGGACACCCGAAACGGCTTCGACATCTTCGGCAAGAAGTTGCCGGACATGATCCTCCATACCATCGACTACACCGACGGCGACTACTCGACGGTGTCGAGCTGGGGCGGGGACATCCTGCATGTCGGGGACGCCCTGGGCCCGGGCGGGCTCGGCACCTTCGTGAACAACGCGGCGGTGAGGATCTCCAACGAGCAATCGCTGACCGTTCAAATCCTGGCCAGTGGCCCCGTGTACGCAGCGCTACGCATGTTCTACGGTGGCTGGCAACCGGGCTCGGGCACGTACGACGTGACTGCGGACATCTCGATCACGGCCGGCAGTCGGGTGAGCCGACTGATCGCGAACGCCAGCGGCAACATCCCGAACCTGTGTACTGGCCTGCCCACGCATGCTGATGCGGCGGTCGTGTCGCCCACCGTCGTCGGTGGTTGGACCTACCTCGCAACCTATGGCAACCAGAGCCTCGTTCCTGACGCACTGGGGATGGCGATCCTGTACCGGACCGCCGACGAGGCCCAGGTCACCCAGGACAGCGTGAATCAGCTGGTGGTCCTTACGCCGACCGGGGGCCAGGTGACCTACTACTTCGCGGCTGACTGGGTACAGGAGCCAGCAGGTAGCGCGAATCAGCAGGCGTTCGCGAGCTCTCTCGCCGCCACGCTCGCCGAGCTGGATTCACCGATCGCGGTCACCATCCTCTAGCAGGCGTTCGGGTTCGACGGCCTCGGAGGCACGCCATCCGAGGTCGTCCAGCAGGCGCATGACACGGCGGCCAAATTCGACGTAGTTCTCCAAGCGCGCACTCGGATCATCGCCGCCCTGGTTCAGGCGCAGGTTCGGCTCGATGGAAAGGGCACCGTCGTAGCCACTCTGGAGCAGGTCGCTGACGATCCGTCGGACCTGGCCGCCCCCCTCGCCTGGGAACGTGAACCGCATCTGCTGGCTGGCTCGATCCCACACGCCATCCTTGATGTGCACGCGGGCGATGTGATTCTTCACGGCCGCGTAGAACTCCCACGAATCTTGTTTCGGGAGGGGAGCAGGCTGGGCGCGATCGTCGAGAAACAGGGGGTTGCCGGTGTCGAACACCAGCTTCAGTCCGGGAACGTTCTCCAGCAGCTTCAGGGTGAATGGATGACCCATGCCGCCGTAGTTCGCGCAGTTCTCGTGCAGGACGAGCAGGTCGTGGGCGGCGAACATCCGGCAAATCTCGCGCAGTCTCGCAAAGCGCTCTTCCTGCATCTGATCCTCGGGAGCACGACCTTCGAGCACCGCGAAGCTCATGACGCGCACCACCCGCGTGCCGAGGCGCTTCATGCGGGGAATCGCACGCTCGGCCTCCGCCAGAGAGGATTCGAACGGCTCGTCGATTCGCTTGGCCCAGTTCCCGACGGCGGAGGCCAAACAGTCGACCTGGATGTCCGCCGCATTCAGCTTCTCACACACACGCTCGAAGGCGGCGTCGGACAAATCGTGAAGATTCCGTCCGTCGACGTGCCGAGCCTCGATCCGGCGCCAGCCCAGAGCTTGCGTTGCGCGGATCTGCTCATCGATCGACTCGGCAGCTTCGTCGGTCAGGCCCGTCAGGTACATGGCTCGAGCTTCTCCAATACTCCCGCCGTCGGCGGAAGCGTGATCCTCCGCCCTCCAGTCCTGGCGCGCACCAGCGCAACGCCAGCCCAGCGACTGCCGGTCAGGGCTTCGCACACTCGAAGTCGTGCAGAAAAGCCCGAACCCTTCCCCAACCCCGGCGTGCGACCGCAGAGTATCCGAAACTCTCCGTCTGCCGCATGAGCTCGGCGGCGGTCCAGAGCATGGGCGCCGCTGCCCAGGTTGCTCCCGGCCCCCGGCGTTCCTCCGGTGCCCACCACGCCCCGGAAGCCCACCGTACTTCCGAGGTTATCTTCCGGCCTGTCTCGTCCACGGAAAATTCTACTGGGGGGCACATATGCTCCCCACTCAGGCGCCCCTAATCGGGCTTCCGGCCGTACTGCGGCCAACCCGGAACAGAGCTCAGCCTGTTGGCAATGCACGGCCCGGTCGGGACCAAGACCCCCGTTTTCCCCGAGCTCTCGCCGGTGTGGCAGTGGGACATAGGCAACTTCCGGGGGCTTTCTGGCAGGGGCTGGCAGATCCTGCTGCCCTCTGCCGCACCGGGCAGGACGCTGCTTGCGCCACGGTTTCTGCCCGCAATGTGTCACGTGGGACGGGTCGAGGCAGGGCTGGCCGTCTGGGAGCCTCAGCGCCCGCGATATTACTGATCGTTCTGCTCCAGCCTGGGAATCTTGAATACATGAAACGCCCGGATCCGAGAAACGCGCTTGGTGCCCTTTTTGTGCTTTCGTTGGCCCTGGCCTGCGGCACGAGTGACGACAACGGTGACGCGGACTCTTCCGCCGGAGGACCCGGTGTTGGCGGCACGGGCATGGGTGTTGGCGGCACGAGTATGGGTGTTGGCGGCACGGGCATGGGTGTCGGCGGCATGGGCATGGGTGTTGGCGGCACGAGTATGGGTGTCGGCGGCATGGGCATGGGTGTTGGCGGCACGGGCGTCGGCGGCACGGGCATCGGCGGCATGGGTGTCG
>CAZSVU010000187.1:0-13507 GCA_964610275.1 uncultured Polyangiaceae bacterium | reverse complement strand
GGGGCGCCGTGGGCGTCGGGGGCGCCGTGGGCGTCGGGGGCGCCGTGGGCGTCGGGGGCGCCGTGGGCGTCGGCGGCGATCCGGGTGTCGGGGGCGGCATGGGTGTCGGTGGAGCAGTGGGTGTAGGCGGCGACCCGGGTGTCGGGGGCGGCATTGGCGTCGGTGGGGATCCGGGCGTCGGCGGCAACGGTTCTGGCGGCGAGCCAGCAACCGGCGGCACGGCTGGCGCGGCTGGTATGGGCGGCCTAGCCGGCAGTGCTGGCGAGGCATCCGGCGGCACGGGCGGGGCCGTAACGTGCGAGGTGCCCACCGGCAGTCCTGGAACCCCGATCGTGTTCAACGACGACGGGGGCTGGTGCTGGTATCAGGACGAGCGCGCCATCGTCGATCCCGACACGAACACGCTCGTCTTCGGATCCGTCGCCATTGGCGGCGGCCGCAACGGAAACGTCGAGGTTACGATGTACGACCTCGACAGCGGAGGCAACCCGCAGCGAAGCACGCTCGGAGACCTCAACCCGGACGATCACAACACAGCCGGTCTGCTCAAGCTGGGCACGGGCCGGTACGTTGCGATGTACACGACGCACAACGACGACTGCTACAGCTACTACAACATCTACGACAACGGGAGCTGGGGCAGTCAGAACCGGTTCGATTGGGGGACCACTGGCGGCTGTCCCACGCCCGCCGGCCGCACGGTGAGCTATTCCAACCTCTGGCAGGTGGATGGGGAGTTCTACAACTTCGTTCGATCCGTCGAAACGAGCCCCAACCTGATAACGTCCTCCGACGGCAACAGTTGGAGCTATAGCGGGCGCTTGACCGCCCAGCCACTAGTTGGCTACGTCGCCGGCTACTACAAGTACTGGGGGAACAATACCGACCGTGTCGACTTCTTCGCAACCGAGGCTCACCCTCGCGACAACGACAACAGCCTCTATCACGGCTATGTGCAGAACGGTGCGAGCTACAGATCGGATGGCACGCAGGTCGACGACAGCCTCGCCAACACTTCCAGCGTTCCGGACATCGTCGATTTCACCACGGTGTTTCACACGGGCTCGCAGCTCGGCCCCGCGACCCTGACACATCTCTGGAACTGCGACCTGATGCGCTACGACGATGGAACCATCGTCGCGATCTTCACGGGGCGGGCCGACGGGAACACCGACGATCCGGACAAGCGCTTCGGCTATGCCCGCTGGGATGGATCATCCTGGCACAACACGTATCTGACGCACGCGGGACACAAGCTGTACGACAGTGAGCAGGATTACACCGGCCTCGGGGCAATCCATCCCAACAATCCGTACACCATCTACATTTCCACGACGACCGATCCGCGCGACGACACCACGACCTTCCAGTATCACGAGATCTGGCGCGGCACGACGTGCGACGAAGGCGCCACTTTCGAGTGGACACCCATCACGCAGAATTCGAGCGCGGACAACCTTCGTCCCATCGTACCCTACTGGGACAGCAGTCGAACCGTGCTCCTCTGGATGCGAGGCACGTACCACTCCGCCCAGACGTACGATACGGAGATCGTCGGCCTGGTAATGGACGGCCCGTGATCCGGGAGGGGGGGGGCCACGCACACGTGCCGCGTCCCGCCATGGGCGTCCCACGTCAGATGGCGACTTCGACAGGCAACCGTCACCGACTCGAGACCCTGCGGCAACGCGCTGTGGCACAACGCGGGCTCGCGGTCCGAGTGCGTCACCTCGACGCGGGGAGAAAAAAAACACCCCCTTGCCTGCGATGCAGGAGTGAGGCAGCATCCGTGCGGGGCGTCAGCAGGCGTGCTCCGTCGATTGTTCATCAAGTGACAGATGCAGCGCCGAAAATCCCGATCAGATTCTGAGCCAGCGGGAATTTCGGCGTGGTCTTTTTGTGTGTGCGCGGGATCCTGGTCCCGGCCTCGGCTTGCCGTCCGGCAGCCGAGGCACAGGAGGAGATGATGTCGAGCTCGAAGAACCTTAGGGGCGGGAAAGCTGCCATGGCCAGTACGTGTCTGGGCGTGTTGGTGGCCACGACCGTCATTGGCTGCAGCGAGCGGGTGCCGACGGGTCCTGCCGACGACTCGTCGGGCGTCTGCGCGTCGGACGAACTCCGCTGCAGCGGGTCCTGCATCGACCCACAGACCGACCCGAACAACTGCGGCGTCTGCGGCGTCGTGTGCGCCTCCGGGACCTGCACCGAGGGTGCGTGCGAGTTTGCCTACTCGTGCAGCGACACCACCTTTCAAGATCGGTACTCACCCGGCTACACCGCAGAGCGGGATCCGAACGTGGACAGCCTGCTCGCCTCCATGGATATCAATGACAAGGCCATGCAGATGAGCGGCGTGGACTCGGGTCCGGCGGCCACCCCCAACTACCAAGACATCCAACGCACCTTTGATGTGGAGGTCGGCGGGACGAACATTCGGGGCTACTACTTCCGCGACGGGCCCCGTGGGGTGAACCTGGAGGCGCGCCAACACAACCGTGAGCGCCGCGACGACTACTCCACGGCCTTCCCGGCGCCGGTCGCCCAGGGCGCCTCGTTCGATCTCGATCTCCTCTTTCGCGTGGGCGAGGCCATGGGCGACGAGACCGTGGCGTCCCGCAACACCATGCTGCTGCTCCCGTGCATGAACATCCTGCGGCATCCGTACTGGGGCCGCGCGCAGGAGACCTTCGGCGAAGACACCTGGCACGTGGGCCGCATCGCCTCGGCCATCACCGCGGGCCTGCAGACGTACACGGCCGCGTGCGCCAAGCACTACACGGCCAACAACATCGAGGAGGACCGGTTCAACGAGGTCGCTCACATGAACGAGCAGACGCTGCGCGAGACCTACCTGGGCCACTTCGAGATGGTGGTCAAGGAGGGTGGCGTCGCCTGCATCATGGCCGCGTACAACTCGGTCAGCGATCCGTCAGCAAGCCCGGTCACCGACTACCACTGCACGCAGAACCGACACCTCCTCAGGGATATCCTCAAGGACGAGTGGGGCTTCCGGGGGTTCGTGCTCTCGGACTGGTGGGCGCAGCCCCCCGGGCAGTTCGGAATCAGCTCGGACACTTCCGCCCTGCAGGACAACGCCCGTCTCGCGCTCGAGGCTGGCCTGGACTGTGAGGTCCCCTGGAACCTGTCCTACGGTACGCTCGATACCATTGCCGGGCCCGAGCAGGACCCAACCGGCACCTATGCTGCCCTGGTCAACGAAGCCGCCGGCCGCATTCTCGAACAGAAGTACCGGTTCAACGCGCACAACGCAGACGGCGCCTATGGGCCCCGCACGCCGACCACCCGACTGGACGATACCAATTCCATCACGGACAACGAATCGCACCTCGACCTGGCGCAGGAGCTTGCGGCCAGATCAATGGTGCTGCTCAAAAACGACAACGGCGCGCTACCCCTCGCCGAGAGCAGCACGGTGGCGGTGGTGGGAGGCCAAGCCGAGTACTACGTGTTGAGCGACTGCGGCTATAACCCGGACAACTGCACGCCGCAGACCCTCAACTTCGCCACCGACATCCGCACCGGCGACCGCGGCAGCAGTCGCGTCAAGTCGAACCCGGCTCAGAGCGTCGCCCCGCTGGAAGGCATCAGGACGACGGCGGGTCGTCATGGCGCCACCGTCACTTCCGATCCCAACACTGGCGATGCCGTGGTGGTGGTGGTGGGGCTGACGGCCCAGGACGAAGGCGAGGAGTACACCGGCGCGTCCGACCGCACCTCGTTTGCGCTCAACGCCAAGAGCCCCGCCCCCACTGGCCAGCCCAGCCAGGATGACTTGATTCAGCAGACGGCCCAAGCCGCGCACGGCCGCGGCGTGCCCATCGTGGTCGTGATCGTTTCCGGCAGCGTCATCAGCATGCCATGGCTCGACCAGGTCGACGCCGTGATCATGGCCTGGTACCCGGGCCAGGTGGGCGGAGCGGCCCTGGGCGATCTCTTGTTCGGCGACGAGAACTTCAGCGGCAAGCTCCCGGTCACGTGGGCCACGAACGAAGCCGATTGGCCCACCTTCGACGAGGGGCAGACCACGGACATGGCCTACTACGTCGGGTACAAGTGGTTCGACATCAACGGACGTCAGCCCACCTACCCGTGGGGGCACGGGCTGAGCTACAGCACCTTCGGGTACTCCAACATCCGGCTCGATCCTGCCGACTGCGGCCCCGTCACCCACAACGCGGTGGTGGGCGTGGAGGTGGACATCACGAACAACGGTGACGTCCCGGGCGAGGAGGTCGCGTTCCTGTTCGTCTCCTGGCCGAACACCGCCCGCCAGAAGTCCTTTGATCCGAATGAAGGCATCTATACCAACGTGACCAAGGCGCCGATCAAGGAGCTCAAGGGGTTCGTTCGCACTGACCCGATCGCGCCGGGTGAGACCGTCACGGCCACGATCCCGCTGCGGGTCGCCGACCTCAAGTACTGGGACATGGCAACGAACGCCTGGGAGATCGAGCCCGGCCAGGTCGACCTCATGGTGGGGCCGAGCTCGGATGACCTGCCGCTGACGACTTCGGTGACCGTGGAATAGGTTGCAGCTCGAATTTGGCGGGCTCCGCGCGTCAGCTCGGGGCCTCGAGGAGAAGACGGTGATGATCCATCAGCAGCGAGGCTTTCTCGGCGGAGTAGTTGGCGCTACCTGGCTGTCGCTGACCCTGGCGACTGCGAGCGCATGGGCGCAGCCCGAAGAGGCCGAAGCACCTGACCAGCCAACCCCTGGCGCCGAAGGCGAAGCCGGAGCCGAGGCCCCGAAGCCTGACGAAGCGGAAGGCGCTGCGCCTGCGGCATCCGAGGCGGAACCGGAAGCGGCGGGCGAGACCGATGACACCGCAGCAGCGCCGGAGCAGAAGGTCGAGGCGGGCGGCACCGCCACGGCTGAGGCCGAAGCGGCGCCGGCTTCGTCGCCCGCGGCCGACTCCAGCTCCAAGGTCTCCGTGGAGCTCCTCAGCGCCGAGGCTTTTCCGGTCTACAAGACCCGCGGCATTCCGGGCGGATCCCTCGAGCTCGACATGCACGGCATGCAGTGGCCGTATCTCCCAGCCGAGCAAGGTGGCTCGAGCTTCAGGGTCGGCTTCTCAGGCTCAGCGTGGGCGGACACCAGCTACCAGAAGGTCGATGCCGAATCCGACGCCGACGTCGACCTCACGCAATGGATCCAGCAATCGCGTCTGGTCTTGCGGTTCACGCCCACCTACAGCGTCGACGGCGGGTGGTTCCTTCAGGGGCAGGGCGAGGCCGTGCTCAACGGCAACCAGAACGATACCCAGCCCTTCGTGGCCGACGCCGACGACATCTACGTCAAGGCCGGCAAATGGCACCTGGCCGACCTCCAGGTCGGGCGCTTCCAGGGTTGGGAGATCGTCCACTACGGCATGGGCCTCGATCTCAACACGTTCGAGCGGCGCGGTGCGACCACGGACAACAACCCTGCGGTGCAGATCTACGGCGCCTCGTACATGTGGGATCGCCCCTCGGGCGCCGGCAACGCCGCCGTGCACGTCTACCCGCTCGAGTTCCTCCGCTTCGAGGTGCTGGGCCAGGTCGGCAGCACCTCGGGGTCGAACATCATGGGCGTTCGACCCGTAGGTATCGTCGACTTCGGGTTCCTCAAGCTCAAGGGTGGAGTGGAATATCAGAAGTTCAGCTCCCGCGAGACCGGGAGCCCGCTCGAAAGCAAGCAAATGGGCGCTGCCGGCTCCGCGCAGTTCATTCTCGACCCCTGGGTCGAGCTGGGTGCGTCGTTCGCAGGCTTCCGGACAGACGCGATCGACCGCAACGGAGACACCGATCTCGGGCGAACCACCGACGGCCGAACCTACGGCGGCTTCCTCAACGTCCACCCCTTCGGAGAGCTGGTGCTGGGCGGCGGCCTCTTCTACACGCGCAGCGTGAACCTGCAGTGGGTGGATCGGACCGGAGCGGGCGAGGAGCGAACCCACCTGCAAGCCTACGGCGCCATTCAGTACCGCCTGTTCGGACAGCTCTACATCAAGTCGGTTACCGCCTACGGCAAGGCGCACTTCACCTTGTCCTCTCCGCCCTCCTACGAGACCAAGGCCATCAGCGAACGCTTGCGCTTGATGCTGCTGTTCTGAGCGGCCCAGGTCCGGCGAGGTCCATCTCTGACCCGGGCCACGGGTCGAGGCGCACCTGCGCCCGGGTGAGCAGAACGGCAAGCCGCTGACTCCCGCACCTCCGGGGCTTTCCGTGGGCTCGTTCGTCTGACGTGGAGCCCATGGGAGCTTGCCGTGTCACTGGAATTGGCCTTCCACGCTGGCGCTGTCTCGCTTCAGTCTGGACAATGACAGCAGGTCCCGATCAAGAAGTGCGCGGACGGGAATTGCGATCTGCTCAGGTATGCGTGGGGCAGCTGTCATGAAGTATCTCTTCTCACTGTTCGGTCTGTCGTTCTTGGCACTGGCATGCGGAAGCGAGTCCTCCTCGGACACGGAAGGCCCTGGGGGTGCCTCGTCGGACGGGATGGGCGGAGCCCCGGCGAACACCGGCGGTGTAGGCCCCGGCGCAGGCGGTGCGGGACCCGGTTCCGGCGGCGCAGTACCCGGCTCCGGTGGCGCAGCACCTGGCTCGGGCGGCGCAGCACCTGGCTCGGGCGGCGCAGCACCTGGCTCGGGCGGCGCACCTCCTGGCTCGGGCGGCGCACCTCCCGGCGCGGGCGGCGCACCTCCCGGCTCGGGTGGCGTACCACCGGGTTCCGGCGGTGATGGTTCTGGTGGCGCATCTCCCGGTTCTGGTGGCGACGGGACCGGTGGCGACGTCACCGGCTCGGGCGGCGAGGGTACCGGCGGCGAGGGCACCGGCGGCGAGGGTACCGGCGGCGAGGGCACCGGTGGCGAGGGTACCGGCGGCGAGGGTACCGGCGGCGAGGGTACTGGTGGCCAGCCACCTGTCGATGAGCCGACTCTGATTACTTCCGGTCCGAACGCCTACTGGCAAGAAGGCCAGGCAACCGAAGTGTCCGGCGGTGCCACTGTCACCGTCAACGAGAACACGACGTACCAGAACTGGATCGGCTTCGGTGGCACCTTCAACGAGGCGGGGTGGGACGCGCTGCAAGAGCTCAGCGCGGCCGACCGAGACCGAGCGATCCGGCTGCTGTTCGACGTGACGGACGGATGCGGCTTCACCTTCGGGCGGATCCCCATTGGGGCCAGCGACTACGCGTTGGATCGCTACACCCTCAACGACACGCCGAACGACTCCGAGATGACCAACTTCTCCATCGCCCGGGATCAGCAGAACCTGATCCCGTACATCCAGGCGGCGCTGGCCGTGAAATCGGACATCCGCTTCTGGGCCAGCCCCTGGTCGCCCCCAGCTTGGATGAAGGAGAACAACGACCTCAATGGCATGGTCGGTGGCGTCGAAAATGGGAATATGCGAAGCGACCCGGCGGTCCTGGACGCACACGCGCTCTACCTGGCTATGTGGGTGGAGGCGTACGAGGCGGTCGGGATCGACATCGAGGCCGTCATGCCGCAGAACGAGCCGGGCTACGCGACGAGGTATCCCTCTTGTCTCTGGACGGCCCAGCTGTTCCGGGACCACATCCGCGACCACCTGGGGCCGCTCTTTGCGTCACGGAACGTCCCCGCGGAGATCTGGCTGGGCGCCTTGTCCAACTCCACCAGCACGGCACACGTCAGCACCGTGATGTCCGATTCCGGCGCCGCTCAGTACATCCACGGCATCGGCTGCCAGTGGAACCTGGTGGGCTCCGTCGGCGGCTGGGCTTCGAGCTACGGCGTGCCCGTCATGCAGACCGAGCACAAGTGCGGCAACTACCCCTGGGAGACGGCCACGTTCAATCCCGACATGCCCCCCAACGACCATGCCTACGGGGTGGAGAGCTGGGGGCTGCTCAAGGAGTGGATCCAAGCGGGAGTGCACATCTACTCCGCGTGGAACATGGTGTTGGACACTCAGGGGCACAATCTCGACTATGAGCGCCCCTGGCCCCAGAACGCTCTGCTGACGGTGGACCGCAACAGCAATACGCTGAACCTGACGCCGACGTACTACGTGTTCCGACACCTCGCCCAATACGTCGAACCGGGCGCGGTGCGATTGGGCGTGAACGGCGGCGACGCCCTGGCCTTCCGCAACCCGGACGGCAGCATCGTCACCGTCCTGTACAACTCGGGCGGAGCGGCTCAGACGACGCTGGCGGTGGGGGGGGCGACGCTGCAGTTCACCATCCCCGGCAACGGGTGGGCGACGGTCAACTGGCAGGGCTGAGTCGGCAAACGGGGATCCTCCGTGCCGGTTTTCGGCCCCCCGCGCGCCGAACGAGCCGAACTGGCCCGTGGCGCATCCCCGGCAGCTCCGATTGGCGTACACACAGCGGGGGAGCAGAACCTCCCCGTTGAACCCGACCCCGGAAAGGTCTACCGTTCTCGCGGCGTGAGTCGGTAGGCGACCGGCTCGAACAGTGTTAGCGGAATCTTGTCGTAGCGGCATATCAATGCCAAATACGGCGACTCCCTGTATCATTATCTCGCTCACAATCTCAGCCCGTTTTGATCAGGGGGCGCATTCCCGGGAATTAGCCTAGTCAGTAGGAGTCACCAATCATGAGAAAGCTGCCGCAATTCATCGGTCTAACATCCTTGGCGATCGCTTGCGGGTCCGATCCCGTGGACACCGGCGGCGGGGACGACGACGACGGTGGCGCCCCGGCCGCCACTGGTGGGCAAACGGCAACTGGCGGGTCTGACACCGGCGGCACCACGGCGAGCGGCGGCGCGGTGGGCTCGGGCGGTGACGCGACGGCGACCGGCGGCACGGGCTCAACCGCCGGCACCGGCGGCTCGGGCGCTACGGGTGCCACGGGTGCTACCGGCGCTACGGGTGCCACTGGCGCTACCGGCGCTACGGGTGCCACCGGCGCTACGGGTGCCACCGGCGCTACGGGTGCCACCGGCGCGACCGGGCCCTAGTCCTGGATTGACCACTCCCCGGGGGAACAGCCAGCGGAGGGCGGTGCGGTTCACCGCGAAGGCCCCGACGTGATCGCGTCGGGGCTGTGGCGAAACAAGGGAGCGCGAATGTCGATCACCGCCGGGAAATGCGCGGCGGGCGAACCGTTTGGGGTGGGGCCCCACTCGTGGGGCGGGGTCTGCGGCAGACCCCGAAAAAGCAACAGGAATCTTGTTCGAGCACAGTAGCGGCCCTCCGAAGTCCTGCGAGCCCTCACCCTGCCGGGGGCTCGTAGGACCGACCGACGATCGCGCTCGCCGATCTAGCTCCAGCGAGGCTCTCGACACGCGCAATTGGGGCCGGCTGACGAGGCACTAGCGCCGGTGCACTCGACCGCGGGTCACTTCGCTCACCGGTCTGTTCCCGCGACCGTCCCCCATCAGCGGCTTGTGGCACTGGCGCACCGACCAGTACATCGTGCAGCGTGCGCTGGGTGCGAGGGACGAGACCCAAGCTCGCCGGGGCAGCATCGCGACGGCCTTTCTCAAGCTGTTGCCGGTCTTCATCTTCATCATTCCGGGCATGATCTGCATCATCATTCCGGGCATGATCTGCATCGCCCTCGCGCAGTCTGGCAACGCCGCCATCAGCGCCGAGCTGTTGGACGACAAGGGTCAGGTCGTTCGGGAAACGGTGTTCTTCTTTGGTGTGTTCAGCAAGCGGCTCAACGCCAAGGGGTGCCTGGCAGCGTTGATCATCGGGTTCGCCATGGGCATCGTTCGCCTGGCCATCGACACGCCGTGTACCCTGATCGACGGCTTCGACTACGAGAAGGGGTCGTTCTTGTGGGTGATGCACAACATCTTCTTCCAGTACTACAGCCTCCTCATCCTCGCGGTCTGCATCGTCGTGATGATCGGGGTCAGCAAGATGACCCAGGCTCCCGCATACGAGAAGATCAGCGGGCTGACCTACGACACCTTGACCAAAGAGGATCGCGCCGAATCCAAGCGCTCCTACGACTGGCGCGACATCGTCAGCTCCTGCCTGATGCTGGTGCTGATCCTGGTCGCCTACCTCTACTTCGTCGGCTGATTGCGGAGCGGCCAGGGGACGAGTGCTGCCCCACCGCATCCTGCCCGGACGACGCTCGACAAGGCTGGTCCGGACGCCTCCTCATGTAGTGCGGACAACGCCTGGGGCGGACACCGACTGTACTGGGCAGCGCCCGTCCGGGCCTACCGCCCAGGTGCCCAAGGGCACACCATCTCCCCCC
Organism: uncultured Polyangiaceae bacterium; assembly: GCA_964610275.1. GTDB lineage: Bacteria > Myxococcota_A > Polyangia > Polyangiales > Polyangiaceae > JAFGBI01. The sequence continues at coordinate 3,276 of CAZSVU010000187.1, read as the reverse complement.
CCCGGTGTATTGGCCGAATCCGGTAATTCACCCTCATCGAAACAGGTGATCACGACCCGGTGAAACGGGTGATCAAGACGCAGCGAAACGAGTGCATACAATCGGCCGCCGCACGCTTTCGGGCAGTTGACACCGATCGGGCTGCAGCGTAGCGTGCGCGCCACTTGAGGGACGGTGGTCGCGGTGTCGAGACCAGGCAACGACTATATCGATTGCATTCGGAGTGGCCTGGCACGCGCTACGATTCCCTTCCCAGACTTCGCCGGTGTACCGGCGGGCGAGAGCGGCTCCTGGGGCAGCGGGGCCAAACTGCCTTTCAGCGCTCCTCCCCACTGATCTCAACGAAAGGATCCTAGATGACGCAACTGGACTGGGTCGTCATCGGTTTGTACTTCTGCCTGATCGGAGTTGTGGCCTGGTGGTACGGCCGCAATCAGAAGGACAAGAAGGACTTCTTCCTGGCCGGACGCAGCGCCGGCTGGATCGTGATCGGCGCGTCGATCTTCACCTCGAACATCGGCTCCGAGCACATCGTCGGGTTGGCGGGCCAAGGCGCGAGAACCGGGCTGGCCATGGCTCACTGGGAGCTGCACGCCTGGGTCTTGATCATGCTCGCGGGCGTGTTCGTGCCCTTCTATTACACCTCCGGCGTGGAGACGATCCCCCAGTTCTTGGAGAAACGCTTCAGCGCCCGCACACGCTGGATCCTCTCCTTGGTCTCACTGGTGGCCTACGTCTTCACCAAGGTGAGTGTCACCGTCTATGCCGGGGCAGTGGTCTTTCAGGCGCTCTTGCCGGACACCTTCGGCTCGCCCGAGAATGCCTTCTGGGTGGGGGCCTTCTCGACAGTGATCCTCACGGGCATCTACACCGTCTTTGGCGGCATGCGGGCCATCATGAGCACGTCAGCGCCGCAGGCCGTGATCATCCTCTTCGGCTCGTTCGTCATCACCGCCATCGGTCTCGGAAAACTCGGTGGGTGGGGAGAGCTGGTGGCTCAGTGCCAAACCAACGCCGATGCCTTCGCCCTTTGGCATCCGATCTCTGATGAGACGTTCCCCTGGCTGGGTGTCATGATCGCCTCGGTGATCATCGGCATCTGGTACTGGTGCACCGACCAGTACATCGTGCAGCGCGCGCTGTCGGCCAAGGATCTGACGACCGCGCGCCGGGGTGCGCTGTTCGGCGGTCTGCTCAAGGTCTGGCCGGTGCTGATCTTCATGATCCCCGGGATGATCGGCTGGGCGCTGCATCAGAAGGGTCTGATTCATCTGCCGGTCGCGATGGAGAACGGCGTCGAGACCATCAAGACCGACCTCGTATTCCCGACCCTGGTCAAGGAGCTGCTGCCCACTGGCATCCGCGGTCTGATCGTGGCCTGCCTGCTGGCGGCGCTCATGAGCTCGCTGGCCTCACTCTTCAACTCCAGTGCCTCGCTCTTCACCGTGGACGTCTACGAGAAGCTGCGGCCCGGCAAATCCGAGAAGCACCTGCTGACCGTCGGTCGAATCGCCACCACCGTCGTGGTCGTGCTGGGGATCCTCTGGATCCCCGTGATGAAGAAGGTCTCGGGCGGAGGGCTCTATCAGTACCTCCAGAACGTGCAAGGGTTTCTCGCCCCACCCATCGTGGCGGTCTTCCTGCTGGGGCTGTTCTGGAAGCGGATCAACTCGTCCGGCGCGACCTGGGGCCTGGGCGCGGGGTTCGTCCTGGGCATGATCAAGCTGACGCTGCAGACCTTCTTCGGTGCGGCGGAGGGGCAAATCCACGATCCGGCCTTCCTGGCCGCCGTTGGGGACTTCAATCCCTACTACTCCACGGGCGTGTTGGCGCTGCTCAGCGTCGTGATCGTCGTGGTGGCCTCGTTGTCAACGCCGCCGCCGTCTGAGGAGAAGCTCGCAGGGCTCACCTACGGCGCGGTGACGGGCGCGACCGCCGCCGAGATCAAGGCCAGCTGGGATCTGGGCAACAAGCTCCTGGCGGTGGCCATTCTGGTGTGCGTCGCCACGATGTACATCTACTTCAGCTTCTGGTTGAACTGACGCTCAACCCTGACGACGCTGAGCGACGCGGGTCAGTGAGGTGCTGGGCCCGCCGGGCCCGCCGGCATCATGCGTACGGGCATCCCGCCCGGCGGCTGAGCCCCCGGCGGCCTCATGCCCTGCTGTTCGATCATCTTCAGCTGACCGATGACCTGATCGTAGTTGTCGACCATCTCCTGGCACCGATCGGGCGGAAAGCTCTCCGTCTTGGACTTGACCATCTGACACGTCTGCGACGTCTCGCCGAGGTCCTTGCAGAGCCGGGAGACGAGCGTGTCGCAGACCAAACGAGCTACCCTCACGCGTTCGACGGTGGCTGGAACCTCCCTGAGCGCGGCCTTGCAGGCACCGGCAGGCAGTAGCTCACTAGCCCCCTTGGCCTGCATGCACGCAGCGGACTGCGCGCCGACTTGCGTGCAAATCTCCTCGCTCCAAGTCTGGCACTGAGCATCGGGTCCGGCACTTCCTGAAGGCGCCGGACCGGCCTCTGCGGAGTCCTCGGCGACGGTTCGAGACGCACCGAGGACCCACCCTGCTCCCACGCCGACCGCAAGGGCGATGGCGGCAAACAGGGCGCCCCGCGAACCTGACCGGCTCGGCGGCGACGCCGCGCGGGCAGCGCTGCTCGCAGCAGCAGTGCCGGTCTTGTGCGACTTCGACGACCTTGAGGACTTCGACGACTTCGACGACTGCTTCACTCGCTTGCGCGGGCGGTCGGAGGATCGCTCAGGCGCCAACTCGGCTCCCTCTGACTCCCCCTCGCGCTGCGAGTCACTGTCGCTCGGGTGCAACGAATCGATCTCGCCGTCCACAGCCTCGTCTTCGTCGTCGTCAGTTTGGCTCGGGTCGCCGGGTGCGTCGCTCATGAGGCACCCTACTCCTGAGCCGCCACGCAGGCTTGAACTAACTCTGCTTTCGTACGCCGCGCCCCATGCAAGTCGAAACACAGGCTGCCAGAATCGGGCCGATCAATAACCTTTCCGGGACCACTGGATTCATCCGGATCCCGCACTGTCCGCACCGCGTGTCCGATCGACCCGCGCTCGGCAGCCCCCCCAAGTCGCCCGTGCGAGGCAACGGCTGTGCTCCCCTCGATCGGACGGCTGTCTGCTCGTGCTGCCGAGCTCCCAGAGATAATCCTTCCGGAGAGCGTCAGAACATGTTCTCTCGCCCCGCCCTGGCACCCTCGCTCGGAGGTTGGGCCGGGCGGCGTGAAGATGATGGAGCAACGTCG
>CAZSVU010000186.1:14054-16906 GCA_964610275.1 uncultured Polyangiaceae bacterium | reverse complement strand
CCTGAAGCGCGGCTTCGGTCTCGGACGTTGCGTGTGGCGGGGCTTCCGGTCCTTCAAAGCCTACGTGCACGCATCGGTTCTGGCCTGCAACTTGCTCATCGTCGCGCGGCACGCGCTGGCCGCATGCCCGCGCAACCTCGGCGGCTAGCTCAGGACGCGACAGAACGACCGAGAACAGGTAGCGAATCGCGGCTAGAAGGCACGATCTGCAAACCGCGCGCGGCGGACATCGTCTCACCCTCTTTGGGCGACTTGGCCGCACCATGGTTGCAGAATATTCGTCTGCTCGCATGCGCTGCCGAAGACCTCGGCCTCGTCACCTACCGCGCGAGCTCTCGGCGTCCTACGGCAGGGGCTGGATCTCGCCGAAGACCAATTGATACGAACCCGAAGAGTGAGTGAGGTCCCCGCCGAGGTATCCGAAGGTCTCGCCGCTCTTGTCCAGCTCGAGCTCGAGCTGCACGGTGCCGGCCGCGAGAGTGCGCGTCGCGTCCCCGGTAAGCACCACCGGGGGGACGACCTGGGGGGGCAGGTCGATCAGGAAGCGGTCTTCGGTGGGCACGCCGGACGCGTCCAGCTCGAGCTGTCCGTCGAACACGACGTCGAGGGCACCATCATCGGTCCGGACCCACAGGGTCACGGGCACCACGACGGACTCGAGCTCGTTGCAGACGTACAGGGCCACGGCGTCCCCGTCCCCGCACTCCAAGGTGATGGAAATCCCCGGCTCGGCCGACACGTAGACCCACTGCATGGTGCCTGTCCAAGTTCCCTCTACCCAGGCCGCCAGAGCCCAAGGATCGGTGTCTCCATGGGTCTCGCCAGGCGCGATTTCCATGATGCGTTCGACGCAGTCGTCGTTACCCAGCCCAGGCCAGCAGCTCGGCTGAGCTGCGAGCAGCACCGCCAGCGCCGCCCATCGTATCGAGCTCCAGGCCCAGCTCATTCCACGCTCCGCTCGCTCGTCCCACTTCGCATCCCGCGCCAGGCCGAAGCAAAAATCGGGCCTCGACTGCTCGCTGCGCGGCGCTGGCCTCGCCCACCCCCGCAGCGCCGCGCCGAAAAGCCGACGAGGTGCGTGGCGCGGCGTGTATGGCGCCGGCAGTTCAGGCCACAATCGGCCTGATCGCAGACCGCCACGGGTGACCCGAGTGTCGCGGTTGCTGGCCGGCACCGGTGCGGGTGCGCTTGGATTTGCCGGGTTCAATCCATGGCACAGCAGTTGTGTGCAACCAGCGCGTGTCCGGATTACGCAAGCTGGGCCCACGGCCGCGAGGGTCGTTTCGCACACCGTCGTACCCGCGGACGCTCGGATGCGGCGTGGCGCTCACCGGGGTGCTGGTGGCGGCCAACGCGTGCGGGGGCGCACCGGACAGCTACGAAGAGCGCGGCGTGACCACTTGGTCGATCGCCGATGCGGCCACAGACCACGACTGCGACTCCGGAGCGTACTGCGAGCCCGATTCGACGGGATCCGGTGGGCAGCACGCCACGGGCGGGCAACCCGGCGTCGACGGAGGCGCGCCGGGCGCTACCGGGCACGAGGCGGGCACCGGGGGCGCGGGGGGTGCGGGCGGCGCCGGGTAAGCCGCATCTGGAATTCCCCCGGCCGCGTTGACACCGTCTATGCGGCCTCCGCCGCGTCGGAGGTGGTTTCGAGCTCGGCGGGTGTTCGGTAGCCGAGCGTCGAGTGCAGCCGTCGTCGATTGTAGAAGACCTCGATGTGGTCGAACAGGGCGGCTCGGAGGTCGGCGAGTCCAGCCCAGCGGTGGCGGTGAATCAGCTCTGTCTTCAGCGTCGCGAAGCAGCTCTCGGCGACCGCATTATCCCAGCTGTTCGCCAGCGGAGGACGGACGGAACCTGACCAGAACTCGTCCCGTCATGGCCAGGTTGGCCTGCCCACCAGCTCGGGCTGGCGAACAGCACCGCCACCTGCGGGCGCTGGACAGTGGAGCGCAGTCGTTGCGGGGGCGCTGTGGCACGACTTCACTGCGCATGCTCCGAACGCGGATAGTTGGCCCGGCCCGCTCGCGACCGGCGACTACTTCCATGGTCGTTGGAGGTTTCATGCGTCGCATTTCTACTGCTGCAGTACTTTTATTCTCACTTGGTATCGGCTGTTCGTCCGACGACGGGACTGGAAGCAGCACTGGCGACCAGGGGCCTGCCGGCACTGGCGGGTACGGAGTGGGGGGGCAGATGCCTGGTGCGGGCGGTACCGGGGGCAGCGGCGTGGCGCCAACGTGCACCGACGTGTGCGTTGCGGGCACCATCGAGTGCTACGGAAACGCCGTGCGGCAATGTGCCACCCAGGCCACGGGGTGTACGAGCTGGGACGCTCCGACGCCGTGCGCCGTTGGTGAGACGTGTCAGGCTGGCGTCTGCTCTTCTGGATGTGTCGACCAGTGCGCGATTGGCATGACCCAGTGCGCAGGGACCCTGATCCAGCAATGCGTCGCCAGCGCAGGTGGCTGTACGGTCTGGGCGGCGGCGGAGGCATGTCCGCCGGGGCAGACCTGCAACGGCGGGGCGTGCACCGCGAGTTGTGTTGACACCTGCGCCGAGGGGGCATCGCAGTGCGTCGGCACGACCCAGCTGCAAACGTGCTCGCGACAGGCAAATGGCTGCACTGACTGGAATTCGGCAACCGCGTGTCCGACGATCCAGACGTGCAGCGCTGGAGCGTGCGTTGCTTCGTGTTCCGACCTGTGCTCGGAGAACTCGACGCGCTGCGTGGGCGTGCAGCTCCAGACCTGCGCGCGGCAGGCGACGGGTTGTACCGACTGGAACACGGCGCAGAACTGCCCCTCCGGGCAGGAGTGTCAGTTGAATACTTGCGTGGACGTCGGCGG
>CAZSVU010000186.1:7988-13954 GCA_964610275.1 uncultured Polyangiaceae bacterium | reverse complement strand
CTGGCGGGCAAGGCACTGGCGGGCAAGGCACTGGCGGGCAAGGCACTGGCGGGCAAGGCACTGGCGGGCAGGGCACTGGCGGCACCGACACCTCGACCGGCGGCTACACGGGCGCGGGCTGCGAAAGTGGCGCGCTCTCCGAGCCTATCCCCGACTGCTCGCCGAGCCCGATCCCGGACACGGGCGACTACTACGCCGACTGCGTCGAACGTATCAATCAGTTCCGTTGGGAATGCCAATGCCTCCCCCCATTGGGGAGATGGGTAGAGGGAGAAGCCTGCGCCGATCAACAAGCCCAGTACGATTACGAGGTAGACCAGGCACACGCGGGCTTCTCGGCCGGCATCTGCGAGCCTGGCGGTTGGGGGCAAAACGAGTGCCCCGGCTACGGCGGGGACTTCGGCATCGTCGACTTCTGCCTGCAGCAAATGTGGGACGAAGGCCCGGGCGACGACTTCAACGCGCACGGCCACTACATCAACATGTCCAGCACCGACTACACGAAGGTAGCCTGTGGGATCTACACGACCTCAGACGGCGAAATTTGGGCGGTCCAGAACTTCTCCTGGTGAATAGCGGTTGCTCTCGAAGACAGCTCGCCACGCTGATCGCTCTCGATGTGTTGGCGTTGCCTTGGTGTCTTGGTGCATAGCTCCTGAGCCCGAACTACAGTCCCAGCGTATTCCCCGTTCGAGCTGTGCACCAGAGCGGTGGCGATCCGCGTGTCGCCTGTCCCCCTCTGGCGCTCCGGTCCTACGGAGTCTACCCTTGTTAGAGAGACCATGCGCTGCGCCAGGGGGTTGATGGGTGTGCTGCTGACCGCGGGGCTCGCCGGAGCCTGCCAGAGCGGCTACCCGCTGGAGCCGACGCCTTGCGACGATTTCTGCCGCGCCACCCAACGCACATCGTGTGACGACAACGACCCGGCGTGGTGCGTGGCCAACTGCGAGGAGAACGGAATCGTGCACCTCGACGAGCCCGGCTGCCAAGAGCTGTGGGACGCTGCGCTCGACTGCGCCGCGGCCCTACCCGACCGAGAGATCTGCTATGGTGGTTTCGACTTCTACCGCGGCCTGAACACCCCCTGTGGTGCCGAGGCCGTCGCGTACAGCACAAGCTGCCTGCCCGGGTACTCGGAGTACTAGTAGTCGTGCGATTCAGAAGGCCGCCTCGACCCCCAAACTGGGGATGGTGACGGGGCCGACGGCTTGATCGACGCAGACGTAGGCGCTGCAACTCCGCTCCATCACCTCCTTGTTCAGCGTCGTGTTCAACACCTCGGCGATGAATCCCCAGTAGCCCTTGCCGTCCGCGCTGGGCCAACGTTTCTGGAGCCTCCAGTCGATGCGCCAGAACGGTGGAGTCCGGGGGGGGTGTCGCGCGGCTTCGATATAGGCCACCTGAGCGGGTATGCCCGAATAGAGGAGCAGCCGATTCCCGAAGCGCCAGTTCCTGCCCAGATTGTACGACAGCGCGACGTTCAGCACGTGGGTGCGGTCGGTGGTGGCCGGCCCAGATAGCCGGCCGCTGAAGCGCTCTGATCGTGAGATCGTATAGGCCAGGAATCCTCCGAGATCACGGCTCAGGCTCCTCCGCAGCATGACCTCGGCTCCATAGCCTCGGCCCGTCATGCGCACGTTCTCGGAGCCACCGCCGTCGTTGCCGGTCTCTTGAAGCCGCGCGATTCCGAGCAGGTCCGTCATGTTGAAGAAGAGGCTCTGGAACAAGAGCAGCGACGATTGGATCCCGCCAGGAAGCTGCCATTCGACGCCAGCGCCGTGCTGCACGGCGCGCTGCAGCCCCCCGCGCAGCGAGGGCTTCAACCCGGGAATGGGGAGGACGAAGCTGGGCATCTGGTGGGCGATCCCGAGACTGTGCGTCAGCGTGACGGTCTCGCTCACCTTGAACCGGGCCGCGATCCTCGGGTCGACGCCCAACGCCGAGTCGGGGCCGGACACGAAGAAGTCGGTGCGGAGCCCCGGGATCACTTCAATCCCTGGTGCGGCCTCCAGAGCCAGCTCGAGGTACATGCCGAACACCAGGTCGTTGCGGGACCGGTCGAACCCGAAGTCCGGTTCGTCGGACGTGTCCTCGTATTCGGGCGGGGTCACGTCCGGGACTGGCTCTGGACCGACGTCCGGCGGCGTGCCGGGCTCGACGTCGGGATCCACTCGGGGATCGGGACCTGGCGTCGGACCGACGTCCTCCTCTTCGTTCATGTCATCGAAGTCTTGATGCAGGCGTTCATACAGCACGTCTGCTCCCGTACGCAGCGTCACGCCGGGATCCACCTGCTGTTCGAGCTCAGTGCGTGCACCGACCATGCGGTTGGTGAACAGAACGGAGTCGTCCGCCGCGGCAGTCTGATCGAGCCCCAGCATGACCGCGTTGCGCCACCTGCCCGCGTCGAGCTCGTGGTCCCAGCGCAGGTCGAGCCGATGAAACATGATGTCGGCCACGGTGACGTCTCGGGTGTGGTAGCCGTCTTCGTCCCAATCCTCTTCCTCGACCTCGAGCAAATCTCCCGACCCAAAGAAGAAGACCTCCACGCTGTCGTCGGCGTCGATCGGGTAGCGCACGCGGCCCTGGTAATCCCAGTACTGCAGGGTCACTTCGGGCACGATCAGAGACAGGATCAGCGCCGTATACGAATAGCGCCCTCCGAGCATCACGCTGCCGCGGCCGTCGGCAAGCGGCGCTTCGGCCATGGCCCCGCTGTCGATCAAGCGAACGGTCCCCTCCCCCCGCCATTCGTACTGGGGGGGCGCCATCTCGCCCGCGACGATGCCGCCGGCAAACCGCCCATAGCGAGCCGGATAGGCAGCCGCGTACAGATCGACGTTCTCGACGAAGGCCGGGTGCAGCACTCCGGGACCGGCGGCAAAGTGATACAGCAGCGGGACCGGGATCCCGTCGAAGAAGTAGCCGACGTTTCCAGGCGGTGCGCCGCGCACATAGAAGTAGGGCAGCCCGCTCATGATCGGCACCACTCCCGGCAGCACTTCGATGGCACGAAACGGGTCGCCAAAGGCCCCGGGGAGCTCGCGGACTTCCGCTCTACCGAGTCGCCTGGCCTGGGGGCGACGCTCGCCGTGGACCACGACCTCGATGGGCTTCGCCGGAGCGCGAGGCGTACGAGAGGACTGTGCTGGCGCCGCTTCGGGGGGCGAAGTCGCCGGTTCGGGCTCGGCTTCAGGCTCGGGCTCGGGCTCGGTGAACCGGAGGAGAAAACGGATCTTGGCGCGGATCGGTTCGCCGTCCTTCGTGGCCGGTTCGAAGCGCCATCCCGACGCGGCCTCACGGGCGTGAGTGAGGAAGGGCTCCTTTCCCCGCACGCCGACCGCGTGCTCGACACGACCGTCATCGCCTACAGTGAGCTCCAATTCTACTTCGTGGTCGCCGCTTCCTCCCGGGGGGTAGCTCACATCGGTCGCCACTGCCCTCGGCTTGGTAACCACCGGCGCGGCCTCGGGCTCGGGTGAAGCGGTCTCGGGCTGAGCCGACGGAGCTTCGTCGGGGCCGTCGATGGAGTCGACTGGCACTGATTGTGCCTGTGCGTGCGACGCCCACGTCGCGACGAGGCACCAGATTACAGGCCGAAATGGGCGCTTGCGTCTCATCTCTGGGCAGGCGAGCTGAAGCGACGCATCCTACTCCAACCCGTCTGGGCCCGGTGCGGGATAGCGCACGTAATGGGTGATGCTAGGCTGCATACCGAGGAACATGAGAGCAACGACTAGAGGTTCCGGTGCAATCCTGGTGGCAGTCGGGCTGATGCTCGCTTGTGGGGGAACTTCCACTCGAGAAGGCAGTAGCACCAGCGGGACCGGCGGCAGCGGCTCCGGCGGCGCCAGCAACGGTGGGGCTCAGGTCGCGCCGGATCTCTGCTCGCTGCCCAGCGATTCCGGCAACTGTGACGCGTACTTCCCGCGATTCTTCTTCAACGCCGAGGCCGACCGGTGCGAGGAGTTCGTGTACGGCGGCTGCAACGGCAACGAGAACAACTTCGAAACGTTGGCCGAATGTGAGGAGACCTGTGGCCCGGGTGCGGCGCCTGCCGAGATCGAAACCTGTCGCGTGCCCACGGACTGCACGCTGGTGGGTGCAGGCTGTTGCGGCCCCTGCGAGCCGGTCGCCATCGACGGGCTGGTGGCCATCAACGTGGGTTTCGTGAACAGCTACGTGGACAGCGTTTGTGGCGACGCCGTGTGCGATGCCTGTCCTCCCCCGGTGCCGAGCTCCGCGACGCGCCAGAACTTCGGCGCCACCTGCGAGAGCGGACGTTGCGTCGTGTTCGACGTGCGCGAGCACGAGATATCGGCCTGCACCGACGACTCGGACTGTATCCTCCGCGCGAACATGGAATGTTGCGAAGGCTGCTCTACCGTCGCCCCCACGGCGGTCAATTCCAGCGCCGACATCGTGGCGGTGCTGTGCGGTGCGGCCGTGCCCTGCCCTGCTTGCGAGCCAGCTCTACCGCCCAACGCCATTCCCATGTGCGCGAGCACCGGCCACTGCAGCGTGGCGTACACCGGGCCTTGAGCTACCCACGTGCAGAACGAGGGTGAGACGGACTTCGATTCCATGGGTGATGCGGGTGGAGCCCCGCCTGACGCGATCCTGGTCTGATTTGGGGACGGGACGTCTCTCGCTGCGAGTGGCGCCGCAGCGAGCATGCGCCTGAGAGGAGGCTGGTTCTGCGGCCGGAGGAGCGGGACTCACTGCGCGGTGGTAAGAGAGTGGTCCTTCGTCGACCAGGACGGACAAGCGTACCTCTACTTCGGAGGGCTGAAGGGAGGACAGCTCGAAGATTGGCGCACCGGCAGCTACGACCCGAACGGGGTCGAGCCGGCCAGCTCGAGCCCCGCGCTCGGGCCCAGAGTCGCGCGACTGTCCGACGACATGCTGAGCTTTGCAGGCCCGGTGCAGGAAGTCCGCATCGTCGATGAGGATGACCACCCCGTCCTCGCGGGCGACGAGCAGCGGCGGTTCTTCGAGGGAGTCTGGGTGCACCGGTACCGGGACACCTACTACCTCTCGTACTCCACCGGGACCACGCACACCATCGTCTATGCGACCAGCAGCAGCCCCCTCGGTCCCTTCGTCTACCGCGGACGCTTGCTCAACCCGGTCCAAGGCTGGACCACCCACCACAGCATCGTCGAGCTGGATGGCACCTGGTACCTCTTCTATCACGACTGCTCTTTGTCCGGCCAAGACCACCTGAGATGCATCAAGGCCGCTGAGCTTCGCTACGACCCCGACGGCACCGTCGAGACGATCGATCCCTGAGTGCGTTCGACACTTCAACGGGATCCGTCGACGCTTGCGGCGTTGCCCACTTCGGATCCAGGCGCCCACCGCTGTGGGGATGCCAATGGACGGCATGATGGAGGGCATTCACCAGATCCGTGTGGTCCGACTTTCACGCTGTGAGTGAATTTTCGGTGCCGGATGCTCGGAGATGTCGCTCTCGCAGCGCCCCCCGGAGTGCTACCCTTGGGACATGCTAGACACTAACAAGGGCAGGCTGCGGGCAGCAGCATGGGTAGGGGTGTGGCTCGTGGCGGGCTCACTGAGCTGCAGCTCGGAGCCCGGTGACGAGGAAGAAGCGTCGGGCTGCGCTCAAGGCGAGACCGAGAGCTGCACGTGCCTGGACGCCACCTTGTCTGTGCGGCCGTGCACCGTGGACGGCGTGTTCGGGGAGTGCCAGTGCGGGGCCAATCCTCTCGGCACTGGCGGCGCCATGGGTCAGACCGGGGGCATGCCCGGATCTGGAGGAACCGGTGCGGGCGGCATCCCGCTCGGCTCGGGAGGGGATCTGGGCAGCGGCGGGCTGCTCGGTTCCGGCGGCGACCCTGGTAGCGGCGGGCTACTCGGCTCCGGCGGCGACCTCGGCTCCGGCGGCGACCTCGGCTCCGGCGGCGACCCCGGTTCCGGCGGCGACCCCGGTTCCGGCGGCTGGG
>CAZSVU010000186.1:0-7888 GCA_964610275.1 uncultured Polyangiaceae bacterium | reverse complement strand
GGCACACCAGGCGACGGCGGTGACCCCGGCGACGGCGGCACACCAGGCGACGGCGGTGACCCCGGCGACGGCGGCACACCAGGCGACGGCGGTGACCCCGGCGTGGGCGGTGTCGTGGGCTCGGGCGGGAGCGCCACTGGCGGTGCGGATTGCTCCGACGGTCCTCTGGAGATCTCGACCCCGGACTGTATCCTGGAGCCTCTGCCGAGCACGGGCGACTACCACCAGGATTGCGTGGACAACATCAACCAGTTCCGCGCTCTGTGCCAATGCCTGCCCCCGCTCGATCGTTGGCTCGAGGGCGAAGCTTGTGCCGACCAGATGGCGGAATACGACTATGGCACCGGTGTCTTTCACGATGGGTTCTCGAGCGGCATCTGTGACCCTAGCGGAACCGGCCAGTGCGAGTGCCCGAGCTGGAACTCCGTGGAAAGCATCACTCAAGGGTCGAACTGGGGCGACTCCTGCCTGCAGATGATGTGGAGCGAGGTCGACGAGCCCCAAGGCGAGCAGGGTCACTACGAAGCCATGAGCAGCACGAGGTACACGATGGTGGCCTGCGGCATCTACGAAGCCCCTGACGGCGAGGTGTGGGCCGTGCAGAACTACAGCCGGTGAAACTCAGCCCGCTGGCGCACGAGATCGGGATTCCCTGCTGCCGGGTGCTGTACTACGGAGAAGCTGTCGTCCGCACGGGCAAGGATTGTGGAGATCCACCCGGGGCGCTACCCTTGACCGATCCCTGTCCTGTGTTTGCGCCTGCCCGAGGCCAGAGTTTGCATCCCGAGAAGCTCAACGTCCTGGTAATGGGGCCGGCAAAGACCGGCACCACGGTCATCTCCAAAACGATCCAACACTCGCTTCCCGGCGCCCAGTACCACCTGGAGCCCAAACGTGCCCTGTTCTTCGAGCGAGGCGCCCTCTTGCGGAGCAAGTCATCGCAGGTGGTGAAAATCATCTTCGAGCATTGGGCCAAGGCTCCACGCCTTCGCAGTGCCATCGTGCACAACGAGCTCTCGCTGAAATTCGACAAGCTCGTGGCGATCGTCCGCGATCCGCGGGACGAGCTCCTGAGTCGCATGATGTACGTGATTCATCCCCACATCATGCGGAAGGGTTACGACGCCGAAGTGGTCGATCAGTGGGTACGCACACTGGAACGGAAGGAAGCCGCGCCAGCCGAGGTTTCGGTGCTGGACATGCTGGACAAGCTCAAGGAGCTCATCGGCCACAATGGCCTCGGCGTGCTCGGACAGCCCTTGTACCGAAAGTTTCTGCAGGCACACCGCAAGCAGCTGTTCGTGGTCAAGTACGAGGACTTCATCCAAGGTCGCACGGAGCAGCTCGAATCGTACCTCGGCTTCGAGCTCAGCAAGCGCCGCGACGTCGGCCACCTGGAGCGCACCGCGCGAACTCGGGCCTTCGACAACTGGAAGCGGTACTTCACGCCGCGAGACGTGGAGGCGCTGCGAGGTCCGCTGCTGGAGGCAATGGAGGAGTGGGGCTACCTCGACTGGGAGCTGGAGACTCCCGACCGGCTTGATCCGGACCACGGCTCCCGCTACGTGGCACGTCTGGTGGAGGACACCCGTCGGTAGCTCGACCCCATGCCCACGAGAGTCTCAGCGGTCAACCGGTGCACGCAGGGGGCGATCGCCCACGCCATCGACTCCCCTCGGTTGGGAGACCGCGACGTCTCGGCCAACGAGCTCAGCATCGTGGGTTGGGCGGTATCGACAAAAATTCCCATTCGCCGCATCGTGATTCGCGGTGACGGTCGCGAGCTCGGCAGCGTCACTCAGACGATCACGCGACCGAAGGTACAGCAGCGATTCGCGGGTCGCTTTGGAGCCGATCGCGCGGGCTTCAAGGCCGTGGTGGATGCTCGGGGGGTCAGTGAGCTCATGATCTCGGCCGAGCTCGACAACGGCGACGAGCAACGCTTGAGCAGCATTCAACTCGCACAGGACGAGCCCAAGCAGATCTTCTACTTCCACGTGGCCAAGACCGCGGGAAGCTCCGTCAACCAGTACGTCACGCAGCACCTTCGGTCGAGTGACTGGGCGACGCACCTGGAAAGCGTGCCCAACTGGCGAGCGTCGAGCGACGTCCTCCGCCGTCACTTTCTTTCCGGACACCTGCGCTACGAGGTCATTCGCGACCAGCTCGATCTCAGCTCCTTTCTGACCGTGGCCACCTTTCGCCGTCCCATCGAACACGTCGTCTCTCACCTGGCGTGGCTCCGGCGGTTGGCAGAGCCGGGCCACGAGGCCGAGTACGCCGCGCGCACGGAGTCCATCAAGGCGCTCATCCACCAACTGGCCCGCATGGACCTCTCGTCGCCCGCCGAGCTCGCCGAGATGGTCAGCGGCCTCGACGCCCAGCAACTCAACCTGATCGACAATACGCAGACGCGGTACGTCTGCCGGAAGCAAGTGTCGCCACGGGTGGGTCTGGCGGAGGCTCACAGCGCGCTCGAGAATTTGAAGCAGATTGACATCGTCGGAACGGCGGAACAGCTCGGTCAGGTGCTCGCGCGGATCGCCGCTGCGATGGGTTGGGCGCCGCCGGACAACGAGCCCCGCGAGAACGTCCAAGCCACCAAGTACGGCCTCGACGCCGGTGATCCGGACACTCGCACCGCCCTGCTCCCGATCATCGAGCACGACGAAGTCGTGTATCAGGCGGCATGCCAGCTATCCGGCGCAGGGGAACCATGAGCCTGTCGTGCGGACCGGCTGGCAACGGGCCCGTACTCAGCGACGGCGGCTGAGACGCCTCAGTGCCACAAAGCGCGAGTCCCGCAGGAACGCGTCCGGGTCGCGCCAGAGCTTGTCGTACCGCCGCCGGGCTCGCTCGATGCGGGAAGCCGGCCGCTGCATCGCCTCTCGCGCCCGGTCGCGACCGCGCGTCACCCAGCGCTCCGTCATGAGCGGCGGTGGGGCAGCGCCGTCCTGAACCCGTCGAATCACTTCCACCACGTGCTGCCAGAGCTCCGGCTCCCCGAGGAGCGTCTCCGGCACGAGCCCGGCGAGCTTCGATGGCCGGTCCGCAGGCGGGTCTGCCAACGGAATCCCAGCTCGCTGCGCGTCCCACGCCAGTGGACCGGACCGATCCAACACCAGCGCGACTCGACCCAGCACAGCCGCTGTCACCGTGCGCTGCGCCGGCCACCAAACTGCCACGCGCCCAGGCGGCACGAGCCCTCCGACCACGTGCAGCTGCATCCCCTCCGGCGGAGACGCAGGGCGGTCCCCTCCCCCACCCCACGCGACCGCCCAAGGACGATCAAAGTCCGGCCTTCCGCGCAGTGCCCGCCTCCCGATCGGAGCCGAGAGGCGCCGCCAGCCCTCCGCTCCCTCCAGCGTGTCCCAGGCCGCGGTCGTGAGCGCCAGCTCCGCCGCGTCCTCCGCCGCCTCGCCCGAAAACGGCACGTCGAACCCAATCACCAGGCTGCTGGTGACGAGCGACCCGGGCTCGATCACGACGCCGGGCCCAGGGCTGGATGCCCGCCCGAGTCGAATCGTGGCGCGGCAATCCGGCTGAGCTTCCCATGCTCGCAGGAGCTCGCGCGCGGCTCGCCACCCCGGGCGGGTCAAGGCTCGGAGCTGGATGCTCAGCGGATCGACTCTGACCACCCCCATGCCTCCAGCCCTTCTGTGAACGCCTGCGCGGTCTCGAGCGACGTCCCGTGTGCGTCCACGTAGTCCATCCCCTGTCTGCCGAGCTCCATTCGGCGCGCATCGTCACACAATGATTCCAGCGTCTGAACCCACTCACGCTCGCTACCAGCGAGCATCACGCCGCCGGCAGCGTGTCGGAGCATATCGCCGTTCGGAGTGGCGACACAGGGCGCGCCAAATGCCGCGGACTCGAGAAACTTGTTGGCCGACTTGCAGGCAGCAAACGCGGTGTCCGCCAGCGGCGCAATGGTCACCCAGCTGGAGCCGAGCAGGCGTGGCAGCTCCCAGAAGGGCACGGCGTCGAGGTAGGCTACTCTCTCCCCCGGGATCTCCGCCCCGTCGAGCGCCACGGGACCAACAATCTCCAAGGCGACGTCAGGACGCGATCGGAGGAACTCCGCTAGAGCACCCGTGACCACCTTGAAATCCTCGTCGTGCGAGGGTGATCCCGCGAAGTAGCGGATAGCCTTGGGGTCGCCCGGCTGCCAAGGGCGATAGAGCTTGCGCCCTTGTTCGACCCAGAACGGCGACACCCCGTTGGGGACGTGCAGCACCAGCGGGTCGGCTAGCAGCTCGCGCAGCCGGTCCGCCAACGCGGTCGTGGAAACCGTGAACGCGTCGAACTCTTGGAGGCCGTCCCGGTACTGAGCGATCAGGCGCTCGGCTGCAGCGAGCTCCAGCTCCCCGCGGTGGACCCGCGGGAACTCCGCCGCGTTCCCGTCGAACAGCAGATCGTCGAAGTCGGCAACCAACCGCACACCTCTCGCGCGGAGCGCGCCCAGCCGTCGCCTGGCTCTACCGTCGAGACAGGGTCTGACCACTACCAGCAGACTCGCCCCACGGAATGCCCCGGCAGAAGGCGCCGCATCCACCATCGTCGTGAGCCCCTGCAGAAGCTCCGCGAGGTGCCCCATCCGATACCTGCACGACGCGCTCGCTCGCGCCCGACGCGTCGCCTGGTACCAAAACGCGACCCCTCGGCCACTGCGAGTGCGCAGCGCCGTCGCCTCAGCTCGGGATCCGGATGGAATAGTCATTGTGGTCGAGGCTCAGGTGCGGACTGTAGTACGGATCCTCGTACAGGCGCTTGCCCCAACGCCGCCTCATGGTGGCGATCTCAGCCTCGAATCGCGACCGCTTCGCCTCGTCGTGATCCGACCCCCGGCTGGCGGACTCGTGGTGAACCAGCTCGACGTCCGGGACCACCAAGTTGCGGTAGCCCGCGTCGCTGACCTTGAGGCAGAAATCCACGTCATTGAACGCAACGGCCAGCGCGTCGGCGTCGAGCCCATCCACCTCTTGGTAGACGCTCTTTCGCACCACGAGACATGCCGCCGTCACGGCGCTCACGCTGTGCACCGCTCGGAGCCGCCCATAGTAGCCGTGGTGCGCCGCATCCATGTGCCGATAGGAATGCCCAGCCAGCCCGTGCAGCCCCAGCACCACCCCCGCATGCTGAATGGTTCCGTCCGGATACTGAAGCTTCGTCCCCACGCATCCGATCTCCGGTCGGATGGCGTTGACCACCAGCTTGGTGAGCCAGCTCGAATCCTTCACCTCGATGTCGTTGTTGAGCAGACACAGGAGCTCACCCTCGGCGCGTCGGACCGCAAAGTTGTTGAGGGCCGAGAAGTTGAACGGTTGGTCGTACCGAAGCAGCCTGACTCGCGCGTCCTGCCTGAGCTTCTCCAGCTCAACCAGCGCGTCCGGGTCGGCGGTGCCATTGTCCACGAGCAAGAGCTCGAAGTTCGGATAGTCGGTGTTCCGAACCACGCTCGCCACGCAGCTGCGCAACAGGTGGGCGGTGTCCCGTGTGGGCACGATGATCGAAACACGAGGCGCGGGGTCGGGCAGGCGGCGGGTCACCGCGTACACGTTCGCCACGACCGCGTGCTCCACCTGGGCAACGTCACCACGACGCGCCAGCGCCTCGCGCACCGCGCGGATCCCCGCATCCAGCGTGTACGGCTTCGCCCTGGCCGACTCCGCGGTGGATTCCTCGCTCATCCGCCAGTGGTAGAGGATCTTCGGCAAGTGCACTACCTGGTCGCGCCCGAGCCCCTCGCTGAGGCGCAGCACGAGATCGTGATCCTGGCTCCCCTCGAACCCGACCCGGAAGCCCCCCACCTCGCGCACCCGCTCGGTCTTCGCCACCAACAGATGCCCGACGTAGTTTTGTCCGAGCAGCAGATCCGGGTCGAGCTCCGGCTTGAAGTGCGGCTGCTCGCGGTATCCGCTGATTCGGATCTTGTCTTCATCGCTGTAGATGATCTCCGCCCGGGGATGCGCGTTGATCGCTTCAGCCACCTGGAGCAGAGCGTGACGACAGAGCAGGTCGTCGTGGTCGAGCAGCGCCACGTACTCCCCCTGCGCCAAGGCCAATGCGTCGTTGCTGGCTGCGCAGATGTGGCCATTCTCCTCTCGGAACAGCACCCGGATGCGGCTGTCGCGGGACGCATACTCTTCGAGGATCTTGCGGGTCCTGTCGCCGGGCGATGCGTCGTCCGCGATGCAGAGCTCCCAGTCTGGGTAGGACTGCCCAATCACGGAATCGAGGCACATCCTGAGCGCCATCTCGTCCGTCGCGAACGTGGGCACCAGCACGCTCACCAGCGGCCGACGCTGGAGCGTCGCCACCCTCTCCGGCGCCTCTCGGTCGAGCTGCGCGAGCTCCGGCTCCTCGACGTGCTCGATCCAGTAGTGGTAGTCGGGGCGAGCCACCGGAGGCGGGAACGTGGTCGTGTAGTCCCTCCACAGGAGATCCATGACGTCGTCCCCCCTGACCTCGGCTTTCTCTCTGACTCGAGCCAGGACTTCGCGCTGGCCGAGGGATGAGTAGTCCGGGTGATGGTGGGCAAGCCGGCGCAGGATCCGTGACCGCGCGAACCGCGTCGGCACCGGCTTGAGCCGCACCGTACGCGGCCTCGCTCGAAGCCGCTCATCCAGGGCCTGCACCTCGATGAGTCGCGCCCCCTGTGGAAGCCGCAGAAGCCGACGAGTGGTGCGATTGGCCTTGCACTGCGCAGCAGCGGCTGGCCCGAGCTCCCCGCCGTCCTCCCGACGAGCTTGAAACGCGAACGGCGCCCCACCCGGCGGACAATCCGCCGCGACTTCGAGCATGAAGAAGCCGCCACGCCGCACCCACGCAGGCAGCCGGGCTCGCCAGGGCCCGTGATCCGCCGGGACGGTCCAGGGACCTGCAAGCGGGACGACCTGGTCGCCATTCTCGGATTCCAGCCGGTGCCCGACCTCACCGAACGTGGCCTCGGCGCGGATCCGACGGACGGTTCGCTCCACATCAGCGGTCGCCGCGCAAACGCGCGCAGCCACCGCGCTCGGCAGACCGTACGCACGCACCGGAAACACCCTCCCCTCCCACCGCCCATACCGGAGGTAGTGATCGTAGCCGCTGCGCAATACGCCAGCCGCGACCGCCTGCCCGACATCGGCGTTCTCACGGCAGTACGCCGCCTCGTCAAAGAAGAGCAGGTTGGTCGGGCCCCGGGTGAGCCGAGGCACACGGCGCGCAAGCTTTCTCAACGGTCCTGCCATCTTCCCCAAGGGCCTGGTCTGCCCGACGGACCGGCATCTAACCAGGCGCTGCCACGGAGCCAAAGCGGGAAGGTGCACCCACCACACCGCCCACACCCAAGCACCCCTCCCGGCCCTGCGGCCAGGACTTCGTTCTTCCCAGCCAACGCCGCCAAAGTAGGCTACGGCTCCGAGCGCTTCGCGCGCCGCGTGCCATGTCCGACACCGAGCCCCTGAAGAACCGCGGTCTGTTCCCGTTCGGTCCGGAGAGCGCCCAGGCTCCGAAGACGCTCGTGGTGCTGGGAGCAGCCCGGGGCGGAACCAGCATCGTCGCTGGCGTGCTCGCCAAGCTCGGCGTCTTCATGGGTCGCAAGGTGGGGGCCCCGGTTTTCGAGGACGTGCACCTGGCCACCGCCATCGAAGCAGGCGCCTGGGACCAGGCCGAGGAAATCATCCGCGAATACGACTCCGCCCACCCCATCTGGGGCTTCAAGCGCCCCGCCGTGGTGGCCTCCCTGGACCGCCTCCACCCCCTCCTGCGCGACCCCTACTACCTGGTCATCTTCCGCGACCTGGCCGCCATCGCCCACCGCAACACCATCTCCATGCGAGCCGACCCCTTCCGCTCCATGACCAACGCCCTGCACCAGTACGCCGTCATCCTGGAGCACATC
>CAZSVU010000185.1:0-17039 GCA_964610275.1 uncultured Polyangiaceae bacterium | reverse complement strand
GGCCGGCCCGAACTCCGAGCAAGGGTGCTCGGAACGTGACGCCCTCACATGGTGTTCGCCACCCAGGCAACCCACTAGCGAGCAGTGAGCCCTGCGGCCACCGTTGCTTTGCCTCATCCTGTCAGGTGCGGCGGCTAGCGCGTCGTGGTTCCCGTCCTGGCCGGGTTGCACCAAGGCTACCGGGGCGCGGCCTGCCGCGGGCGGATGCGCTGCCCTGGCTCAGCACAACATCGCAGGTGCATGCGCGCGGAGGATGGGCGGAACCTGACCAGAACTCGTCGCCTTGCCGCCGGGTTGGGCTGGCAAGCAACTCCGCCTACGGCGAGGACGAGATCTCGTACGCCAGTTCACCGGTCCTAGCATCCTGGCGATAGCTTTCGCACAAGGCAACGAGCACTGCCTCGTGGGTCACACCGACGTTCATCACCGTGTCATTGCCCCCGTAGTAGATCAGAATCGAACCATCCGGCCGATGCACCGCTCCGCATGTGAACACAACATTGGGAACATGCACGTAGGCATCATCGGCAACCCGGCAGTCAGCCTTTGACGGAAAGAGGATCGGAATGCTGGAAACGTTCATTCTGGCCGGATCCTCGAGATCGTGAAGTGCCACTCCCAGAACGTAGGGGCTGCCATCCATGGTGGTGCGCACCCCGTGGAAGATATCTAGCCAGCCTTTGGACGTCTTGATGGGGGGCGCGCCCGGGCCGATCTTGTCGGAGAACGCACTGGGCCCGCCGCCCGTTTGCATCACTGGCTCATCAGCGAATTCCCATGAATTCGCACGCCAGTCGCGGGTCGAGCCGATCCGGACTTGGGTGAACGCGCCGCCCACGTCGCCCTCAGTCACATCATTCGGACGAAACAGACCCCAGAAGCGACCGTTGATTCTTTCATTGAACAGCACCACGTTGCGCATGTCCCGGTTCGACATCGGGCCATGGCGCGTGAAGGTCACGAAATCCTTGGTCGTGGCCAGGGAGACACGAACCCTGTTCTTCATCACGGCGTGATAGGCGCTGTAGGTGATGGCGTAGGTGTCGCCGATTCTGATGATCCGCGGGTCCTCTACCCCTCCGGTCTCGTTTTCGAGCAACGCTTGCTGGTCGGTTCCTGGGGCAAAGACGTCGGCCTGCGTTGCCGGCTTGAAGACGGGCGCGGGCTCAATCTGCCAGTTGTCTATTCCGTTCTTGCTGCGCGCGAGGCCCAACACGCTTCTGCCGCATCGCAGATGCGACCGGAAGAGCATGAGGGTTTCATCACCGTTGGCCGTGACCCCGGCGTTGTGCACCGTCGTCACCTGCAGCGCCGGGGTGCGCCACACCTCGTTGACCTCCCGGGCGGTCAACACGGGGTTGTGGGGATAACGGACCACGGGGACGTTGAGGTCGACCTCCACCGAATATCCGGCTTGAAAATCAACGGTGCGTCGGACGCTTTCGACCATCATGGGCCTCCCAGTTTCTGTTGTGCATCGATTGCGATGTTGTTCTGCTGCGCACGTATCGCAACGTCCCGACCAGTACGCTGGCGTTGCTCGCGCAGCGCCCGAGGGAAAGCGATACCGCATCGAGGGTCAGGCCACCCTCGATGCGATGTTCAGTATCAGGGGCGTCCCCAACGGGATCTGAAAACGCCCCAATGCCACCGGTCACGGCAGCCTGCAGTGAATCGGCCGCCCGGACCAGTAAATTCTTGAGCCGCAGGTGCATGACCCAATCGTCGTATCCGATCGGAGGGCCACCGGGTGTGGGCCCTGCCGTGCTTGCTCCCACGATAGGAGTTGCTGGATATGTTGCGCACAAATCATCTGCTCAGGCATGGAAGGACCGGTTGGAGGGGTACCTGTGTCGGTCTCATGATGGTCGCGACGATGGTCGGCTGCGGCGCCTCGGATGACGAGTTCTCGATCGCCGGAAGCGAACTAGTGATGCGGGTGGATGGCGTGCCCATGACTTCGGGCACGGACACAGAGTTTGCAGCGGGAGGCATCGCCCTACTCGCGGACCGCAGTGTGGTGAGTTGGGACGACATCGTCGTTACCATCCCCTGAAGCCTTGAGCGTCTGCCGGCGGCACCCCGGTCCCAGAGGAACTGTCAGCCAGCGCCAGTTGCCGCAGAGCTGTTTGCCACCCAAACCTGGAATGCGCCTAGGATGCTGCCCGGCCCGATTGCGTGCTGTGCCACCCTCACGCTACTGCGTTCGGGCGGCACGGACTTTCCATCGATCGAGGCTTCCGCCATGAGAATCTCGCTGCGTCTTGCCGGCTTTGCCCTTTGCGTGTGCTCCTGCGGCCCGGGGCGTCCCCCAGCGGCTGCGTCCGGGCCAACGAACGCGCCCAGCGCCGCCCCGCCCCGCGCGGTAGCAGTGGCCTCGCTCACCCCCGAGCCAGCGAGCCGCGGTTGGGCCGCAGTCGAGGCAATTCTGGAGCGGATCCAACCACCTGGGTTTCCCCAGCGGGATTGCGTCATCACCGACTATGGTGCGCAACCGGGCGGGACGGTCGACGCGACGGCCGCGATTGCCCAGGCGATCGAGGCTTGTAGCACCGCGGGTGGCGGTCGCGTGCTGGTCCCCGCCGGGGTGTTTCTTACCGGAGCGATTCATCTGAAGAGCAACGTCAACCTGCATGTATCGCAAGGAGCGACGCTGCTCTTCAACCCCGATCCGAAGGCCTATCTGCCCGTCGTGTTGACGCGCTGGGAGGGCATCGAGTGCATGAACTACTCGCCTCTGATCTACGCGCTGGATCAAGAGAACATCGCTATCACCGGCAGCGGTACGCTCGACGGTTCGGCGTCCGAAAAAAACTGGTGGAAGTGGGCAAAGAAGGGCCCCAACAGCAAGTCGATGGCGACTCCCGACTCGAAAGCCCTCAACCAGATGAGCGAGCAGGGGGTCCCCGTCGAACAGCGTCTGTTTGGTGACGGGCACTACCTGCGCCCCAACTTCGTGCAGCTGTATCGAAGCCGCAACATCCTCATCGAGAATGTTACGATTCTGCGCTCGCCGATGTGGGAGATTCACCCGGTACTTTCGACGAACGTTACGGTGAGGGGTTTGAAGATCAACACCCACGGACCGAACAACGATGGCTGCAACCCGGACTCGTGTACTGACGTTTTGATAGAGAACTGCGTGTTCGACGTCGGCGACGACTGTATTGCCATCAAGTCGGGGCGTAACGAGGACGGCCGGCGCGTGAACCGTCGCGTTGAGAATATCGTCGTTCGGAACTCGACGATGAAAGACGGTCATGCCGGAGTTGCGATCGGCAGCGAGGTCGCCGGCAGCGCCCGCAACGTGTTCATCGAAAACGTCAGTATGGACAGCCCGAACCTGGACCGGGCCTTGCGGCTGAAGTCGAACGCACGTCGAGGGGGAACGATCGAGGACGTTTACATGCGCAACGTGCAGGTGGGGCGCGTTTCTGAAGCGCTACTCACCATAGACTTTCTGTACGAGGAGGGCGCGCGCGGCGACTTCCCTCCTACTGCCAGGAACATCGTCATTGACAACGTGACGACGGAAGCAGCCCCGCGTCTCTTCTACATCCTTGGCTTTGAAGGCGCGACCATCGAAGGAATTCGTGTCGCCAACAGCCGGATCACGAATGTGACCGCGACCGAGGTCATCGAACACGCCGGGAAGATCGAACTCGACCACGTCACGGTGTCGCCGGCGGAGCGGCCTCGAAGCTTGAGTAGTCGACAGCTCGTGGAGTGATTGGGCGGCGTCGCACGAGCGGACGGACACGAGCTTGCCGATCACCTACCACGGCCGGCGGGCGACTGGCACCAGCTGGATGGCGATGCGCAGCGATGGTCCCCTCGACATCGGGGGAGCTACTAGCTTAGTCCAATCGCTCCGCTGTTCACATCGTCGGCGAAACACCTGGTGTGCTTGGGCTGAGCTGCAGGCGCAGCGGTGGAGCGCCAACCACCTGTCGTGCCGAACAGGAGGAATGTCCGTCGCTGCTCCGCGCTGTTGACGATCTCGCACCAGACCGGCCTGCGTTGCGGGTCGTGGCTCACGGCCGTCAGTTGGTAGATTCGGTACTGAGTCCCGTCTGCATCGAACGTTTTCTTGAGCGTGTGGATGGGTTTCATGCCGTGCCTCACAACTGCGCCAAGCCTTCAACGTACACGCCCCGCCCGCGCCTGCCTCTCACCCCCAGGGGTGTCCATGGGTGCCTACTGCCCCATTTAGAGCCAGCCGCCGGAGCTCGGTCTCCTGGACCAGGGGGGGTCACGGCCCAAGGGTGAGCATCAGGGCGACCGGCTTACTAAAGATGGTCACGACTGGGTCACGCGCAAGCCCATGCCTGCGAATACCCCGGAGTTCTTCCGGGAGGGTCCCCGGTAACCCAGGGTGGGTAACACGGTGGAGCTAAACATCCGCCTGTCATCCGACGAATGCGCCGACCTCATCTCGACGCTCTACGCCGGCGAGCAGGCCCCCGACCCCGAAATGTGAATCACCTGAATCACCTGAACCCTGTACATGCTCGGCGCCGTACGAACCCACTCCGGCACCGTCCCGCCCCGCACACGGGACGAACCAAGACGTCCGGGCGCCGCCTTGACGCGGGCTGGATGCTTTGGGTACCCGAAATGTGGAACCTGGAGCCAGGCCGGTGACACACGCGGACACAACCCTCTGTCCAGCTGGCGCTGACTCACACACTTGGGCGGCCAACTCTGGCGCGATCGGTGGGTGCGTTCCGAGTGAACGTAGCTGTATTGCCGCGGCTCAAGCCGCCGAAAACACGATGGGGTAGACCACGGTGACGATCCCTCCATCCGGTTCCGGAAAGCTCAAACCGTAGTAGGCGTGCACCACACACGCGACGACTTTGGCGTTCGGAAGATCGCTGCCTGCCTCAGCGACATTTGCAGCCGACCCGTCGCGTGCGATCACGAACCGCACGGTAGAAGGACCGGGCGTCGCAAACAACGTTGGCGTCCCCAACCGGAACCGCTCAGTTATGAACATCCCGCAACTGAACGGTCATCGGACGTCGGCCGCTGGTCCGCTCATAACCTGGTTGCGCCGATCAACACCTCCGCGACGGCTTGACTCCAGGATGTTCTGACGCCGCTGTGCGAGGAAGCCATCCCAGTCGTCAGGGGGCGAGCGCAGAGGTGTCTCGCCCAGCGTGCTGCTCAGCGGGACGTCTCGCTCGTGCCGATGACGGTGGGGGGATCGAGCTCGGCCCAGTCTCGGAGCCAGGCCGGACACTCGCGTAGCCCCAACGGAGCAATGCAGACTCCGACCTCGACGTAGCGGGAACACCGCCGGTCGAGGGTTTCACGGAGCGCTGACGCGGACTCGCCCCACGCTCGCGCGCAGAACAGAGCGCGGCCAGTGGCCACGGAGTCGATCCACCACACCTCGTGCGCATCCCCGAAGTCGCCGATCGTCGAACGATCCTGCTGGAGCTGGATGGGCGACGGCGGACGACTCAAACAGTGAGCGGTGAGGAAGCTCTCCGCGGGAGCTCCGCTGGTCGAGAATCTGCCATCGGGGGCGGACCACGCGAGATAGCGCTGGGTCAGCACCAGGGAGGCGTTGTCCTTGCCGCAGCTCATTTCCCAGGCGTGGTAGGGCTCGGTTCGGACCAGATCCGGGCGGCCATCGTGGTTCCAGTCGACGACGCTGTCGTTTGGGCGGGTGATGGCCGGCGCGTAGGGGCGGATGGCGCCGTCGTCGTAGGTCCAGACCCAGACCTGTGGCGAGGCTTCGGGCCACTCGTGGGACCAGGCCCGACCAATCATCACCACCAGCTCCTCCTCGCCATCTCCGCTGAAGTCGTGGAGCGCCTCCACGCTCAGGTGACTGAGGTCCATCCCGCTGCGATAGAAGAGACCGTCGTGTCGCCGCCCGCTGCCGTCGTCGTCTGGGACGGGCTCCGCCTCGGCAGGTGGACGTCCCCAGTGCTCGGGCGTGAGCAGATCCGGCGCACGCAGGCTGGCTCGCCGTCCGTCGCGGCCGAGGTGAGTGAGCTCCCAGACGAAGCCGAGTTCGTGTACCTCCAAGAGGTCGATGGCCCAGGCCCCGCTCCGGGTCGGAAAGCACCGCCCGAAGTCCGGGGCGTGATCCCTCAGGTGGACGCGGTTCGCCTCATATTGCGGATGCTTCGGGTCCAGAAGCGGGCTCATCAGCCGCCGAGCGCGGCGGTTGATCGCGTCGCACGCGGCGCGCAGCGATGGGTGCCCGGGGCCGCGGCGCGGAGCGCCGAGACGGCCCAGCGACGGCAACGCGCCGACTCGCGAGGGCGGCCGGGGTCTCTCACTTGGGCGGTCGGTGACCTCGGGCGGTAGGCTGAGCTCTTCGAAAGGGCCGCGCGACGCCAGGGCCGCGGCGGTGGTGAGGGGATTGTCGTTCAGCCAGAGGGCGCTGAGCAGGGGCAGATTGGCCAGCGGCGCGACGTCGCTGATCTGGTTGTGGGTCGCTCCGAGCCACTCTAGCTCGCGAAGTCCAGCCAGGGGACGGAGGTCCGGCACCGCGTTGTGCGAGATGTCGAGCACGCGCAGCCGCCTCAGACCCGACAAAGGTGAGAGATCGGTTACCTGATTCTGGGAGACGTCGAGGTCTTCGAGCGTGCGCAAGCTCGCGAGCGGCGAGAGATCGGCGATGCGATTGTGGAGCAGGGCGAGGTGGCGCAGCCCCGTGAGCCCGGAGATCGGCTGGAGGTCCTCGATGTCGTTGCGGGACAGAATCAGGGTGTGCAGCTTCCGAAGCCCGCCGAGCGGAGCGAGGTCCTTCACGCCCTGGCCTGAGACGTCGAGGACTTCGAGGTCACCGAGAACCCGGAGGGGCGTCAGGTCCCGAGCGGCGCCGACGCTGATGCGGAGCTCTTGCAGGTTCGGCAGGCAGTGGATCCCCTGCAGACCGTCCACGAAGCCGGGGTCGAGGCCCACTGCGACTCGGCTCACGCGCGCCATCTCTTCCGGCGTCGCGGGCTGCTCGTCGGATTGGTGAAGCTGGCGGCGGATGGCACGGCGCAGGGCTTCGTCCTGGATGTCGCCGTCACCGCTACAGGGAGGCGGAACGGGCTGTGGGGTCGCTGGACTAGCCGTCGCGGACGGGGACGAGGAAGGCGCGGCGCGAGTCGGTTCCGCCACGGGCGCGGGTACCGGGCGACAGCCCGCGACGACCAAGCTCAGCGCTACCGCGCGATGTCGTTGTCGACCCATTCCAGTGCCTCGAAGCGCCCGAACGCCAGTCCGGCGGTTTGAATTCCGGAAGCAGTTCCGAGGTCACTCCGAGCCCAGGCTACGGCCGGCAAACGTGCCACTCCCACACCGAGGCCCAGGAACCGTCTGGGAGCCCGTCCAGGGCGAGGCGCAGGTGGCGGCTCCGCCGCGCGGCTACCGACACTCGAGGTGGCGCCTGGCTGCGGGTCGGTGGCGTCTGCCGAAGACTGCCAGCCCAGTGAGACCTTTGCCAGATCGCCCCGATTGTGCGGGCTCTCGCCCCGGAAGCGTGAGATGTCCGGTTTGGCAGTGGAGCCAGTCTCGAAACAGGTCAGCTTGCCGTCGTTGGACGCGATCAGAAGCTCGTAGGTTCCGTTGCCGTCCACGTCAGCCAGCATGGCCGGCGCCTCGATGGCTCCGCCCAGGGTGACGAGCTTGGCGTAGCCACCGTCGGCGCGAAGAGCTATCACGTTGCCCTTCTCGGTACCGATGATGGCCTCGCGCACGCCATCGTGGTCCAGGTCGGTAACCACAGCACTGGCCGAAACGCGCCCTTCGAAGCCCTTGAACTCCCGCTTGTCCACTCCCACGCCAATGACGCCATCCTCCTTGCTTCCCCACCACGCGGTGGGCGCGATCAGCACGCCGGGGCGCCCGGACAGCGGCGCCGGTGAGCCGCTCACAGCATCGGAGATTGCGAAATGGATCCAGCAGCGCGGCTTCGCCCACGACGAAGCGGAGAGACATGCAGAGCAGCTTCTGGAGGAGGCACAGCGGATCGTAGCGACGGAGTCAGACCACCCCCAGCAGTAACGACCAGCCTCCGACCGCGCAGGCGGCGTGCAGAGCGAGACTGCGACGGGGGTCCAGATGCCACGGAGCAGCGGACAGAACCCCACGGGCAGCTGGGTGCACTCAGCGCTGTGCTGGTCCTCCGAGCCCGCCCTCGATCCAGCTCACAGCCTGCTCGAGCAGGGCCGTTGTGTACTCCGCGACCTTGCCGAGCGTGATCTCTTCCAGCGAATGGCGTGCTTCTTCCACTGGCTCCGCGTCTTCAGTCTTCTGAGGCGCGTCTGTCTGCAGCACCACCACAACCTGACGTTGCGGCGCATCGCACTTGAAAGTGATCTTCCACGACGATGGCGAATGAGATTGCTTTGGCTGGATGCGCAGGGAGATCCACCCACGATCCGAAGCTTGCACAGCCCCGTCCTGAATTGGCCTCACGACTGCTCGGAATCCGCCTTGCTCCAAGAGTTCGCAGAAACCGCGCCACTCGACGCGAATCACTTCCCTTGCGATGTGATCAAATTCGTCACGAAACTCCGCCTCCGCCTTCTCATCGTCTCGCGTCCGGTTTCTGGAATCTTCAACCGCTTGCGCAAGCCGTGTGAGCAGTTTGCTCACCTTGGCTCGATACTTGTCGTCCATTGTTCTTCCTTGGCTTTCCCGTTGCCCCGTCTCTGCGCAGCGACCAGCGCACGGCTGCGGTGGAGCCGACCGTATCAGGTCTGGTGGAGCGACCCGACGTCAAGCTTCGAGTGGCCCGAATCGGGCCAGAAACCGCAGACCTGGCAGCGCCTGTGCCTCCTGAATGCGTCATCCCCCGCGAGATCGTTGAAGTTGGGCCGCCACCAGACCAGCCTGCCGAGCTGTGCTGAACCTCGTTCATTCCTTGCTGTTCGCCGTACTCGCGTTCGTGAAAATGCGTCGCCAGTTGGCCATCGAGGTTCTCGCGTGTGGCTCCTCGACCCCGATGCGCGCACGCTCGCGATACTCGAACTGGACGGACCCACGTACCGACTCCTGGCAACCCACGCCGGGAACGATGTCGTCCCCGGCGTGCCGTTCAACGAGATCGAACTCGAGTTGTCCGGTCTCTGGGGCGACTAGCACCCTGGCGCAGCAACGCGCCGACCTCCCATTGGGACCATCGCCGCGCTCTGACTCGAACTGCGTCCCCAACGGGACACGCTATAGCGTCCCCAACGGGATACGAAACGTTACTGACAGGGCTGGGGGCCGAGATATCCACCGCGTTTGCGCTCGTCGCGTGAGCTATCCAAGAACACTCGGACGTTCTGCGTCGGCCCTGTGCGATGGTGACGCTCCACGATGTGCTGGGCCGTAGGAGTACTCGCTGTGTGCGTCCTGGCCTTGCTTGCGCTTCGGCGCGCGAGGCGCGCGCCGCCACCGGTGTCGCACACTTCCCCCCTCGCCTCGGGCGACCTGGTCGCACGCATTGGTGCATTCTGGGCCTGGTGGGGAGCGGTCCAAGCCCAGTCGGCCGCTCGACCCGTTCCGCGGCCGGTACCACCTCGAGCTGAAGCACCTCAGAATTGCTTCGAACAGCGCAAGCTGCAGGTTCGATTTCAGCACTCCGCCGCACGTTCCCGCTGACGCTGTGGAGTTCCTGCTGCACGCGGTGGTAGAGCCGGCACGCGTGATCGAGCTTCACGCCGGCGAAGGCTAGCCAGGGGTGGCCATGTCAGACCAATCCATCAGCGTAGTCCACTTCGATCAACCCGGTCCCCAGAACACTCAGCGCACCCTCGAGGTTGCCCTCGAGCGCGCTCGCGCGCTCGAGTTGGGCCACGTGGTGGTGGCGAGTGATACAGGCAAGAGCGCCCGCGCCGCCCTCGCGCAATTCGGCGCCGACTTCGAGGTCGTGGTGGTCACCAACCCAAGCGGCCTGAAGCTCCCGTTGGTCAAACTGCACGACTACACTCCACAGTTCGCCGCCCACAAGCGCAAGCTCCGGGAACAGGGCGTGCAGGCCGTGCCCTGCAGTCTGTCGCACGAGGTGGTGGCAGAACTCGAACAGGTGGGCGCCCGAGTGGCTCGGATCGACTGGCGGCGGTTCCAGAGTTTCACCAAGAGTAACCTGCAGACCCTCGACTGGATCTCCGTGGGCGTGCGCGTGGGTCTGGTAGTCGCCGTCTGGGCCGTCGTGAGCGGGGCAGTCCCACCCGACTGCGAGGTGCTCACCCTCAGCGGTACCGGCTTCGGCGGGGGTGGCCTGGACACCGCCACCATCGTGCAGACAGCGTCGCGCTTCCGTGACTTTCGCGTGTGCGAAATCCTCGCCCGACCGCGCATCGGTCCACCGAGCGAAACCTAGCCCCCGGATAACTCGTGAAGGCAGCACGACTTCGATTCGCTTGTTCTTGAGAAAGCCGTCGACGGCGTCCGTCAGATTCCTGCCGATCTGTTCCATCCAGTCGCCGTACGGGTCGTGGGCGATACCGGCCAGGTGTACGCAACGAGTCTTGAGGTCGATCACGAACAACACCGAGTAGCGGACCGAGCTTGTGACCGAGGTTACGAAGAACTCCGCGAATCCTGGTGTAGCCCCAGCCCGAATTCGACAACGCCATCCTGACGACGACCTTGGCGAGCGCACTCTGTGTCGGGGGCCGTCCTGGTCCCCGACGGCGGCTTCCGCCGTACTTCCGGGCGACCAGGCTCCTGTACCACCGCAGCAGCGTGTCCGGCGTGACGATGCAGGCGATGCCCACCAGCGCCTTCCTCCCCAGGACCTCGGCACGAACTGCGAGCCGGCGCCGTTGAGTGTCGGTCAGCCGAAGGCGTCGGCCGCCGAGTTGCTCGCGCAGAACGCGGTTCTCTTCGAGCAAGTACTCGATCACCTGCTGCTGGCCCCGATTGACCCATCCGGCCATGATCGCTCACACCAACCCTTCGGATGGGGTTCTCGCGGGGTGCCAAGCCGCGATATAATTCCGCCCACCTTCAGCCGGCGGTGAGGGATACTATGCAGCGGAGGATTCGAACTGCTCTATGGGTGGGCGCAGCGCTGGTCATCGCAGGATGCGCACCGTCGCCGAAGAAGGTGGCCAGAGTGTCCATCGGAAACACAGGGTGCCCTCCCGGCGACCTGGCGGTGTTTGGCTACGTCGAGGAGACGCGCAGCTGGCGAGCGGCGTGCGGGGGATCGCTCTACGTCTGTTCTGACGTGGCCGGTGGGACCGACTGTAAGCCTCAGGATCCACAAACGCTCGATCCTGAATTGGCGGTTCGTGCCAGGGCCCTGCTGAGCTTGCCCAAGGGCGTTCGCGATCGATTCGTAGCAGTGGACGTGATGGAGGGCGACTGGGATTCATTTGCCAGAATGGCAGCGGCCAGAGCCAAGCTGAGCGATCAGCAGTTCGAGGAAGTGGGATTCGAGGGCAAGCTATTCACTGGTTTCTCGGCTGAGTTCAACCAGCAGCTCGTGCAATGTCTTGGACAGCACGGTGTGCTTGAGGTCGAAGTGAACGATCGTGGACTCATCCAGATTCCGAAGGCCGGGGTCAAGCACCGGTGTCGAGCGAAGCTGCTGCGCTCGGGGGAACTCCAGCAGCTCCGCACGCCAAGCACCGTGCGCCTTCTCGCGGCCAACGTCTTCGCAGTCCAGGCTCTCCCGCGGCCCGAGGTGGCGACGGCGGAGAGCGCCAAGGAGCCGGAACCGAGCGGTCCTACCCCGGAACCCCGTGCACCGAATCCGACCGTGCCGAAAGAAGGCCCTGGCGTCGAAGAGGAAGTCCGAGCGTGGGTCGACTCCGTGGCCTCGGACATCCTGGCGTGCTCCAATGAATCCAAGACGGCGGTCTTGGTCGAGCTCGACGAGCAGGGCAGCGCGACCGTGTCCCTGCGCGGGGCGCTGGCAGGCGGAGCGGAAGAGCAGTGCATCAGAGCGGCGGTTGGCAAGAAACGGTTCCCGTCCGGTCCAGCCACCGTCGTGCACCTGGTCAAGCCGGCGTCGTAGATCTCAGCGGCCCTTGGCCCGCAAGTCAGCGGCAAGATCGCGCTTCGAGTGTTGTTTCAGCCTCTCCGCCTGCCGCAGCGTTGCGGTTCCAAACATCCTTCGAAGTTCCAACTCTCCTGAATCACCTGCACGTACTGGTTGTCTGCGGAGCTGTTAGCCAGCCAAGCCTGGCCATAGGGCGTCGAGTTCCCGTACGCGATTGTCCTGCCTGCGCTCTCACAGCTCGGTCGCCGGCACCCTCGCCGAGCAACGGGCACGTGCCGAGCTGTTGGCCAGCCAAGGCCGGCCGTGAGGCGTCGAGTATGCGTACACGTCCGTCCAGCTAGCGCTGGTTCTCAGCTTCGCTGGTTCACAGCTTGGCGCTGGCCAACAGCTCTCCTGATCCGCAGCACTGCTCGGGGTGGCGAAGCCCGGTGTGGGCGCCGCTGGCGCCTACCCTACTGCCCGTACCCGGCAGCCTGGACGTTCGCGTAGACGGCTTGGTCCGTGGCCGCCGTCGGGCGGCCTGCCGTCATGGCTCCTTCATAGAATGTTCCCCACGACCAATTGCTGTTGTCTCCGCCGACGCCCAGGATGATGGCCCCTTCCTGGACGAACTCAATCTCCGTCCAGTCGTCATACGCGGTGACTAGTGTGTTGCCGGCCGTCGCGTTCCCGCTCCTGATCGAGTAGTGGCTTCTGCCTTCGCCTTGCACGTATTCGCTCGTGAGGGCGCCGAAGACGTAGGGATGGCGCACGCTGGGGTTCTGTTCCCACTGTATCTCGTTCTCGGGGACTTCTGTTCCCGCGAGCGTGATTGGGGGCTCTCCTGGGGGCACGAAGTCATTGATGTAGTCCGCCATACCGGGCCAGATGCCGTGGTAGCCGCCGGCCCAGACACCGAGCTCGAAGTCCGCCATCATCCAGGGGCCCGACCCCGCGCCCATCCCCCAGAAACCGGTTCCTAGCATGAGCGCATTCATGATGCCGGTTGGGCCAAAGCAGGTATCCCTTGAGGCGTTGCCGAAGTCGAAGCAGCAAGGGTCGCCGTAGTGAGTGCCGTCCGCCACCATGTAGATGCCCTGCGAATCGGTACCCTGGGCCGTCCCCACGGCGTCGTTGTTCCGGTACCCCTCGTGGACATTCGTGTACAGGGCGTAGACGTCGTGGCCACCCACCCTCAGGGGCTGCGCTGTCGCGTCGGACTCGTAGTCGTCTTCGGCGGCGGCTCCGTTGCCGCCCGTGTAGCAGCCCGCGTTGCCGCGCCTGAGGTCGTTGCCCATGGGGGACTGGTCATAGAGGACCGAGACCGTGCACGAGGTGCCGGCGCAGAATGCGTCCTGGGCGGCCGCGTCGGCGTAGCCATTCTCATCGAACCCGATGTCCTGAGTCTCGCCACCGATGCCGGGGTTCTGGTACGGGTTTGGCGCGCCTCGCCGCACCTGGTAGAGGGGCCCGGTGTAGTCGCGAGCGAGCACCCTCACCATGCTGTACGCTGCCACGCACTGGTTGCCGTTGTCCGCGTAGATGTCGCACGGCCGCTGGCTGAGCACGATTGTGCCGCCGGTGCCATCGCCGCCGGTCCCTTCGCCGCCGGTGCCGGTGCCGGCCGACCCGCCGCTTCCGGTCACCTCGCCACCGCTGCCGTCGCCACCGCTGCCAGTCACCAGGCCGCCGCTGCCGTCGCCGCCAGCGCCGGTATCGGAGCCGCCGGCGCCAGTCACGGAGCCACCGGCGCCGGTATCGGAGCCGCCAGCGCCAGTCACGGAGCCGCCAGCGCCAGTCACGGAGCCACCGGCGCCAGTCACGGAGCCGCCGGCGCCGGTCGTCCCGCAGTCCGTGTCGACCCCCTCGCAGCCCGCTGGGCAGCAACCATCGCCCGGGGAGCATGAGCCGATGGTCGTGTGGCTGCATTCGACGTTGCAGTCCGCCGCGCTGCCGGTCATCTGGTCGACGGTGCAGGCGTTGCCGTCGTCGCAGGTCGTGGGGCACGCCGTGGACGGATCGCAGGTCTCGTCAGTTTCGACTATCCCGTTGCCGCAGACCGCGCCGACTGCACCTCCGCTGGACGCGCCCCCGACGGCCGTGGCGCCGCCGCTGCCAACGGCCCCGCCACTGCCGATGGCCCCACCGCTGCCGACGGCGCCCCCGCTGCCCGTCGTGCCTCCACCGGTACCCGCTCCCACAGCGCCGGCCGCCCCTCCGGTAGCCGAATCGGCCGAGTAATCCGTACTGCACGACGAGACCATTGCGGCAACACTCAGTACCGTGACCGCCAACGGCTTGTTTTTCATTGCCAATCGTCCTTCGTCTGTCAGGCAGTTCGATCGCGGGGTGCGATTGCTCCGATCAGCCCAGGTGCTCGCGCGCCGCAGGAGAGAACCTCAGCCAAAAAGGCGAGCGAGAGCCATTCCCGGGGTCTTCGACATTTCAGAGTCAGTGGAAAAACGTGCCCCTCGATGGAGTTACGAACCGTGCTGTGACAGTGGGGCCGTGCGCGCACTTCGGGCGGAGATTCTTCACAAGTGACGCGTTCGCCTCGGAGCCGCCGCCGCGGGGGGTGGACGCACGATTCGGATGTCGGGACCGGAAACCGGCCGGCCTGAAGAGCCCGTCAGTGCCTCGTTGCCGGTCGCGCCATCGATCGCGCGGAAGCGGCTCGCCGTGCTGTGAGCCAGGACAGCCGTCTTCCGCGGGCTGCGAGCTGGCGACCTGGTGGCATCCCGGGCAGCAGCACGGGCCCTCAGCGTCATGCTCGACCCCCTCGCCGACGCGGCGGTGGTTGAGCGCACTGAGGGTCCCCGAGACCTGCACGCTGGTCGCTGACGGCGTGGCGGAGCGCCTGAATGAATGGGCGCTCGAGCTTCAGGGCTGTTCCTGGCGGGCGCGACTCGGCGGCCCGCTTCGGGCGGGACGACGGTTGCAGGAACGACCACCATCACGGCGACGCGCGCGTGTGGCTACCCCGGCTACGCGTACGGCGCCATCTCGCGGGTCGAAATCCCCGTCCAAGTGATTGCTAGCACCGCAGACGAGCGCCTCGTCGGGCTCGATACTCCGGGTACGGTTGGGGCTGTCTTGAACACCAACGGCAGCCTGAACTCGTTGCAGCTCGGTACGGGCACCACCCTCGTGTGCGAAACAGCGACTGATCTGCTGCCGTACCGAACCGCCGACTGTGCAGAGGTACAGAGCGTGCACGTTGGACTCAGTTTAAATGGGTACCGGTACGACCCCGCGCGGGGCGGTGACCTGGAGTTTCACATCATTTTGCGCAACGGAACCGCTCCGCCCGGAGTCGCAGACCAGGTCGATCGACTCGTGCTGGAACCGTAGCTGGGCGGCAGGCGGTGGGGTGAAGGTTGCACTCGACCGTGTGCAGTCCGCGCGGCGCTACGGTACGGAATGGAAGGTCGCGGGGCAAGCGCGCCGGGTCACATTCGTGACCCGGCACACCAGCTAGAAACGCCGCGGATCAGATCGGTCGCACGTCGTCGGCACGCGGACCCTTCTGGCCCTGGCCTTCAGTGAACGACACGCGTTGTCCTTCGTAGAGGTCCTCGAAGCTTCCTTCTTGGACAGCTGACATGTGGAAGAAAAGGTCCTTGCCACTACCCGTGTCAATGAAACCAAATCCGCGATCGGTCTTACGCTTAATTGTGCCTTCAGCCATTTCGTTCTGCTTCTTCCAACTGTTGACTCTGCGAGCGGTCACCCAGAAGCGGGCGCCTCCAGTCTGAGTCCATTTGCTGGCTGTGAGGTGCTCACGATGAGGCCAGCCTCGCGAACCAGAACCCACCGTCTACCAGCCAAAGCTGCCTGCCGCCACTCGAAGGCGTAGATTGCCCCGCTGGGTCCCGAGCGATTCGGGACCTGCCCGCGTGCAACTGCAACAACTGTCGAACTGCAGGGCTGTTTGTGGCCCTGTTCTCCTGAGTTCGCTCGGCTGAGCCAGCGTGCCGCTCGACGCAACGTCCCGCGGGCGCCCAGTCGTTCCCGGTAGGGTCGAGGGCTGGCGCGGTGGCCTCAGGCAACGGGGAGAGCGGAAGCGTCTGAGCGGTGAGATCGATCGTCTCGTGGCTGCGCTCGCCGGGACTGTAGACCGCCCGGAGTCCGTGGTTGCCGCTATCGCCGCACGCGAAGCGCGGCTTCGTGAAGTGGACACCATCCTGGCCAGCGCCCCCCAGAAAGCCCCGCTGCGTCTACCGGGCCCTGAGCTCGGGCGCGCGGTGAGAAGTCACTTGGACGACCTGCTGGGCCTCTTCACCCGCCAGGTGGAGCACGGGCGGCAGCCCATCAAGACGCTGTGCGACAGCCCAATACGTTTCGAGCCGGTAACTGCGGGTGGGAACCGCCGCTACCGGCTCGAGGCTTCGTTGGCCATTGGGGCCATGTTCATAACTGAGGGCGTCCCCAGGGCCAGGTTCTCAAGGGCGAGAGAGCCACGTGTGGCCAGGCTGGCGCGTCCCGACCAGACCAGCAGGGAGATGAGGCGCATCGCCGGCCGATTCTCCTTTAGCTCGAAACCACCACGATCTCCGCTCCGACTGCTTCTCAACGGAGTACGCGCGTCGCGGTCTGTGGGGTGCAGGTGAATTCGGGGTGGCCGGGCACCGCACAGGAAGCAGGTCCGGCCGCTCATGACCAAGACGAGCTCGCAGTTCTGCGATTGCGCTGATCGGTCTGCTTGGACTCGGGAATAGTAGGGACATGCGACAGTTCGACTCCCGGGTTGTGGTCAGTGCTCTCGCTGTACTTACGCTAGCGGTAGCCTGTAGTGGGGATGAAGGTTCAGAATCTTCCACTGCTGATGGATCGGGAAGCGCTGGCATCGGGGGGCAGGGGGTCGGGGGCGGCATGCCGGACGGCACCGGCGGAGGCGCCCTCGGCAGCGGCGGTTTGGTGGGCGCTGGCGGTTTGGTGGGCGCTGGCGGCTTTGTCGGAAGCGGCGGTTTGCTCGGCGCCGGTGGTTTGGTTGGTGCCGGCGGTCTCATCGGCAGCGGCGGCTCGCTCGGCAGCGGCGGCAG
This sequence comes from uncultured Polyangiaceae bacterium, assembly GCA_964610275.1. Taxonomy (GTDB): domain Bacteria; phylum Myxococcota_A; class Polyangia; order Polyangiales; family Polyangiaceae; genus JAFGBI01. Next base: position 65 of record CAZSVU010000185.1, on the reverse strand, counting down.
CTCGGCTACGGGCGGCATCACCGACAACACCGGCGGCATCACCGACAACACCGGCGGCATCACCG